>NC_014840.1 GCF_000175935.2 Pantoea sp. At-9b
TAATCATTAAACATAAACTGGCACAGGCTGTGCTACGGGCAAAGTCACGACGATTTTCGAGGAAACAGACATGTCCGGAACGATGAAAACGATGGATGGCAACGCGGCAGCGGCCTGGATCTCCTACGCCTTTACCGATGTGGCGGCGATTTATCCCATCACGCCCTCAACCCCCATGGCGGAAAATGTTGATGAGTGGGCTGCTGCCGGGAAGAAGAATCTGTTTGGTCAACCCGTAAAGGTGATGGAGATGCAGTCGGAAGCGGGCGCAGCCGGTGCGGTGCACGGGGCACTACAGGCAGGTGCATTAACCACCACCTATACCGCTTCTCAGGGTTTATTGCTGATGACCCCGAACCTCTACAAAATTGCCGGTGAACTGTTGCCTGGTGTGTTTCATGTCAGCGCACGGGCGCTGGCGACCAATTCCCTGAATATTTTTGGCGATCATCAGGACGTAATGGCAGTGCGCCAGACCGGTTGCGCAATGCTCGCGGAAAGCAATGTTCAGCAAGTGATGGATTTGTCTGCGGTGGCGCATTTGTCTGCAATTAAAGGGCGGGTGCCCTTTATTAACTTCTTTGACGGTTTCCGCACCTCGCATGAAATCCAGAAAATCGAAGTGCTGGAGTACGATGAACTCGCACCGCTACTCGACATCGACGCGCTGAACCGGTTTCGCCGCCATGCACTCAACCCTGACCATCCGGTGATTCGCGGCACGGCACAGAATCCGGATATCTATTTTCAGGAGCGGGAAGCCTCCAACGGTTTCTATGCCGCATTGCCTGACATTGTGGAAAATTACATGGCGGAGATCGCCGCTATCACCGGGCGCGAATACCATCTGTTTGATTATTACGGCGCGGATGATGCTGAGGATATGATTGTTGCAATGGGGTCAGTCTGCGACACCATTCAAGACGTGGTCGATGCCTTGCTCGACAGCGGCGAGAAGGTCGGGGTGCTGATGGTTCATTTGTTTCGCCCCTTTTCGTTAGCGCATTTTTTTGCCCGTATTCCCGCCAGCGTGAAACGTATCGCGGTGCTGGATCGTACCAAGGAGCCGGGCGCGCAGGCTGAACCGCTCTGTCTGGATGTGAAAAACGCTTTCTACCGACATGATAACCCGCCCCTTATTGTCGGCGGACGTTACGCCCTCGGCGGTAAAGATATTCTGCCATCACATATCGTCTCAGTTTTCGAGAATCTGAAAAAACCGTTACCGCAAGATGGCTTTACCTTGGGGATCTTCGATGATGTCACCCATACCTCACTACCGCTGCCGGTGCATGAGGTACAGGTCTCCACGGAGGGGATCACCGCCTGTAAATTCTGGGGGCTGGGATCGGACGGCACGGTGAGTGCGAATAAAAGCGCCATCAAAATCATTGGTGATAACACCCCGATGTACGCTCAGGCTTATTTCGCCTATGACTCGAAGAAATCGGGTGGCATTACGGTTTCGCATCTGCGCTTTGGCCATCACCCGATCAACGCCCCGTACCTGATTCACCGTGCCGATTTTATCGCCTGTTCACAGCAATCTTATGTCGACAAATACGACTTACTGGAAGGGTTAACGCCAGGTGGTACTTTCCTGCTGAACTGCACCTGGTTTGGCGAGGAACTGGAGGAGAAACTACCCGCCAGCGTCAAACGTTACATTGCGCGCAATAGCATTCGTTTTTACACCCTAAATGCGGTGGAGATTGCCCGTAAACTGGGTTTGCGCGGGCGCTTCAATATGTTGATGCAGGCGGCATTCTTTAAGTTAGCCGGAATCATTGACCCACCCACCGCCGCCATCTATCTCAAGCAGGCCGTGGAGAAATCTTACGGCAGCAAAGGACAAAACGTGGTCGATATGAACAACGCCGCAATCGATCTGGGTATGGAAGCCATCCAGGAGGTGATGGTGCCCGAACGCTGGGCGATGCAGGAGGATAAACCCGCTCCTGCGCGGCTGTTGCCGGATTTCATCAGCAACATTCTTGAACCGATGAATCGTCAGTGTGGCGACAAGCTGCCGGTGAGCACCTTCGCCGGTATGGAGGATGGCACCTTTCCCACCGGCACAGCGGCCTGGGAGAAGCGCGGTATCGCGCTGGAAGTCCCGGTATGGCAGCCTGAGGGTTGTACCCAATGTAATCAATGTGCATTTATCTGTCCCCATGCCGCCGTGCGCCCGGCATTGCTGACCACCGAGGAACGTTATTTCGCCATGCCGGAGCTGTTGAGTAAACCGGCACAAGGAGCAACCGATTATGAATATCACCTGGCGATCTCTCCGCTGGACTGTTCTGGCTGCGGTAACTGCGTCGATATCTGCCCGGCGAAAGGGAAGGCGTTGAGTATGAAGCCACTGGAAACCCAGCGACATATGAGCAGCGTGTGGAACTACGCGTTGGAACTGGCACCGAAAATCAACCCATTTGGCAAAACCTCGGTAAAAGGCAGCCAGTTTGAAACGCCGCTGCTGGAGTTTTCCGGTGCCTGTGCGGGTTGTGGTGAAACACCTTATGCGCGGCTGGTGACGCAACTGTTCGGCGACCGGATGATGATCGCCAATGCCACCGGCTGTTCATCAATCTGGGGGGCCAGTGCACCCTCAATTCCCTGGACCACCAACCATAAAGGGCAGGGGCCAGCGTGGGCAAACTCGTTGTTTGAGGACAACGCCGAGTTTGGCCTTGGCATGATGCTGGGAGGGCGAGCGATTCGTGATCAGCTCGCCCAATATGCCACCGAGGCGTTAAATCGGCCACTCAGCGCCGGGCTGCAGCAGGCTTTGCAGCAATGGCTGGCGCTGAAAGATCAGGGCAATGGCACGCGGGAGCGCGGTGAACGTCTGAGCACATTGTTGGCGGAAGAAAAGGGCGATGATGACCTGCTTAATCGGCTCTATCAAAACCAGGACTACTTCGCTAAACGTTCACAGTGGATCTTTGGCGGAGATGGCTGGGCCTATGATATTGGCTTTGGCGGACTGGACCATGTACTGGCATCCGGAGAAGACATCAATGTGTTGGTTTACGATACCGAGGTCTACTCCAATACTGGCGGCCAATCGTCTAAATCCACGCCGGTCGCCGCCATCGCCAAGTTTGCGGCGCAGGGCAAACGTACCCGCAAAAAAGATCTCGGTATGATGGCGCTCAGCTACGGCAACGTCTATGTCGCGCAAATTGCGATGGGTGCGGATAAAGCCCAGACGCTGCGGGCTATCGCCGAAGCCGAAGCCTGGCCTGGGCCTTCTCTGGTGATTGCCTATGCGGCCTGTATCAATCACGGGTTAAAAGCGGGGATGGGTTGCAGCCATCGTGAAGCGAAGCGTGCGGTCGAAGCGGGTTATTGGCATCTGTGGCGTTATAACCCTCAGTTAGCCGAGAAAGGGAAAAATCCGTTTATGCTTGATTCGGAGGAGCCGGAAGACAGTTTCCGCGACTTTTTATTGGGCGAGGTGCGTTATGCTGCGCTGCGCCGCACAGCGCCAGATCTTGTGGATCGCCTGTTCGAACAGACGGAACAGGATGCAAAACAACGCTTTGAGCAATACAGACGCATGGCGGGTGACTAATTGTTATCTTAAGGAAGAGACGGCCTGAGCAGCGCAGGACACGCGCTGCTCACTCATGCCCTTGCCATCATCCTGCTTATTGTTCTCTGGCATAAGGGAGAGTTTGAATGTTTCTGCTGACGCAGCATGTTTTCTCTTCAACTCTAACGCTTGTGGCGCATCTAACTTACCAGGTAGCAGGACAATGCATCGAGCTGGGAAAAACTGAAATGTATACCCGCTATTCAGATACTTCAACGTTCCCGATTGACTCAGCGTCTCCAGGCATGCCGCAAATGGCTAAGAATAATTTTATTTTCTAAGGTACTGGGTGCCTGTCATCTTTAACATTATATGCTTTTAATTCCCTTTCAATGTCTTTATTCCCCATCAACAATGTTAAAAACAGGTTAAATGACACAATACCCGCCTTTTATATTGCCGAATCAACGGGCATCTCCCCGTTATAAAACGGTGTTTTATGAGCAGAACATGCAGCAATTTGGTTATGATTTTCTACTATCGATTTATTCCCCTGTTGCTATCGTTGGGCATTATTATTTTTTCTTCTTTGAAGAGAGCGCTGCGTTTATGGAAGAGATCGTTATTGTGGAACCGGCATTTTTCAACCAGTTTCAGTGTGTGGGTAGTGCCTGCCCCGACCATTGCTGCAAAGGATGGGATATTGAGCTCGATGAACCAGCGGTAAATCGATACATGCAGAGCGAAGCCATTGAAATTCGTCAAATTGCTGTTGAAAATATTATTACAACTAAAGAAAGCCAGAGTCGTTGGGGGAAAATAAAATTAACCAGCAATGGCAACTGTACTTTCCTTGATGAAGACCGCTTGTGCAAAGTGCATAAGTCACTTGGGGAAAAAGCGCTCAGCACCACCTGTGCGATCTATCCACGTCTTTACGCCAGCTATAAATATGAAATTAGAAGTAACCTGACCCTATCATGCCCGGAAGCGGCAAAAAAACTCTTAACAACGCCGGGCGCGATGCTCTACAGCGAAAAAATCAAGCCAAGTCCCGAGGCGTTGGATGCACCTGACATTAGCGAGCAAGATCGTCTGCTCAATCTGATGTGCACCAACATTATGCTAACCTGTGGTTCAGACATCGACGCAGGCTTTTACGGTATCATCTTGTTATTCTTTTATCGTGATAAGTTGGAAAAGGACAATGAGCCGGAAGGGAATATTTTAAATTATTTCGAGGATATCCAGACGGCGATTTATAATGGCCAAATCAGAAAAAACATTGATGAATTAAATCCTAACTACCCGCTACAATCCGAACTGTTTTCTCGACTGCAAACATACCTGAATAAAAAACATGAAGGTCGGGGGTGGTCTACCTTACGACGTTATTCGCAAAGACTGCATACTGTGCAAAGCAACAATTCCGCAGACACAATGCAGCGATTAAATAAAATCTGGCAAGATAAAGCACGCCCCTGGTTCCAGGAGCGTTCCCATCTACTTAGTAACTATATCCAGTATCGTATGTATGAGGATTTTTTCCCACTGAAGAATGGAAGAGAACTCTTCACCAATCTTTATTTAATGATATCGGAATGGCTACTATTAAAGTGGCTAACTGCTGCACGTTTTGCGCTGAATGACAACTTCACTGAAGATGATGTGATTAATATCGTCTATAGCTATCACAGTATCGCAAGACATGACAAAAATGCAGAGGATGCATTTTTGACTGAAATTGGCAGGATAACGTTTAACGATCATCTTTCATTGGCTTATCTCCTGAAGTGATGGTATTCCCCGTGGTGGGGATGATCCAGGCCACAAACATCATCTTAGCGACCTCTGACTAGCCAGCAATAAATGTAAAAGGATTGTTGTCCTGAGCTGATTCGCTAAAATGTGGCATCTCGTCCATCAACAGGGAGTCATCCGTGGCAGATTTTGAGCGACCTAAGTCACTGACAGCGGTAGTAACCGATCACGTTCGCAAGCTGATAGTCCATGGCGATATTCCACTTGGGGCAGCCATAAGCGAACGCACCGTTGCCGCTGAGCTGAATGTCTCAAAAACACCGGTTAGAGAAGCACTTGCCCAACTCAGTGTTGAAGGGCTGGTGACGATCAAACCGCAATCAGGCGTGCGAGTATTTACTTTGAGCGCCAGGGAAGTGCGAGAAATTTGTGCTTTCCGACAGGTTCTTGAAACCGCGGCACTGACACTGGCTATGCAGCAGGATGCCAAAGGGCTGGCGGATGCATTGGATGCAGTGGTGAAACAAATGGACGTCGCTCAGAGTAAGGGGGATTTCCGTCGTTATCTGGAGTTGGATAATGATTTCCACCAGCGTTTTTTTGATTTCTGTGACAACGCTTACCTGACCAATTCTTACGTGCGTTATGCGGCTAAAATCGCGGCGTTACGTACTCACCTTGCTGCTAAACCACAACACACATCGCTTTCTTATCAAGAACATGGCGAAATTGTTGCCGCTATCAGAAATGATGCACACGCAGAAGTCTTGGCCATTCTCGAACGCCATTTGGGCCGTACCCGTGAAACCTATGAAATCGGTGTGGAAGATATCGCCGCAGCCGACGCCGCTTCCCTGACCACATCCTCCTGATCTACTAAGCCAGGGCTCCCTGGCACCTTCCTGTGAAATCATTAAAAAGCCAATCCTGGTCACATTTTCTTAACTTTTCTTTGACTGGTATACCAGATCTCAGTTAGTTTTTTTCGAAACCCGCTGCTGATGTCGGTGGCGAAAACTACGCAATCTGGTTAAAGGAGCGTCTGATGAGTCGAAGATTTAAGGTGGTTATTACTGATTATGATTACGGCGATATCGCCATTGAAGAAGAGATCCTCAATGCCGCAGATGCGGATGTTATTGGCCTGCAAGCGAAATCTGAAGATGATCTGGTTGAAGCTGCGCGTGATTGCGACGCCATCATGAATCAGTATGCCCGGGTTGGCGCAAAGGTGATTTCCGCCATGACGCAATGCAAGGTGATTGCGCGTTACGGCGTCGGTGTCGATATTGTCGATGTCGATGCGGCCACCAAAAGCAACATCCTCGTTACAAATGTGCGTGATTACTGCACCGAGGAAGTTGCCGACCATGCCATCAGCATGTGGCTGGCGCTGGCGCGTAACCTGTTCGCTTACAACACCGCTACACATCAGGGCATCTGGCAGTGGCAATCTGGCGCACCCGTCTATCGCCTGCGTGGACAAACGATGGGGATTGTTTCATTCGGCCGGATTGGTCAGGCGATCGCTGAGCGCGCCCGCGCCTTTGGTGTGAATGTCATTGTCTACGATCCGTACATTGATCCGGCCTTAGCACAGCAACATCAGGTGACGCTGGTCAACAAAGAAACCCTCATCGCGCACTCCGACATTTTCATGATGCAGGTACCGATGACTGCGGACACCCGCCATTTCCTCAGCGAAGCAGAATTCAGGGCCATGAAGCGCCGGGCGTTAATCATCAACACCGGACGTGGTCCCACTATCGATAATCAGGCGTTATACCGCGCACTGCATGAAGGCTGGATTACCGGTGCAGCGCTGGATGATCCCGAAGAGGAACCGGCAAAACGCGCGCAATGGAATCCTGCGGACAACCCGATTTTCTCTCTGCCAAATGTCATCGTGACACCCCATTCGGCCTACTACTCCGAAGAATCCATTCGTGCGGCACGTCAGTTGGCAGCCACTGAAGTCGCCAGCGTGCTAACAGGTAAAACACCTCGATTCCCGGTCAATGGCGCAGCCCTGGCGCTTCGCATCAAAGGAGCAAATGACCATGCTGAAGCAATTTAATGATTTCACCCGTCAGCCAGAGCTGCTGGCACAGTTTGACGCCTTATTGCAGAGCTATTCGATTGCGGCGGTTTTTGCCGATGTGCAGTACCGCACTGGCGTCATGGACAGCGGTATTAAACCGGCATTCCGCGCCAAAGTCTGTGGTCAGGCGATTACCGTGCAGTTGTCTAAAGGGGATCTTGTTGATCCATTGAAAGCGCTGGAGATGGGACAACCCGGCGATGTGATCGTAGTAGATGCGGGTGGCGACTGTAACACCTCGGTTTGCGGTGGACTGATGGGCGGTCTGGCTCAGAACCGTGGCATTCGCGCCATGATCATTGACGGTGCCGGGCGCGACACGGATGAACTGGAAGATATCAATTGGCCAATCTGGAGCCGGGCGATCACACCCCGCGGTACCCACACCATGTTTTCCGGGCGTAAAGAAGAACTGTCCATCAACGTTCCCATCGCGGTCGGCGGTCAGTTAGTAAAACCTGGCGATTTTATCGTGGCTGACCTGATGGGGGTGGTGGTGATCCCTCAGGAAAATGCACCAGAGATTTTGAAACTGGCGAAAGAACAGGTCGAGCGTGAACAGGCTACGCGCGAATGGGTGAAGCAGGGGAAAACCGTCGAAGACTTGCTGGCAGAGTTTGGCCGTATCTGACCCTGTGCTCTGCACCAAGGGTGCAGAGCATGTTAACCCGGAGAAAAATATGAGCAATACCGCTGAATTTGGACTCTGTGACTGGGGCACTTCGAGCTTTCGTCTGTGGCTGGTAGATGGGAAGGGCACCACCCTGAATGAGGTACGGACCCACCAAGGGTTGGGCAGCGTGGCTGAGCGGTCGTTTTCAGGCGTGCTGGAGCAGCACCTGGCCGAACTTGGCGCATCCGCTGACCTGCCGGTGTTGATTTGTGGTATGGCGGGTTCCCGTCAGGGCTGGCAGGACGCCGGTTACAGCACCGTCCCGCTGACGGTGAACGCGCTTCTGCTTTCCCCGATCAGGATTGCTGGCGCAAGAGACATCCGCATTTTACCGGGCGTGTGCCAGCGCTCACCGACTTACGATGTTATGCGTGGCGAGGAAACCATGTTGTTGGGTGCCGTGCGATCAGGTCAGCTTAACAACGGATTGATCGTGATGCCCGGCACCCACAGCAAATGGGTATCGCTGGAGAATGGGGTTGTCACCGGTTTCAACACCTTTATGACCGGGGAACTGTTCAGCCTGATGAGCACGCATTCTATCCTGCGCCATGCGGTAGCCGATGCCATCGGTGAAATTGATGAACACTCTCCGGCGTTTATCGCGGCAGTGAACCTGATGTTAAGTGGGGGATCACTCACTCAGCAGTTGTTCACCGTTCGCTCAACCACCTTACTGAGCGACTGTCCCCCGGCAGAAAGCGCCTCACGCTTGTCGGGATTGTTGATTGGTGCAGAGGTAGCGGCATGCTATCAACAGACGTCACAGCGCCAGGTTATGTTAATTGCGTCAGGTTCCCTCACCGCACTTTATCGCAAGGCGTTAACGCTGGCGGGCTTTGCAGTCACCCTGGTGGATGCTGACGAAGCGGTACGCGCCGGGCTGTTCCAGAGTGCACAGACCTTGTGGCAGCGGCAGGAGGAGCAACAGCATGTCTGAATTACGTTTATCAGGTGCTAAACGGGGACTTATCGCCATCCTGCGCGGTGTTAAACCCGAAGAAGTGGTGGATATTGGCTATGCGCTGGTCGAGGCGGGAATCGCGATCATTGAGGTTCCCCTGAATTCCCCGCAACCGTTTGAATCGATATCACGGCTGATAAAAACATTACCTGCGGACATTCTCATCGGTGCTGGCACGGTGCTGAACCCGCAAGATGTCGACCGGTTGGCAGATTGTGGTGGCGGAATCGTCGTGAGTCCGAATGTTGATAAGGCGGTCATTGAACAAACCCGCTTACGCGGCATGCTTTCTCTACCCGGCGTGTTTACTGCGACCGAGGCCTTAGCGGCGATTGCCGCAGGAGCCAGCGGCCTTAAGTTCTTTCCAGCTTCTGTTATGGGTGCCAGTGGCATCAATGCATTGCGCGCGGTGCTACCGGCAGACATTGCATTAGGTGCGGTTGGCGGAATAGACGCCGGGCAGTTTATTGATTATCACAAAGCCGGTATTCATTTTTTCGGGCTTGGTAGCAACTTGTATAAAGCCGGAGATAACGCACGAACGGTTTCGCAAAGAGCAATAAATCTGGTGCACGCCTGGGACGCCATAAAAAACCAATAACTATTTTCCCATAATAAAACGGCTACGGCGTAAACAACGTAGCCTTATTCTCTCTACCCTGCAGGAGAAAATAAATGTCTGGATTTACTCTGTCAAAACAAAGCTCGACCATGAAACCTCAAGGGCGGCAGCGCTGGGGGGTGCTTGGGTTACTCTGCCTGCTGGCGATCATTAATAATATTGACCGCCTGACGCTGTCTATCGCAGCGCCGGTAATGCAAACTGAAATGCATATCACCGCTACGGATATTGGCCTGCTGGGAAGCGCCTTTGCTTTAGCTTATGCATTTGGTCAATTACCTTCCGGCTGGTTTGTCGATCGTTTCAGCCCGCGTATCCTGTTGGGCACATCCGTGATCATCTGGAGTGCCGCGACAGTCGCGATGGGTCTGTCCTATACGCTTACTGGCTTTATACTGGCCCGTATCTGGCTCGGTCTGGCTGAAGCACCATCCTTACCCGCCACGAATAAAATCGTTACCCGCTGGTTCCCCAAAAAGGAGCAGGGCATCGCCAATGCCAGCTGGGATGCTGCACTTAAAGTAGGACCGGCCTTCTTTACCTTTTTACTGATCTGGATCGTTTCAGAAATTGGCTGGCGTGAAATGTATTTCATTGCCGGTGGTGCAGGAATTATTGCCGCAGTGATATTTTTTGCCTTCTATCGGGATATAGAGAAACATAAATCCCTGACAAAAGAAGAAAGGGAATATATTCAGCATGATGCCACACCCATAATTACAAAAAATAATTTACCCTGGAGGGAGTTATTCAAACATCAAACCATGTGGGGCATGATGGCAGGTTTCTTTTGTAACATGTGGGTTTACCAGATCTTCCTGGTCTTTATTCCACTTTATATTATCAACCAGTTTGGCATTAAATTTTCCTCTTTAGGTCTGGTCGCCAGCATCCCGTGGATTGGTGCGATCATCGGTGATCTCGTGAGCGGTGTGATTTCAGGTAAGCTCTCCGAACGTTCCGGCTGGAGCACGCTGAAAGCCAAGAAGGTCACTATCATTGGTGCGCTGGTGTTACAGGCTATCGTCCTGGCGCTGCTGCCATTTAATGGCATGTTCGGTGAAGGCGCGGGCCTGACTGTCGCGGTGATCTTAATGGCTTTTGCGCTCGGTTTTAATGGTGGCGTAGTCGCGCATGCCTGGTCGATTCCAGCCGAAGTCACGGCCCCGGGTACGGTAGCCTCTGTCGCCGCAGTACAGAATTTCGGTGGCTTCCTCGGTGCGACAGTTTCACCGCTGGTCGCTGGTGCGATTGTCGATGCTACACACAGTTTCACGCTGGTGTTTCTGATTTCCGCGGTTGTCTCAGTGATTGGTGCGGGCATTTATTTCTGGTTCGTCGGTAAGCCCATTATCCGCGAAGAAAAAACCTCATCCCTTATGGCACAGGCTACACAGGAGTAATCTGAGATGAAAATTACGGAAGTGGAAACCTATATCCTGAAGAGCAAACTGGATCGTCCGTTTGCCTACTCTCAAGGCTGGGTGCAGGGGCGTTCTACGGTACTTGTGCGTATTGCCACCGATGAAGGTATTGAGGGGTGGGGGGAGACGTTCAGTGTTGGTTTGCAACCGCCAGAAATCGCCGCTGCCGCCATTAACAGTGCCCTGAAGCCGTTGATCATCGGTAAAGATCCCCGTAATACCGAAGTGCTGTGGCATGACATGTATGTCAAAACGCGAGATTACGGCCGAAAAGGGGTGGTGCTGGGTGCCATCAGCGCAGTTGATATTGCGTTGTGGGACATCTGCGGTAAAGCGGCGGGATTGCCGCTATGGCAACTGCTTGGCGGCGCGTTTCGTGAGCGCGTGCAATGTTATGCCACCGGGTTTTTCCGCACGGAAGGGCGCGGCCAGGCGGATGCTATGGCCCGTGAGGCGATACGCCACAGTGAAGCCGGTTTTTCTCTGATGAAGGTAAAGTTAGGCTTTGGGGTTGATGATGACATAAAAGTCATGTCTGCCATTCGCGAAGCCGTTGGCGAACGTAGCAAGTTTATGATTGACGTTAACCACGGTTACGGCGCTAATGATGCCATTCGTCTTGGCCGCGCTCTGGCTGATTACGATTTACTGTGGATGGAAGAACCGGTCATTCCTGAAGATTATGTTGCTTACCGTCGGGTAAGGGATGCGTTGGACATTCCTATTGCGGGCGGTGAGGCGGAGTTTTCATTGTTTGGCTTCCGCGATCTCATTGCATCGCAATCCATTGATATTGCCCAGCCGGATATCTGCCTGGCCGGTGGAGTCACTGCGTTGCGTCATATAAATGTACTTGCAATGGCCGGTGGTGTTCAGGTTAACCCTCATGTCTGGGGGACTGCGGTTGGCCAATACGCTTCATTGCATATGATCGCGTCTACTCCGGTCACTCACTATGCGCTGTATGCCAGTCAACCGCTTTTCGAATACGACACATCATCACATCCGTTCCGTACTGCGCTGGTTGAGAACCCGCTGGAACATGAACAGGGGTGGTTAACGCTGCCGCAAGAACCGGGACTTGGTTTCACCATTGACCGCGATTTTTTGGAAGAAAATGCTATGACTGATAGCACCCATTAGAGATCGAATATGGCCGCTTCTGTCCAGTTTTCTGAGGCGGCAAATGCTGCGATTTTAAGTGCGATGGAAAAAGCGATTTTCAACTCCGCTGACAATACAGCCAGAGCAGGTGGAATCCGAGTAGTAGGGTATGTTGGTTAAGTCGTATCAGACCCTTAATTTAACATAACTATCATTTTGCGCACTTATTTATGTCATTGATAAATATATGTTTACATGCCAATGATGACTCCCATGACCGTTCGGGATAACTTGTGCAGCCGCTCAGTTCAGCCATAAGGCACAGGCAACTTCGCGCAAGTATCCCCGAATAATGGTTTCATCCTGACTGATGTCAGAGTAGTCTCTTGGCCGACTCTGAATGATGCCCGCTTTGATAAGAATGACTTGCCGCTCGTTCTAATAACTAAAAATAGTGCAAACAGGACAACTATGGATTCTCCACTTAATTCACCATCAGCCATGAACAAAACTCCGTCTCTGAATCGCGCCCGGCGCGCTGCCTGGGGTAGCTTTGCCGGTGCGGTGGTCGATTGGTATGACTTCTTGCTCTACGGCATCACTGCCGCCCTGGTCTTTAACCATGAATTTTTTCCCCAGATTAGTCCAGCGATGGGAACGCTCGCTGCATTCGCCACCTTTGGTGTCGGCTTTCTGTTCCGGCCGTTGGGCGGGATAATTTTCGGCCATTTTGGTGACCGTCTTGGCCGTAAACGTATGTTGATGATGACCGTCTGGATGATGGGTATTTCCACCGCCCTTATCGGTCTGTTGCCAACCTTCTCCACCATTGGCTGGTATGCACCGGTGTTGCTGGTCACATTGCGGGCCATACAGGGCTTTGCGGTTGGTGGCGAATGGGGAGGTGCAGCGCTGCTTTCAGTAGAAAGTGCACCTGAGAAGAAAAAAGCCTTTTACAGCAGCGGTGTTCAGGTCGGCTACGGCGTAGGACTTTTACTCTCCACCGGACTGGTTTCACTCATCAGTCATTTAACATCGGACCAGCAATTTCTGAGCTGGGGCTGGCGCATCCCTTTCCTATGCAGCACGATCCTTGTTCTTGCCGCGCTGTGGATACGAAATGGCATGGAAGAATCCACTGAATTTGAGCGCCAGCAGAAAGCAGCGGTTTCAAAGAAGTCACGTATCCCCGTCATGGAGGCGCTGCTGGTGCGTCATCCGGGGGCGTTTTTAAAGATTATCGCACTGCGTCTGTGCGAGTTGCTGACCATGTATATCGTTACCGCGTTCGCATTGAGTTATTCCACGCAGAATCTTGGCTTGCCGCGCGAACTGTTCCTTAATATCGGTCTGCTGGTCGGTGGCCTTAGCTGCCTTACCATCCCTTGCTTTGCCCATTTAGCGGATCGCTTCGGTCGTCATCGCATTTACATCATCGGTGCGGTGATCGGTATGCTGAGTGCCTTCCCTTTCTTTATGGCACTGGAGGCGAAATCTCTCGTCTGGATAATATTCTTCTCCATTATGCTGGCGAATATTGCGCATGACATGGTCGTCTGTGTCCAGCAACCCATGTTTACTGAAATGTTTGGTGCAGGTTATCGCTACAGCGGTGCTGGGGTGGGTTATCAGGTCGCCAGCGTAGTTGGCGGTGGTTTTACGCCGTTTATTGCGGCCTCTTTAGTGACCCTCTCGGGTGGTGAATGGCATAGCGTGGCAATTTACCTTCTGGCTGGCTGCCTTCTCTCTGCGGGCACCGCGTTGTTTATGAAAAAATCTCACTAACTGCACATGCCTTGATGATCGTCCGGCGATCAACTTTGTTGTATCGGGTTGGATCGCCGACATTTACTGAAAGCGCCACACTGGATAGAGCCAGTCGTGCGCTGGAAAATGACACAGATGGTTAGTACCGTCAGAACACTCTCACAACCGCTGCACTGACAACCCAAGTCGCACAAAACACGAAATGTTACACCTCCTTAAGAAAAGATCACATTAAACGTAATTTGTGAAATTTTACCGTCAGTTTTGTGATTCAGGTTAAGTTTTTATATCCCTATAATTATTGAGAGATTGAAATTATGTCACCACACCTGTGGCTGGCAGCATTCAGTCATAACAATAGAATCACACATGGCGGTCATTTATTTATGGTTGAGCAATCAAGTCGTGTTTCGCGCAGGCGTTTGTTGCAGGGAATGGGTGCACTGGCTGCACTGACGGTTATTCCCGCATTCCCTTCCTATGCCAGCGCCTCCGACGACAGTAGTTTCACAAAATTATCCACCCTGCTAACCGGTAAATCACAACTACCGGAAAACTTTACCAGGGTCCTTCTTGCCGCTTTCTCCAGAATTGACAGCAGTTTCAGCAGTAAAACATCCAGACTCCAGCAGTGGATTGACCACAACACCGTGAGCGCCAATGAAATCAGCAGCAAGCTGGCTGCCGATCCTTCAGTTGCCGATTTAGCCCATCTCCCAACCGACATTCTGACTGGTTGGTATCTCGGGGTCGTCGGCAAAGGAGACAACGCCATTTGCGTGGCTTATATCGAGGCACTCGCCAATCAGGTTGTGGCCGACAAGCTCAGACCACCGACCTACGCCTACGGTGCCTATGGCAGTTGGGCTGCACAGCCGCTCTAACCCCTCGGTTCAATCTATCCATTGAGATTAAGTAACTAATATGTCTGAAACTATTACTACTGATATTGTCGTTATCGGTTCCGGGGTCGTGGGCGCATTGACCGCCCGTAAGCTGGCGCTGGCGGGACGTCAGGTTCTGATGCTGGAGGCTGGCCCGCGTATTGAACGAGACACCATTGTCAGCAATTTCCGTCATTCTGCCCGTAAGGACGATTTCATCGCTCCCTACCCCAATTCAAAAATCGCCCCGTTTCCCGATTACAAACCTGAAGATAACGGTTATCTCGACCAGACGGGTCCAAAGGACTATAAACCCGAATATCTGCGCGTTGTCGGTGGCACCAGTTGGCACTGGGCAGCCCAGGCATGGCGGTTGGTGCCGGCTGATTTTCGCCTGAAATCTCAGTATGGCGTAGGGCGCGACTGGCCGATCAGTTATGACGATCTGGAGCCGTATTATTACGAGGCCGAACTCCTCTGGGGCGTATCAGGCCCGCCAGAAATGGCGAAATATTCACCCAGAAAACAACCATTTCCGATGCCTCCCGTCACCAAATCGTGGCTTGAGCAACGAATTACCGAGCGACTGGCACCGAAGTATGAAGTGCTGACGAATACCACCGGGCGTAACTCACGGCCTTATGATGGTCGTCCTCAATGCTGTGGTAACAATAACTGCATGCCAATCTGTCCGATTGATGCGCAATATCACGGTGGCATTGCTGCGGATGCCGCTGAAAAAGCGGGTGTCAAACTGCTGCCACAGGCGGTGGTTTACAAACTGGAGCAGGACGGGAAAGGTAAGATCACGGCCGTTCACTATTACGACTGGAACAAACAATCTCACCGGGTAGAAGCTGAGATCGTCGTGCTGGCGGCAAATGCGGTTGAGACACCCAAAATATTGTTCATGTCTGCCGATGCGAAAAACCCTCATGGTCTGTGCAATAACTATGACCAACTGGGACGTAATTTGATGGACCATCCCTCAAACTCCGTCACCTTTTTCGCTGATGAACCCCTCTGGCCGGGACGCGGCCCGATGAGTCCCTCTTCTATCCAGCAGTTGCGTGATGGTGCTTTCCGCTCTGAATCCGCCGCGTTTCGTATTGATATTTCCAACTCATCGCGGGTCGCCGGCGTCACGGCGGGTGCAATTAAAGAAGGACTTACCGGTCAGGCACTGGATGACGCTATCCGATTTCGCGCCTCCCATGAACTGAGTTTTAAGAACGTGTTAGAACAACTGCCCGATCCTAACAACCGTACCATGCTGAGTACCACGAAAAAGGATGCGCTGGGTTTACCCACCCCGGCATTCTCTTATTCATTCGACAGTTATGTTGAAAAAGGGATGCAGCACTCCTTAGCGGTGTATGCCGAGATTGCCAAAATGCTGGGTGCTACCAATGTGCGTTACTCCACGCCGGGCGTGTACAGCAATAACCAACACATTACTGGCACGCTGGCGATGGGTTTTGATGAAAAGACCTCAGTCACTGACCATCATGGCAAAGCCTGGGAGTACGACAATCTCTACATGGTATCGACGGGTGTCATGCCAACCGTTGCTACCGCAAACTCAACCCTCACCGCATGCGCGCTCGGCTTACGTACTGCCGACGCCATTCTTGGCAAAATTTAAGGAGAGCCGTAAATGAAAAAGACGCTTTCTTTAAGTCTGACAGGCGTGGCGCTGGCGCTCTCCTTGAGTGCAGCAGCCCAAGCTGATGAGCCGGCATCCGCTGCGCTTATCGCCAAAGGGCAGTATCTGGCCACCGCAGGAGATTGTGGTGCCTGTCATACTGCGCCGGGCGGTAAACCCTTTGCCGGTGGATTATCACTCCAGACGCCGCTGGGCAGCATCTACAGCACCAACATCACACCGTCGAAAACAGCAGGTATTGGCGATTACAGCCTGACTGATTTTGAAAAAGCGGTACGTCATGGGGTGCGCAAAGATGGCGCAAACCTCTATCCAGCCATGCCTTATACCTCATACTCGAAGGTTACTGATGAGGATATGCAGGCGCTGTACGCGTATTTCATGCAGGGTGTCCAGCCCGTCGATGACAAAGGGCCGCAAACCGATCTGCCCTTCCCCTTCAATATTCGCCTGTCTATGGCAGGATGGAATTTGTTGTTTGCAGACGATAAACCGTTCACGCCGGATAACAGCAAATCGGCTGAATGGAACCGGGGCGCGTATCTGGTTGAGGGGTTAGCCCACTGCTCCACTTGCCATACACCCCGCAACGCTCTGATGGCTGAAGAGTCGGGTAAGGCGCTGGCCGGTGCTTCTCTCGGTACCTGGTTTGCACCCAACATTACCTCGGATGTCCATGCAGGTATCGGCGGTTGGTCAGATCAGGCATTGTCTGCTTATCTCACTACCGGTAATTCAGGGGAAGGATCGCAGGCAGGTGGCCCCATGCTGGAAGCTATCAACAAAAGCTTCAGTCACCTGACGCCCACTGATATCCAAGCCATTACCGCATATTTGCGCGATGTCCCTGCACAGCAAATCAATCCAACGGCAACGAAAACGCAGCTAACCCCGGCGAAGCAGGTGAATGAGCTGGACCTGTTATCGGGCAATGCTTCCGAAGGCGCAAACCTGTATAACAGCCACTGCGCCAGTTGCCATCAGCTATCGGGGGAAGGTCGTAACGGACTCCCTGCCTTGGCTGGCAACGCTGCACTTCGACGCCCGGTGGCGGATAACGCTGTCATGGCCGTGCTGGATGGTCTGGTACCCGACCACGGACAAGCGATGCCAGCTTTCTCCCGGCATATGAACGATCAACAGGTTGCCACGTTGGTTAACTATCTGTTCCATAACTTTGGCGATGCCCGTGTTCAGACCACACCAGAACGGGTGAAAGAGTTAAGAGCAGGTGGCAAACCTTCGCCGCTATTAGCCGTGGCGAAAGGCGGTATGGTCGCTGGTGGTGTTATTGTCCTGCTGATTCTTCTGTTTTTCTTACGCAGACGACAGCGAAAATAGGGTAAATATCAGGCGATGGTTTCTGCCATCGCCTGATATGTTCTGATAACAGGTCTGTAGTCTTTCAGCTTATGGGTTAAGAATGCTGTGAATCTGTTGTGACGTAAGGTCTACACCAAAGAATTGGCTGTAAAAATCGTGCGTTTCCTTAGCCATATCGATATCAGCAAATCGTGCCGGATAAAGGGTTTTCGCCAGCCATAAGATCTGTATTGCCTCTTCACTGGTTTCCCTACACCACCAGAACATCCCCTGCGGATTGACATACACCCGATGTTGTTTCACCGCTGCCACAGCCTGCCAGGCGGGAGAATGCATGATTTCATCGGCATCGCGTTTGTTCATGGCGACAATTGCCTCAGGATTGCTGGCGATGACTTTCTCCAGCGGGACCTCACCCATGTTGTTTCGTTTCACGCCAAACCAATGTTCTGCCACATTGCGCGCGCCAGCCAGATCCATCCAGTCCTGGTTGAGAGAAGGACGACCGCTGGTCGTTAGTGGGGTTCCCATGCTGTGATAAAGCGTCACCTGTTTACTTTCCGGCAGCCCTTTCAGTCGTTGCTTTATCAGCGCGATATTGCGGTCAAAATAGTGCTGATAACGATCGTTAATCACCTCAGCCGAAGGCCCCAGTGCTTGCGCCGTCAGTGATACCCGCTCACGCAAGGCATTCATAGAATTCGCTTTCAGCTCCAGCGTCTTAACACCGGCCTGAGATAGCAGTTCGGGTTGTGACAGATGCATATTGGCGGGAATGATCAGTAGCTGAGCATTGAGTGCGATAACCTGCTCAGGATTAATTTCATGCGCACTGTTCACACCAATGACAGGTACCTGTTCAATGCCTGGATAGATCTGGCGAAACAAAGGAATGCGCTTGGCAATTTCTGAGGTGCCAACAATATTGGGCCCATAACCCAGCATGGCAATAATGGTATTTTGTGCAGGCCAGGGAGACGCGACACGAATATCGCTGTGCGTCTCAGTTGCCGCATTACCATACAACGGCCAGGCCAACAGGGCGGCGACTAAAACCGTCGTTAATCGACGAATAACGTTTTCCATAAAATCCCGGTGCCTCCTGACGGGAGACACCGCTCCGAAGATTAGAAATCGAAAGTGACTGAAGCGCGAACTTCACGACCGTTGCCGACAAAGGCACTTGCCGAGCTGCCACTCCCGTCGGTATCACCCGGGAAAATAGACGCCCAGTAGTGTTCATTCGTCACGTTATTTACCGCAACACGCAGAGTGGTGGGGATATTGCCAACCATCGTGGTGTAGCGGGTGCCGAGATCCAGGGTGGTATAACTGTCTGCCCATGTGGTATTCAGGTCATTACTTGCACGCTTGCCGGTATAATGGACATTGGCGCTGTAGACCAGTTCTGGCATGGAAGGCAGGTTGTATTCCACCAGCACATTCCCCTGAACTTTCGGTACGCCGACCACCCGTTTATTGCTGGTGTCGGCTGAAACGGTGTTTTTCAATTTCGGATCGAGGAAAGTGACGCCGCTATAGATATTCAGGCCGTCAAACACATTTCCGCTGGCGGTGAGTTCGAGTCCTTTATTAAGTTGATCACCCTGCTCTTTGTAGACCATGTCAGAAGGGTCAACGTAAGCAAAGGGACGTTTCAGGCGAAACAGCGCCGCACCCAGATTCAAGCCCTGAACCTGCGCTTTCAGCCCAATTTCATATTGCTCGCTACGGTAGGGGTCGAGTGTCTGCCCCTCATTTTTAATGCCTTCACCCGTTGCCGCGGTTCCACCCTGTTCAAGTGAGTCGGCATAGCTGATATATGCCATCACGGCTGGGGTGATCGAGTACATCAACGCGACATTCGGACTTAAGCCATCCTGGCTGACAACACTGGTTTTCTGACCCGCATTACTGTAGTTACTGGTCTCCAGCCAGCTCTGGCTGAGATAGAACATCGCTGACCAGCGTGGATTGAAGGTGACGGTATCGCCAACGGTGATATTTTGTTGCGTGGTCACACTCGATTTATAACGCGCACCATCAGTGATAATTTTGCCATCACCCGGTTCCTGCATAGCCGAAGGATCATAATAGTTAGTCGTTCCCAGACTGTAGCGTTGGGTACTGCCTTTAGCGGTCCAGATAGACCATACATAACCTCCGGTGGAGAAGGCCAGGTCATGCCCGATACTTCCGGTATCGACGTGTCCGTTCAGCGTCAGCGTATTGCTTAATACTCTGAATCGCCCCGCAGCCGCAGAATCAGAAAGGGAGCGACTGAGTGTTCCCGAATTATCGGTAATCGTGTTAGATACGGTGCGCATTGCCCGGTCTGCCTGCTGGAAGCCAACCCCGGCATTCACTGACCAGTTACTATTCAGGTAATGGATCAGGTGGGTGCTGATGGTGTCAGTGGTCAGGTCATTACCTGATGTCGGCAAGGTATAGTTTTTATTATTCGGATTCGGTGCTTTCGGCAGATTTATGCTCTCACCATAGCTGAAGCCACCGACATAGCCTTTTTGGATAAATTCATAATGGCTGGCATCAAGCTGCAAGTGCGTCCCCGGTCGGATATTCCAGTCAAACGCGACGGCGACCAGTTTGCGGCGTAACGTACTGTCCTTAACGTTGCCCTCCCCCTCTTCATTAAGAAGATTCACCCGGTAGCCAAACTTATCGTCATCACCAAAATGCCCCCCCAGATCGACATGACCACTGTAAGCATTGCGGCTTTGATAACCCAAAGTGACACGGTGCAGGGGTTGTTCAGTGGGACGTTTGGCAACAAAATTAAACTGCCCCGCCGGGCTGGCGGGGCCATAAAGAGCCCCCGTCAAACTGTTCAGTACATCAAGTCGTTCTAACATCTCTACCGGAAACGCGGTAGTTGACACGATATTGAGGCCATCAAGACGGCTGTTGGCCACCACGCTACCCTGCATCCCCCGGCTTTGTGGCCGACCAACGTCCATGCCACCGCGTGCCTGCATCTGCGTACTGGGTGAATATTTCAATAATTCGCTGACGCTTTTCGCCTGCTGATTATCAATCATCTGGTGAGTGACGGTCGTGGTCGAATAGGGCGTTTCAGTCCATGACTTATTGCCAATGGGACCCAGGTTGACATCCGGCGTGGTAAACCCTGCCCCACCCTGACTGTCTGAATAAATATCCCCTGATGGCACTGCGTTAACCACCATCTGCTGATCATGGGTGGGTTCTTTTGCCGACGTGCTTTTATCTTTCGTCACAACAGGCTCATTCGTGACTGCTGCACCGACCATCCCAGGCAAACCGGCGAGGAGTATCGCGATTAATCTCTTGTTCATATTATTGCGTTATATAGTTATTTATATTACGAAAAAGGAGCAAGGAGAATACATCTGCAATTAATGATTAGCAATTATTAAAAACATTGAAAAAATGCAACAGGAGTAATCACTCACAGTAAATAACAAGATCTAAATAAGATGTTTATATGTATTTATTATATGGTTTCGGGCGTAAATTCAGATCGTTGCATATCATTATTTCTTCTTTTGTTCACGGAAATAAAAAATACAAATCAATGAGTTAAGTGAGTATCACAGATGGCCAGATAATAAACTGGCCCCGAAAAGACCATTGAGCTGATAAATATCACATAAAACAAACATTAATTCCGACAGTCGAAAACACGCCATACACAGACACGCTGTGCATATTTAACCTTCACATGAAACTAAAATCGCCATCAGACATTAACATTTTTTCTATTTACTCTTGCGGTAAAATTTCGACAGGAAATATTTCATTGCTCTGCTCGCTGAGCAGAGAATTCTCTCTTCTTTATCTGACCGAATTAACCTGTAACCACCACGGCATCCAACGAACGAAGGGCAAAATCAATCATGGCGATAAGCTCTTCTCTGGATGATCCATCGCGCGCCTGCAAGGAAATCGCCTGGGTTATGCCATAAAAAAACGCCGCCATTTGTTCAATATCGGTATCTGCGGGAATGTCGCCGTCATGACGTCCACGTTCAATGCGTGCGGTAATCGCCTCAACAATTTTGTGCCGTGCCTGCTTAAGGTACAGCCTTGCCTGTTCATTAGCCGGCAGGCAATTCACTACCCCGAGGATCAGCATACATCCACCCGGTTGATGGGCGAGCGCAGCCTCAATACTGGTCAGGAACATATTACGCAGCGCCTGCCGCAGCGTTGGTGGTGTTTCCAGCGCCTGTCGTGACCTTTCTCCAACCGTCACCAGGTATTGATCCACCGCCTCACAAAATGCGGCTTCTTTGGACTCAAAGGCTGCATAAAAACTGGGCGGGTTAATGCCTGCTGCGGCAGTTAAATCAGAGAGTTGCGCGCCTTCATAGCCGCGAATCCAAAAAACCTCCATCATCGCCTGCAAAGCCGCTTGCCTGTCAAAACTGCGGGGTCTTCCGCGAGAAGTCATAGCACACCATTTCTGTAAACATCACTACAAAATTATTGACTGCGTCAGCCAGTCGGGTTAGAACCAATTATATATTTTTGACTACAGAATAGAAGGTGCATGATGCCTGAGCGACAACCCATTGAGGTTATTGAGGAATTTTTACAACGTGCGGCAACATCGCCAGATGTTTCAATCATTGGCGAGCTGGTCAGCGAGGAAGTTGACTGGTTCGTGGCGGGCGATGTGGCGGTTGTGCCGTGGATTGGCCGCAAGCACGGCAAAGCCGGTGCCGTCGAGTTTTATCGGCAGATCCGCGAGCAGATTAGCTCGGAACACTTTGAAATCGGCGAGATGTTGGTGCGGGGTGGCAGAGTCATGATCCCCGGCAGGCTGGCATCCCGGGTGAACAAAACCGGAAAACTGATCGAGAGCGAGTTCGTGCTTGATTTTACGGTGACTGACGGCCTGATTACGCGTTTTCGGCTGTTTGAAGACAGCTACGCGGTAGCACAGGCCTGTGTCTGAACCGCTGGTTGAGTTGGCGGTTAACTTTTTTGCGGCGATTCACTGCTGTTCTCGCCACGTACCGCATTTAACCCAGCCAGAGAAAAAAGCTTGAAATGCGCAGTCAGCGCTTGCGTCTGCATCGCGACAATTTCCTGCACAGGGCCAGGTATACGGTTCCCTGCCACCATCAGCATCATGCAGGGTGCCACGACACTGAGCATGCAGGGAAGCAGGCGGGGATCATCCTCTGCAAGACCGGCGGCTTCCGCAACAATCCGCCTGACTGACTGAATTTTTCCTGCACCTTCTGAGTTGATAAAATCACCGAGCTGTACCGAAGGAGATAACAATTCGCGCGCAAATACGCGTCCGTGCCAGTCATTCGGATTGCTGAGTTTCGCCAGAAACGTTTCCAGAAATACACCCAGTTTATCTTCAGCGGGAAGGTCTGATGCCGCTAACTGAGCGAGCTGATTGCCATCCAGGTAATGATGATGCGCCAGTGTCAGTACAGCCAGATATAGCCCATCTCTACCGCCAAAGTGATAGTTGATCGCTGCCAGGTCAACATTGGCCTTTTTGGCGACCTCTTTGTTAGTGGTCTGAGCAAACCCCTTCTCAGCAATCAATTCCCCTGCTGCCTCCAGAATGCTCTCGCGGGTGATATCGCCATCGCTGCGTCGTGCTCTGCCCATTATTCAAAATGCCCGGATAAGTTATTTATGACCATATGGGGTTTATTATCGCACAATTAAAGTTTAAATTAAATTTAAACTAAGCCTCGGGGAGCGTCAGGACGCAATGCCTATGAACAAGAAAATCATCGCTGGAGGGGGCGTGGCGGCGCTTATCGTTGTCGCAGGCGCTTTCTGGTTGTTTGGCAGAAACAGCCAGGATACGGGTCAACTGACACTGTTTGGCAATGTCGATATCCGTCAGGTTTCACTGGCATTTGAGAATAATGGCCGGATCAGTACGGTTGCCGTTGATGAAGGCGACCACGTCAAAGCCGGGCAGATTCTGGCTACGCTGGATACCAAAGCGCTGGAAATTCAGGAACAACAGGCTGTGGCCCAGTTGGATGTTCAAAAGCAGACCGTTCGTGAGCAGCAGGCGGGCGCGCGTCCGGAAGAAATCGCACAGGCGAAAGCGCAACTGGCATCCGCTCAGGCGCAACTGCAAAAAGCCACTGAGGATATCACCCGCATCCAGCGGATTTCAGCCACCACGGGCGGTAAAGGTATCAGCAAGCAGGAGCTGGATATGGCCAGAAGTTCCCTGCTCGTTGCACAGTCGAGTGTGAAAGAGCGGCAGGCTAACCTCACGTTAATGGAAAAAGGAGTCCGAAAAGAGCAGCGTGAGGCATCGGTCGCTCAGGTCCGCGCCACACAGGCCCAGCTGGCACTGATGCAGTATCACATTTCTCAGGCCGAGTTACGTTCTCCTGTTGACGCAGTGGTACGAGCCCGTCTTCAGGAGCCGGGTGACATGACCGGACCTCAGAAAGCCGTCTTCACTCTGGCACTGAGTGAACCCAAATGGGTTCGGGTATGGCTGAGCCAAAATGATCTTGGCCGGGTGAGGTCAGGCATGACCGCCCAGATCAGGACCGACTCCTTTCCTGATAAACCCGTGCAGGGCAAAGTCGGCTTTATCTCTTCTGTCGCCGAATTCACCCCAAAATCGGTTCAGACCGAGGAATTACGCACCAATCTGGTATACGAAGTGCGAATCGTTGCTGAAGACCCGGATGATGTATTGCGTATGGGGCAGCCAGCAACGGTCACTGTCAACACTCAACCAGAGAAACAACATGATGCCACTCACTGATCGTCAGGACGTGGTGGTTGCCCAAGATTTAGTGCGCGAGTTTCCTGCCCCTGGGAAAAATCGGCCAGACCTGCGTGCGCTGGATGGACTCACGTTGAGGATTCATGCCGGAGAAGTGACGGCGCTCGTCGGGCCGGATGGTGCTGGCAAGACCACCTTCCAACGACTGATCGCCGGACTGTATACCCCCACATCGGGTACCCTGACAGTTCTGGGGACCGATGTGGTTGCTGACCCGCAATCTGTGCAAAACCGCATCAGTTATATGCCGCAACGATTTGGCCTTTATGAGGATCTTAGCGTGCAGGAGAATCTTGACCTGTATGCTGACTTGCATGGTGTTCCTGGCGGGGAAAGGCAGTCACGTTTTGCCCGTTTGCTGGCTATCACTGACCTTGATCGTTTCACCGCCCGTCCGGCGGGAAAACTCTCTGGCGGTATGAAACAGAAACTGGGTTTGGCCTGTACCCTGGTGCGCTCCCCGGATTTGTTATTGTTGGATGAACCCAGTGTCGGCGTTGATCCGCTTTCCCGTCGCGATTTATGGAAAATTATTGAGCAACTTGTCCAGGAAGAAAATCTGAGCGTTATCATCAGCACAGCTTACATGGATGAAGCTGAACGATGTGCTCAGGTTTACATTATGGATCAGGGTAAAATTCTCGCGTCTGGCACACCAGACGAGCTTCGACGGGTCGCCAATGGCAGCACCTGGCAGGCAATTCCTGCATCCGGCATCAAATCACGGACTTTGCAGGCCCATTTACTTGAACAACGGGAAAAGATTGCTGACGCAGTCCCTAAAGGGAACGCAGTCAGGTTTATTTGTCAGTCCCCTGATGATACATCAACCCCTGCCGGGATAAACGCCACACCACGCGAACCTGAGCTTGAAGACGGCTTCATGCTGTTACTGCATCGAGCGCAATTACAGGAACAATCCTCCACATTCTCTGCCCCGGTGAAGCCAGAAATGGTGTCATCCCGTGATTCCACAAATGACAGCGATAATCCTGTCATCCTTGTAAAGGATCTGGTCCGTAAGTTTGGTGATTTTACTGCGGTTGCCAGCACCTCTTTTGGCGTAAAACGTGGGGAGATTTTCGGTCTTCTCGGACCGAACGGTGCCGGAAAGACCACCACTTTTCGCATGCTGTGTGGGCTGCTGCCGGCGACCAGTGGTCAGCTGGAAGTCGCCGGAATGAATCTGCGAACCGCAAGAGCAAAAGCGCGCGCCCGAATTGGCTATGTGTCACAAAAGTTTGCGCTGTACGGCAATCTCAGCGTCAGGGAAAACCTGACATTCTTTGGCGGTGCTTATGGCTTGTCCGGGGACGTGTTAACTCGGCAGATTGAAGCCTCTCTTAAACAGTTCAAACTCAACCCTGATGCTATCAGTGGTGAATTGCCGGGTGGGTTTAAACAACGTTTGTCGATGGCTGTCGCATTATTGCATCAACCCGAAATCGTCTTTCTTGATGAACCCACCAGTGGTATCGACCCGCTGGCCAGACGCCTTTTCTGGTACACCATCGGAGAGCTGGCAGATAAGGGGATCACCATCATTGTCACCACTCACTTTATGGAAGAAGCCGAGTATTGCGACCGCATAGCGATTCAGGATGCCGGAAAAATGCTGGCACTGGGTACCCCAGAAGAAGTTAGACAATTTGCCGGGCTGCATCACGATGTCGATATGAATACTGCATTTATTGCGATTGTCGAGAATGCACGAGCCAACGCCACAGAGAGGGGGTCATCACATGCATGACTCCACATTCTTTCATCGTCTTATCTCGCTGACACGGAAAGAGACACGCCAGTTGGTTCGTGATAAAAGCAATCTGGCCGTGGGTTTCCTGTTACCCGTAGTGCTGATTCTTCTATTTGGTTACGGTATTTCTTTCGACCTTGCCAATGCCCGTGTTGCTGTCGTTCAGGAACAACATACTCCGCAAAGCTATCAGGTGATTAGCGCATTGCAGGGAAGTCGCTATCTGTCAGTGCAGGAGTATCCAAACTTCGTTACGGCACAGATGGCGCTGCAACAGGGGAAAACGGATGCCATTGTGCGTATTCCTGCAGATTACGCGCAGAGTAGTCGCGTTGGCACAGGACAGTTGCAGGTAATCCTGAATGGGGCGGTGACCAGCGTCGCCTCTGCCGCTCAAAGTTACATTACCGGGGCACTGGCCGTGCAGTCTGCCGTTGAATCAGACAGACAAAATAGCCCCTCGCTGGCTGGCTCTGTTTCTATCGAGCAGCGTATGTGGTTTAACGAAGCCAGCAACAGCACCTGGTTCATCGTTCCTGGCATCATTGTCCTGATTCTGACGCTCATTGGTGCCTTTCTTACCGGGTTACTGATAGCCAGGGAGCGAGAGCGGGGAACGCTTGAAGCGTTGTTTGTCACTCCGGTTCGCCCTCTTGAACTTGTACTCGCCAAACTTGCCCCGTATATGGTGATAGGCACGGTTGACCTGATAATGTGCCTTCTGGCGGCGCATTATCTTTTCGACGTCCCGATCCGTGGCTCTCTGTTCGCTATCATCATCGCCTCTTTGCTCTACCTACTGGTGGCACTGGGTATGGGACTGGCAATTTCTGGGTTTGCACCGAGTCAGTTCATGGCAAGTCAGGTGGCACTGATTGCGAGTTTTATGCCAGCCATGATGCTGTCAGGATTTGTCTTTGATCTTCGCAATTTGCCGGTGGCAATCCAGATAGTCAGTCAGATCCTGCCTGCCACACATTTCATGTCATTGATAAAAACGCTTTTCCTGGGGGGGAATGACTGGCCGTTATTTTTCCGCCAGTGCGGCATTCTTCTGCTTTACGCAGTGCTGCTGATTAACGCTTCGCGGATCTCGCTTCGTAAACGGTTGAGATAAAAAGATGACGAATTCATTAATACAGTGGCTGCGACATCTTAGCTTTCTGATAAGAAAAGAAATGCTGACAATCATCAAAGAACCCGCCAACCGGGTGATCCTGATTGCACCCGCATTTTTGCAGGCCGTACTCTTCGGTTATGCCGCAACCTATGATGTCAATCATGTTGACTACGCCGTCCTGGATCAAAGCAGAAGCCAGTCCTCCATCGAGATTCTGTCGCATCTTGATGGCACAGGTGTGTTTAACCGTACTGCGACCCTGACTTCATCTGCCCAGATAGCGCAGACTGTCATGGACGGTAAAGCGCTTATGGTACTGACTTTCCCGCCCGATTTTGAAAATAAACTCAACCAGGGCTTAACATCCCCCATGCAGGTAATTCTGGATGGGCGTAACTCTTCAACGGCCGGGGCCGCTGCGAGTTATATCTCTGCGGTAGTCACTGGCTTCAATCAGAGAAGTGCTGACCCTTCTGCCCTGAACGTCGTGGTCAGAGCCTGGTATAACCCCAATTTTGAGTCTCGCTGGGGAATAATGCCCACCCTGATTGCGGCTCTCAGCATGATTCAAACCCTGTTACTTTCTGCTCTGTCTGTCGCCAGAGAACGGGAACAGGGAACATTTGATCAGTTACTTGTGACCCCTTTTACCCCCATGCAGCTCCTGGTTGGCAAAGCCATACCACCTGTACTGGTGGGCCTGGTACAGTCCACGATAATTTTACTGATCATTCTGTTCTGGTTTCGGATACCGATGAACGGCTCGTTACTGGTGCTCTATACCGGCCTGTTGTGCTTCAACATTGCTGCGGTTGGTCTGGGGCTGTCGATTTCTGCTGTTTCCATCAATATGCAACAGGCGATGCTTTACACCTTCTTGCTGATTATGCCGCTCATGTTGCTTTCCGGGCTGCTTACCCCGGTACAGACCATGCCTGACTTGCTCAATACCCTCACCTATGCCAACCCACTGCGCTTTGCCATCGATCTGGTGCGACGGGTCTATCTCGAGGGAGCCGGGCTAGCTGATATCGCCTTTGATTTTATCCCTATGCTTGCCCTGGCTGTTGTCACTATGCCGCTGGCTGCATGGTTGTTTCGTAACCGACTGTACTGATGCAGGAAAGAAGATGAATCTCAGTGTTTCCCACTTCAATCGTCATTCGTTGTCCGCTGCGGCAACGTTGTTGGCGATGGCACTCGTTAGCGGTTGTACCGTTGGCCCTGATTTCAAAAAACCCGAGCAGAAAGCCCCAGCCGACTGGACAAGCTGGCGTAGTGCTGATCCTGCGTTGCTAAATGTTCCCGGTGCCGCTGCGGTGGCTGATAACCAGTGGTGGAAAAGATACGATGACCCGACACTCAATATGCTGGTTGAAAAGGCCCTAACTGCCAGTCCCGATATCAGAACTGCCGCGCTTCGGTTTGCCAGCGCACGCGCACAGCAACGCATCACGTCGTCGCAACAAACACCAAATGTCAATGCAACAGCCAGTATCACCCGCAATCAGCAAAGCGAAAACAGCCCTTCGACCAGAGCGTTAAAAGAGGTTCTGCCCAATCCCGATGAGCTAATCACGCTGATGACCGATCCCTACAACTGGTATCAGGGAGGACTGGATTTTAGCTGGGAAATTGATTTCTGGGGGCACGTCCGGCGCGCCATTGAGGCTGCCGAAGCTGACAGCGCCGCGCAGCAGGCACAGCTTGAATTTGCCAGATTGAGTATTGTTGGTGATGTGGTTAACAGTTACTGGAACTTGCGGGGTATTCAGCAGCAAATCCGTCTGGCAAAAGATGATGAGAGAGCACTTGATGAGCGTCTGTCGTTGATACGAGCACGAACGTTGAGTGGAGCACAGGATAATACGGATCTTGAACGGCAACGCAGTGAACTGGCCGCGACGCGGGCAAATCTGATTGAATTACAGGCACAGGAGGGTGTGACGACAAATCAGCTACTTCTGCTGCTGAATGAACGTCCTGGTGCATTGAAAACGTTGCTGCAATTCAAACCTGACAGCTTACAGGCAGGCAATCTGCCTCCTTTACCGTTAGGTATCCCCTCAGTGGTCGCGTCAAACCGACCTGACATCAAAGCTGCGGAAGCGCATCTTCATGCTGCCACAGCCCGAATTGGCGTGGCTGAAGCAGAACTCTACCCCAGTATCACAATCGGTGCCCGAATCGGGATGGATACCTACAGCGCGGGTAATTTCGGTGAATGGGGCAGCCGAAGTTGGTCCGTTGGGCCAAGTCTCAATTTACCGATTTTCGATCGAGGACGGCGTAAAGCGACTGTCGTATTGCGGGAGACGGATCAGCAACAGGCCGCTGTCGATTATCAGAAAACTGTCCTGCGAGCGTGGCAGGAAATCGATGACGCATTGAGCCGTTATAGCGCAGCCCAACAAAAACTCGCTGAACAACAAACGCGGGCTGAGAGTTCTGCTCAGGCTCTGGCTCTGATTGAGGCACGCTATAACGGCGGATTAACCAGCTTTATTAACGTCCTGGATGCCCAACGTAGCGATATTCAGGCACGTCAGGCATTGGCGATGGGCCAGCGAGATCTTAAGACGGCATGGGCGGCGGTGAATCGTGCTGTGGGTAACTATCCACGTTAATTCACGCCAGCAATGCAAGATTTTACACCTCAAAAAAATCAACTTTGCCACCCACGAGGTGATACATGCTGCCAACAATTTTAATTTTCTTCTGATCTTCCAGATTTTTCAGTACCGGGCTATTTTTTCGAATATTTAAAATGGTTAATTCAACATTTTTCCTGGCGACCGCATCGACAAAATCATAATTACTTCCCTTACGCTCACCACTGTATGTCGTTTTTTCAATCGCGGGTTTAATTTCATCAAGTAATCCCGTCAGATTTCCTAACTCGGCATTATCAATGGCTCCCCGAACCGCACCGCAGCTGGTGTGGCCCATCACCAGTACTAACTTCGCCCCGGCGACTGCACAAGCAAACTCCATGCTGCCCAGAATGTCCCGGTTGCTGATATTGCCCGCAACGCGAGCATTAAACGTCTCCCCAATCCCCGCATCCAGCACAATCTCAGCCGGTGCGCGCGAGTCAATGCAGCTGAGGATCACGGCTGCCGGATATTGGCCCGCAGCGCTACTGCGTTTCTGCGCCAGATAATCATGCTTTGCAGGCCGGTTTTCCCGGAAACGCGCATTGCCCTGCCTGAAATGCTCAATAACCTGATCAGGCGTCATCGCATCACGTTCCGCTTTGCTAAGCGATGCTGCCAGGCTGATAGTGGGTACTAATAAACCGGCCAGTCCAGTGATCGAGAGTGCGGATACCGCAAGGGTATGTTTCAATAATATCCGACGTGATGATTGATTCAGGGGGTTATGGCTCATCATGTACTCCTTGCAAGGTTGAAATGTATCATTTCAGGCAAGCCTGAGTGCCGTTAATACCCGGCACGCTTACTTAACAGATAAATCAGTACATCCTCGTCTATCATGACAAGATGATGGGTAATACCCGGTGAAATTAAAGATGTCGATATCCAATGATATATCAGCCTGGCATAAATTGCGCTTTCATCACCTGTTAAAATAAAGTCAGATAATGCAGTGGCATTTTCTTGCATTGTTTCCTATGAAAATAACTTTACCTGGTGACACGGAGTCTGCCCTTGTCATTATTCGTGCATTTTACTCATTTTTCAGGCATATGATTATCGCTCTGATATCGGGATAAATATAAAATCAGTACCAATGCAAAGTTGGGAGTAGTGAAATTTTTCTGAGGGAAATTTATTTAAAGCGAACCGCTGACGAAAGCCTTTCATCGGCTTTGCTGTTTGAAATATCAGCCATTGGGAATGTTGTCACACCCAACGACTCCGCATCCCCTGCATCATCCGGGTTAATCTGACATTGTCGCAATATGGTAATGCCAGCTTATGTATCAGCAGGTCTCCAGCTGGCAGCGATTGTTCCCCCGCTCGTGTCACACTGCGCTGTTCCAGAAGCGCGTTCAGGGCTTTGAGAAGATTAAAATCTAACGCCTGCAAATCCTGTTTCATTTTTTACCAGCATTGATGAATGTTTAGTGATGAGCGGAAAATACCCATGTGACGCAGTGAGGAAGCATAACCTGGGAAAGCTCCCTGAACAAAAAAATGGGCCAGTGAATATCACTGACCCATTAACGTGAGCAATTACCCGATACGTTTATTTTGATAAATTAACTTATCTGGCGCAGTTTTCTTCTACGGCGGAAATAAACGACAAGGCCAATGACGATCAGCACACCCACTCCGCCACCCGCGATCAGCAAATAACCCGGGATAACGGTGACATTATTGTCACGCAAGGTTTTCACCGCAGCAGCGTCAACATTATCTCCGCCATTACCGTATTGATTGCGCACATAGTTGGTTAACGTGGCAATTTGGGCGTCGGTCAGATTGTCACCGAATCCCGGCATGACGATGTGATCCCCTGCCCCATTCTCACGGTCTATCCCATGCAGAATCACCTGCACCAGATTGTTCGGCTTATCGGACCCGACAACACTGTTTTGCGACAATGAGGGGTAGTATCTATTTTCGCCAATGCCCTGCCCGGCAGTACCGTGGCAGCTCGCACAGTTACCGTTATATAACACTGCACCCGAAGGCGAAGCATCATCAATCGGCATACCACGCACATCCTGTGTGATATTGCTTTGTGCATCCTGACCGGCAGCCGAGCGGTTGCGGGTGGATGTCTGCTGTGCCGGCACACTTTTGATATAGGTCGCCAGTGCGCTCATATCTTCCGGGGTCAGGAAACGCAAGCTATGCGAGATAACATCAGCCATGCCGCCGCCCGTGGTCGCCTTGCCGGGCAGTGCCCCGGTACGTAGATATTGCATCAGATCGTCATGGCTCCAGTTACCAATACCCGACACTTTATCTGATGAGATGTTAAACGCCTCCCACCCATCGACCATCGCCCCGGCGTAGGCTTTGTTACTCAGTCCCATTGCGAGGTTACGTGGTGTGTGGCACTCCTCACAATGTCCAAGCGCCGTGGCGACGTATTTCCCGCGGTTCCATTCGGCAGATTGCTGCGGATCGTCTTCAAAAGGCTTGTAGTGGAAATTGATTAAATTCCATCCCTTGAGCGTCAGGCGCTGGTTATACGGGAAGCCCATTTCGTTTTCCGGCGGATTATGGTTAACCCCCTGGAGCGACATAAAATACGCATACATCGCATGAATATCAGCGTCAGTCAGCTTCGAGTACGACGTGTAAGGCATTGCCGGATAGAGGTTTTGCCCGTCGGCACGGATCCCGTGTTTTAGTGCATTGCTGAACTGTTGTTCCGTCCAGCGACCAATACCAGTGTTTTTGTCCGGGGTGATATTCGAAGAGTAAATCACGCCAAAGGGGGTTTTGAACGCTAACCCACCGGCAAACGTCGTCCCACCGGGCGCGGTATGGCATACCTCACAGTCAGACGCTTTGCTGAGATATTCGCCCTGCCGGATTAAATCCTGCGTTGCGCTAGCGGCAAAAGTTGCGGAGCAGAAAAACAGGCCAGCCAGAGGAGCCATCAGTAACGATGCTCTGAGTGATAAGCGCATCATACGTGTTTACACTCCTCGATCAGTTTATCCGCGAGTCTCATCGCCAGGGCAGAAAGAGTCAGCGTACAGTTAACGGTACCGGCGCTCGCCATCACACCACTGGACGCGACAAACAGATTTTGGTGATCGTGTGTACGTAAATCTGCATCAACGACTGAATCATTTGCATCATTGCCCATGATCAGCGTCCCCATAATATGGTTGTTATTGAAATACTTATCATCGTGGCGAACTTCTGTGCCACCAAACAGGCTGGCAATGTGATCAAAGTGCTGATGCGCGACATCACGGGCTTTATTGATGTAATCGTTAATAAAATAATGCACGCCCGGTTTTGGAATCCCGAGCGCATCTTTTCTGTCCTCAACCGCCACAATTCGGTTATTACGGTCTGGCAGAATGTCGAAAAAGGTGTTCACTGCGACCCAACGCGATGCATAGTCGCGCACCATAGCGGGTAGCTCTTTGCCTGAAATTCCCTTGCTTAACAGATAATTACTGACGGCCAGCGTCGGCGAGTAGTTACCCAGGTTAATCTTCATGGCGGAATATTCAGAACGGAACGCACCGTCGCGCAGATTGTTAATGCAGCTAAGACGCATCGGGCCACGTCCCGGCCACATCGGTTCTTTGCTGAGGAAGTAAACCGATGTCCCAGGATGGTCCATCAGATGACGTCCGACGTTATCGGTGGTGTTGCCGATACCGTTCGGGTACTTGTCACTTTTGGAGATCAGCATCAATTTCGGGGTTTCGATGGCATTGGCAGCCAGTACGAAAATTTTTCCTGTAACGCGGAAGCTTTCACCGTTCGGATCTTTGTACAGCACCGAGGTGATATTGCCTTTTTCATCGTGCTCGATTTTATAAACCACCGCGTTCGGCACTAACAGCGAGCCAGCACGTTCTGCTTTACGCAAAGCCGTCTCGCCGGTGTATTGCGCTTCAATCGGGCAGATGGGCATGCAGTTACTGTTACCGCAACAGGCAGGACGGCCATCGAACGGTTGGGTGTTACGCGCAGCCGGTTCGGTGATCAGGTGATAGCCATTTTGATCAACCACCTTCTTGAAGGCCTTATCAAAGTCAGACAACGGCAGCGGGGGCTGCGGATACGGTTTACTGCGCGGGGACCCGGTGTCGTCGGGACCACCAACGCCCATCTCGACTTCTGACTCGTAGTAATAGGGTTCCAGATCATCGTAGCTGATCGGCCAGTCGCGCCCGACACCATAAAGTGATTTGAGCTTCATATCATTGGGTAATAAACGCCATGCCTGAGCCGACCAGTGCCAGGTAGTACCGCCCGCGACACGCAGGTATCCCGCCTTGTAAGGCTCCGGGCCATACTGAATAAAATAGTCGTTATCTTGTGGTGAATATTGCGGGTGAGGTGCATGTTGCGTCGGCGGATAAGGTGACTGAAAATCGCCTTTGAACGGAGAATTACGGTAGTTTTCGACGATTTTCCATCTTTCGATACGCGGACCCGCTTCCAGCATCAGGGTATCAATCCCCGCTTTCTGTAACTTTTGTGCGATCTGAGAGCCAGCAATCCCCGAGCCAACGATGACGACGGTGGCTGAATGCGTTGTTTTCATCAATTATTCTCTTACAGGCTTTTAATGACAGGCGGCTTGGCCCAGTAATGCGGTTCACCTCTGGCGTAGGTCGGGAGTACCACAACATCGGCAATCGGGGTGTACATCAGCGCATATTCATACGCGACCACTTTCGCCTCTTTCCCGCTACCCACAATCCCTAATTGCCAGGCGCGCAAAATATCGGTGAACAACGTCTGGGTATTCTGATCAACACCCTGTAAAGCCTTTTGCATATCAACAGAACGCATGTCTGCATTCAGAATTTTATTCAGTGTTGCTAACTGGTTTTTTAATTCTGCATTGCGACTTTGCATCAAGGTAAAAATGCGCTGCCCAAGGGCGTTATCCAGTTTGGGATAGCCGCAAATAACCTCAGAGACGGTCATAAAAGCGGTAAAAATGGGGTTTGAACGCATGCCAGCATCTATTGCCCAGGCAACCTGTCCGGGAAGTAAACTGCTGGTTGCACCGAGTACCGTGGTTGTTGCCAAAAGCTTGATGAATCGCCTTCTTCCCGCGGGACTGACGTCAATCGACATACTCATATTAATTTGCCTTGCTTAAATTTTTAGACTTGCCTTTTTGCATCTATTGAATATTGTAATGTGCTGTAGGAGCAGCAATAAATGTCTAAATTCAGAACAAACAACTGGAAAACAGACACTTAAAGTTACATTGCTTTGATTTTGTTATTGCATTGTTTTCATCCCACAACGTCGGTCAGGCAGACCCATTCATGCGAAATGGTCCCCTTAGTCTTCATGTGGGTAGTATTATGATTTGATAAAAAAATGTGATCCAGATAACTACAATGTTAATTTGATAAGCAAATGCTTATGAGAAAAAGATGGCTGATACGTTAAAAAGATTAGAATATTTCACCTGTCTCGCCGAAATTGAACATTATGGCAAGGCAGCTGAGAAGCTTGGAATTGCTCAATCAGCACTCAGTCAGCAAATAAAAGCGCTTGAGCTGGAAGTGGGATTTCGCCTGTTTCAACCGGCCGGCAGGGGGATATGTCTCTCTGCGGCGGGCAGACATTATCACCAGAGCGTTATTGAGTTACTTGAGAATCACAAGCTTGCCATTGAAAAGGCAAAAAAAGCCGCATCCGGAGAGATGGGAAAGGTCACGATAAGTCATGTAGGGACGGCTCTGCTGGATGAGAAGTTTCTCAATCTTTTAAAAGACTTCCGTCGTCATTATCCTGCTATCGAAATACAACTGATTGAACTCGCCATGCCAGAGCAACTTACCTTGCTTCGTAAGCAAAAAGTGGATTTGGCAATCATTCGTGGGCCTTATCCTTTATTACCGGAAGGAACGCTCAATTGCACATTCTCGGCGCAAAGGCTTTGTGTGGCGATGTCACCTAATCATCCCCTCGCCTCCCGACAATCACTGTCAATGAAGGATCTGGAAAATGAATCCTTTGTGAGTTATCAGGAACCGGATATTCAGGGCATCAGCGGTGCGTTAATTCAACTTTCCCATCAGGCCGGATTTAATCCAAGAATAGAATGGCGAGTCTCAGCGGTAAATAATAGCCTTGGCCTAGTCAATGCGTGGATGGCCGTCAGCTTGGTTCCGGAAAACATTATTTCCTACAGTATTGGGAATGTTGTTTTTCGCCCGCTGGAGGACGCTAACGCATTGACTCAGCTTATTTTTGTCTGGAATCATGATCAAACCAATCCTGTGCAGAAGTTAATGACTGATTTTTTCAGAAACTACTCGACAAAATAATATCCGGCCACGAAACGGCCAGTTATAGCCTTATGGTTCCCGGATCACAGGAGGCTAACACAAGGGCACGCGCCGGGCCGCAGCAGTGCTGAGGTGATTGAATACTCCCCCCTCCGCAGGTTCGGACGGCATCCGCGTGAATCTTCAGGACCGATTGGACGACATCAAGCCGAACTGCCTCAGGCCCTGGTTACTGCTACACCAGAGGATACGGAAAGCTCGCTGTATCCTAACCCCTATATCCCTTACTCGAAGAAAATTACGGCTTCAGTTTTTCTCTTGTAGTTGATCTTTTCGCCACTCTCACAGAGGAAACTCAGCGAAAAATGAATGACTGGTTCGATCGAATACTAAGACCACACCAGTGATTATAGAGGCAAAGCCCCACCAATCGTTGCAACTATGAAATGATAGATTTCATTCTTTGCTGTTTTGCCTCCACCGATGTTTGTTTATTGTTGTTGCACGCCACCGATACAGGTCAGGCACAGACAACGACAGGAGCATCCTCATCATGAAAACAGCCGTGCAATTACTTCAGAGCTACCTCGACAACATTCAGGATCCTAAGGCTGCCGCCGCGCTTTTTGCCGCAGATGGCGTGTTGGAACTCCCTTACCTACAGACGCTGGGGCTGCCGCATCGGGTGCAGGGTCCAAAAGAAATCGAGGCGTTTATCGCCGGATTATTGCAAAAGGTGCCTGATTTTCGCTTTCGCAATATCCAGTTTTTCATCGATACCCCGACACAGGCATTCGGCGAATACAGCGTTGAAGCTGAAATAACGGGCACTGACCGTCTGTATAAACAAACCTACGCCGGTCGATTAGTGGCTGAGGATGGAAAAATAAAACTGTTGCGTGAATCACTGGATACGCTGGCCGCATGGCGTGCGTTTAATGGAGATCAGCCCGCCTGAATCAGTAAATAAGCGGCAGGCAGAAATCAATTTTTAAGTTAATAACATCCATCATCAGAGAATTTCTGGAGAAAAAAATGAGTGCAAATACCCCCGATGCCCGTATCTCGTCTGCGGGCGATCACGATAAAACGCAAGCTACCGAAATCATTGTCAGCGCTTATTATCGCGTGCATCCGGATGACCGCCAAACGTTCATCAATGCCGTAAAGCCTGAGATGCAGGCCGCGCAGCAACTGCCGGGATGTGTCTTCTATGCGTTTTCACAAGACCTGGTCAACCCGGACGCTTTCCATCTGTCCGAAGGATGGGCTGATATTGACGCCTATGAGCGCCATGAACATTCAGCAACCTTTTTACAGGCATTGGCAACGGTAGTTAAAAACGTGCGCATTCTGCATCGCGAGGGCATCCGTTATGACGTGGCAAAACAGCATATTGATGATCCCCGTGGCAAGGTTTCATCCTGACACCCGCTACTCAATCGATGCGTGACGTTGATTTTCAGGGAAGAAAGACCTCTCTTCCCTGAAACGAGGCACTTAACGCCAGAGTTTTTTGCTGGCGATATCCGCACCCGCACGCATCGCGCGGAACTTCTCACGTACCACAGTCGGATGAACTTCGGGTTTGTACGTGGCTTGTGAAGAGAAGCCACAGTCAGCACCCGCAATGACGTTCTCTTTGCCGACGCGGTCTGCGAAGCGAATCAGGCGTTCAGCGATCAGTTCCGGGTGCTCAACGGTATTGCTGGCGTGGCAAATAACACCCGGGATCAGACGTTTACCCTGCGGCAGTTTAACCTCTTCCCAGATGTGATATTCGTGCTCATGGCGCACATTGCCAGCCTCGAATGAATAATCCGCCACATTGATGTTCAGCATATAACGAACAAACTCAATGAAGGGCACATCGTGAATACGCGGGCCTTCATTGATGCTGTAGCAGGTGTGATAGCGGATTTTCTCAGCCGGGATGCCGCGCAGCGCATGGTTGAGAATATCAACGTATTCATTGGCTTTAGCGATGATTTGCGTGTTATTCAGGTGTGGATCAGCAAACAAATCCGGCAGGAAAGGATCATCGATTTGCAGACCAAAACCGGCATCGATGATGGCTTTATATTCCACCCGCAATGCTTCGGCGACTGCCGAGAGATAATCCCCTTCCCGCTCATAAAATTCATTGCTGCCGACGCCTGTTGGGGCGACAGAAGGCACGAAGGCACTCAGCGCATGGGCGTTTTTCGCGGCATCGCGCAGGTTGGTCAGGTCGCGCTGCAACTGCGCCACACCGTGATAAGCAATCGGTCCGGTACAGGCGACCGGCACGAATGGTACGAGGTTGCCGCCCAGCATCGCTTCGCCAAAATATTGCTTATAGTATTCCGGGAAAGCGTTCACCTCGGCATCAAAGGCGGCATAGCCTTGGCCGGGGCGCGGTTCAAAACCGGCAATACGGTCGCGTACATAAGCGAAGAAGCCCACTTTGGACATCTCACCGTCTGCAACGATATCGATGCCATCGGCAACCTGCTGTTGCACCGACTCAAAAACAGCATCGCGGATCTTCGTTTCCAGCTCGGCGCTATTCTCTGCGCCCTGAATATTGGCTTTCATGGCATCCAGCAGTGTCACCGGACGAGCCAGGCTGCCGACGTGGGTGGTTAAAATACGGTTTTCAGCTGACAAAATGTTCTCCCTGAAGCAGGTAGGTTTGCACATCGATTCTTAAGAGGAAGGCTTCAATCCTTCGTTTTTCATCGCCATACCAGAATACAAATCAGGAACCTTGTCAAACTAATCATTAGCACGATCATTACTCAGCAGGTTCGGGCTATCCTCTGGTGAAAAAAACGGGTTAACATCAACTTCTTAAGTTCATGGTTACAGGAACATGCAATGAATCAGTATTTCACTTCAGTGGAGCTTGAGAAAGCTTATCGCCTTATTAATCATGGCCCTGCAACCCTGGTGTCTGCCTGTCATGATGGCATCACCAATGTTATGGCGGCATCCTGGGTTTGCGGGCTGGATTTCAAACCGGCCAAACTGACGGTTGTGCTGGATAAATCAGCGTTTACCCGTCAGTTAATTGAGAAGAGCAATAAGTTTGTCATCCAGGTGCCTAACGCAAAACAAGCCGAAATGGTGCATTACCTCGGAACCCATTCAAAAGCGAACAACCATAATAAACTGTCGGATGTTGGCGTTGAATGCTTCTATGTTGATGGTATCGAGCAGCCTCTGGTCAGCGGATGTTCCGCCTGGTTGTACTGTGAGCTTATCCCGCTTGAAGCGAATCAACGCGATCACGATCTGTTTATTGGGGAAGTGAAAGCCGCATGGGCGGATAGCCGCATCTTCCGGGATGGACACTGGCAGTTTGAAACGGCGGCGGATGAATGGAAGAGCTTACATTACATTGCCGGAAAACATTTTTATAAAACCGGCGAAGCCTTAGACGTGAAATAGTCACAGATATCCACTTTGGGGGAATGCGCAGCGCGTCGCCCCCATAGCATATTCATTAGCAAGGTGCGTTGTGGACCGATATTGAACCCTATGCGCCACAAGGGTTTGCCTCACTCAACTTTGTCAACTCCCGTCACGGCTGGCACCTTATGGTGCCAATCGTCCATTGCCAGGCACTAATGCAATGGCCTTTGCGTTTCACGATGGTGAACACGACACTGCATCTGCCGGGCGAACGCCGCAAAGTGAATCGTGCTACGGCGCGGCAATCCGGGCTGCTGGTCAGTGATGATGTGGCGGAACAGCTGGGGTTGGGCTGAAGGCCATACCAAAGCCTGTCATTCTATGAGCGTGAATAAGGTGTTGTCAGGTCCGTTGATCGAGGTCAGATAAAGTTTCCGCTTTTGCTGCCGATGCTAACCCCCATAAAGACTATGACTTTAAGGATGCAGAATGCAGCAAAAATTAAGCCTGGCCGTTCTGGCGACAACATTATTATTGGTCGGATGTACCTCAAAACCCGTTCCTCCGAGTGAAAAGCTTGTCCAGACACAAACTGTAACCTCAGCAAATCAATCGCAACTTGCCGTTGAAGGTTGGCAAGACCTCGAAACGAATTACAGCCGCCCTTCTGACACCCAACTGCATTATGTGACTCAGGGCGACACTTCCAAAGCTGCTGCGCTAAAAACACTACAGTTTGTTTCAATGATGTTTGTGGGTGGCCAGATTCAGAGTTTTGGTAAAGAGCAGCTCAGAGGGACGGAAGTGGCTGGAGTGATGAATCCATCCCTCGCATACCTTACGCCACGAGTCAGCGAGATCCTCAAAACCGAAATGGATCATCGGCCAACGCAAAAATACGATAAGCCACTGATTATCAAACCGTTAACCTGGAAGCTGATATATAAAAACTTGTCAGGCGGCGATGACAATTATCAATTGGTTATGAGTACCACACTGACACGCTTCGTGAGCGATAATGCAGGGCACGCGACATTCCAGCAAATTGACTGCAAAGCTGATACCACCACGCCCGAATTTACCCTCCCGCAATGGCAGGCTAATAACTATGCCAAAGTAAACGAAGTCACGCAGAAAATTATGGATCGCTGTCTGGTGAAATTCACCAGTGAGGTGAAATCCTTTTTTATCATGAATCCTACCAGCTGATTAAATGCCCTGGACTGCCCCGTGCCTTAGAAAAAGGCACGGGGCAGCGTTTTTTTAACTAATATCTGGCTTATATGGAATAGGCATCGGCTGCTTTTGGTTCTCAGTGTTGAAACACTGCAACATGTTGTCGGTCACTACGGCTATTTATTCCCGGAAGTATTCACACAGCGCGTTAAAGAAAACATTACAGCGCTTTTCCCTGGCACGCGAAGCATCATAAAGCAGATGCATCGCCTGTTCGGGAATTCGGTATTCAGCCAGTAAGGCTACCAATCTTCCGCTGTGCAGCAGTGGGTGAAGTGCTTTTTCGTAGCCAATCAGTACGCCAGCCCCTTTTAATGCCGCTTCCAGCATGGCACCCCAATCATTCACCGTTAAGCGGGAGCTTACCTCAATGTTGCTTTGCCCATCCTGACTGGCAAAGGGCCAGAGATGGGTTGAGCCAGCTTCCTGCCAGGGGGAAAAGCCAATGCACTGATGATGTCTCAATTCGGTAGGATGTTGTGGCTTGCCGTTCTTAATCAGGTATTCAGGTGACGCGCAGACAATGAGCCGATATGCCACCAGGGGTTTTGCGACCAGCCGCAGGTTTTTGTCTAAATCCCCGATGCGGATCACCGCATCAAAGCCTGCCACTGATGCATTAATGACGTCGTCCGCGAGCGTAAGCTCAATATTGATATGTGGATAATCCTCGATGAATTGAGTGAGGAAGTTGACCAGGGCATAGCGCCCGAAGGTCACCGGCGCATTGACCCGAATGGTTCCTGCTGGCACCTCAGCCGTTCCGCTGGCTTCGTTTTCGGCGTCATCAATGGCCTGCAAAATGGTCAGACAACGTCTGAAGTACTGGCTCCCCGTGGACGTGAGGCTCTGTTTTCGCGTCGTTCGGCTTAACAGACGCGTCGCCAGTTGCTTTTCAAGGGTTGCGATGTGGCGTGCCACCATTTGCGGCGACATGCCCATCTTTTCTGCTGCCGCGACAAAAGAACCCATTTGCACCGCAGCAACAAACACTCGCATCCCGGTTATCTTGTCCAGCATTAACAACTCCTGGTTGTTTCATTGTTCGATTTCAGTGCATTTTAAATACTCACGATGCTCATTACACTCGATATCAACAGTTAACAAATGAGAGACAGATCATGAGTATTTATATCGTCAGAATGGATCATCCGGCAGGCACGCAATGGGATGCGTTCGTAAGGGAACATGTGCTTTACCTTAAAGAATTGATTAACCAGGGGAAGCTCATCGCATCGGGACCACTAAAAAATACGCCGCTGCGGGCAGGTTTTCTGATTTTTAACGCGGCAAATCGTGATGAAGTCGCAGCGATGGTTAATGCCGATCCTTTTGCGCGTGAAAATCTGATTGCTGAGTTGGATATACAGGAATGGGACCCGCTGTTTGGCCAACTTACTGGATTATCCACGCGCACCACGGTGAGTGAGTTACAGGATCTTGTTGATTAGACGGTTTTCAGGCTGGAATAGCTTTCATTGCCAATATCTTGTCCTGTATCGGTATGTACGTACACCTGGCGGTACGCAAAATACGCGTAACTCTTCAAGGCATAATTCGATTCAGAAACTGATCGAATAAAGGGACTGTAAACGCGGTATCGCCATGCGACGGGCTCCAGATCATCCCCTTGTCGATCAAGCTTTGTCGCACGGGTCCCAATGACTTAACGTTCTTGTCCAGCTCACTGGCAATATCACCGGATCGGTGTGGACCTGGTCCTAATATTGCCATTGCTTTCAGATACTCTTTCTCTTTCGGCGTTAAGCGGTCAAATCGGACCATGAAGAAACTGGCATCGAGTTTGGCTATCGTCTCAGGCGTTGCCAGTTCTACATCTTCTTTAGTAATGGGTGACACATCCGCAATATTCCAGGTATGGCTGCCCCATTCCTGGATGAAATAGGGATAGCCGTAGGTATTTTCGAAAATGCAGTTAATGGCATCATCATTAATTGATTCGTTTTCCGCCTCAATGGGTTTTCTGATAGCCTCAATACAGTATTCTTTATTTAAAGGACCGATATCAACAAACTCAAAAAGCCTTTCAGCGTATGACTTAGCGTCACCCATCCGGCCTCGTAGCTGAGGAAGACCCGCTGCGACAACGGTGATTGGATATTTTTTTTGCGCGCAGCGGTGTAACGCGGAAATAAGCGCGGACATTTCTTTTTCCTGAATATATTGAAGTTCATCAATAAATATCACCAGCGCTGTTTTGGCCTTTTGGGCGGCAATTCCCACTTGCTCAAGGAGCGCCGTGAGATCAATTTCTAGATCGCCGTTATCCGCTAAGCCTGGCTCTGGGGCAAGATCTAATCCAACCTCAATATCGTTGTAGGTGACCTTCAATTTCGAAGCGAATCCTGCAAGTGCAGCCAAACCACGCTGAGCCAGATCTTTAGCTTCTTCAATTCTGCTTAATCTCAGCAACGCAGTGCGAATATCAGGTGCCAGCATGGCCGGAAGTGACTTTCGTTCAGAGGCTTCAATGTTGATGGTATGAAAGCCATTATCTTCTGCAGTCGTCAAAACTGTTTGCAGTAACACCGTTTTACCCACTCCACGCAGCCCAACGAGAATGACGCCCTGACTGTTTCTGCCTATGCGGATACGCTCGAGGTTTTCTGCGATTTTGGTCTGAATCGCACCCCTTCCGGCCAGTTCCATTGGTACGGCTCCTGCTCCAGGAGAGAAAGGATTCATTACACGGTTCATGGCTTTCCTATAAAGTTTAGGAGGTTTATGAAAAAAAGATAAACACCATAAACTCAATATAACTCATCGTTGATTGTTTGCAAAATACCAGACCGCTTGCCCAGTCCATCTGACGCCATGAATGTGTCATTATCTGGTCAGCTATTTGTTGGTCCTGGTGGATAGAGCGTGAGGGATCAGCGGCTTACCAAACCAAACTGCCGTTGTAGCGCAACGCTGCCCTTTTCGGTGATAGTCACCTCCCGATAGCCGGGCGTGGTGGCGACCCAGGCCTTTTGCCGGAACAGCGTCAGCAGCGCTGCACCGGCGTCGCCTCCCAGATGAAAGCGCCTTTCGCTCCAGTCGAGGCAGGCGCAACAGCTTTTACGGCGGGATGCAGGATTCAGCACCGCACCCAGATGCAAAAAATGTGTTTTGCCGACAGCGGTCAGGGCAGCCCCTGTTGGCTCCAGCCAGCCCTCCTCCAGCATAAAATCATAAATCTTTACCGCAATTTCACCGGCGAGGTGGTCATAGCAGGTTCTGGCATGACGGAGATGCAGCGGTGTTCGTGATACTGCGGAAGAGGTTGGATTCATCGACACGCCCATCAGCGTTTCGAGCAGCCCGGCAATCTCATGCCCGGCAAGGCGGTAATAGCGATGTCGCCCTTGTGTCAGACAGTTAATCAACCCGTTGCTGAGGAGCCGCGCGAGATGACCGCTGGCGGTGGATGGCGCAATGCCTGCCACCGCGCTAAGTTCGGTCGCGGTCCAGGCGCGGCCATCCATCAACGCGCAGAGCATACTGACCCGTGACGGGTCAGAAATGGCTGCGGCAACGGCGGACATGGCGTGTTCAAGCGAACTCTCCGGCACGTCGTTAGATGCGGTTTTCAGCAGGTTCATGCAGAGGTTGTTTCCCATTCACGCGTCACTTCGGCTGCCCGATCATCATTGTCCGTGACAAGGATAAGCCGGTTACTGTGATCGCTGTACTGTACCCATATATTCACCCCGCTGCGGGCAATTGCATCGGCAATTTCCCCTAATTCACCGGGACGTTCCTGGCGTAATTTTCTGATCAGTGGACGACAAACGTGCCTGACATCAAAGCCCGCGCCAGTAAGCACCTGACGGGCTTTTTCTCCGTCCTCAACCAAAAAGTGAGCATGTCCTTCTTCAGCGGTTGAAAACATCCCGCCCCCTTCCAGGCCAACACCGTTTTTCCCCAACAGTTTACCCAAAGCCGCCAGCGAGCCAGGGGTATGCTTAAGAACGACGTGAATATCATACATGGTGTGACGACTCCTGATCTGACGAGTAATCCCGCAATACGTTAGCAACGCGAATTCTGTAAAACGCAAAAATCGAACTTTTACCCTCACGCTGGGCAGCCTGATGCATCATGTTCTGCTTCCAGCGGGCTACCGCTGCTTCATCCTCCCACCAGGAGAGGGAAAGTATCTTTTCGGGTGTATTCAGGCTCTGAAAACGCTCAATGGCGATAAACCCAGGCGTATCTGACAACAAAGGTTTCAACTCTGCGGCAAGTTGCAGATAGCGCGCCTGGGCAGCGGGTAAGGCCTCAGCTTCAAAAAGAACGGCAATCATTTCAACACTCCATCACTAAGATGGCGTCAGTTTATGCCTGGCAGAAAACGATGCTTCGGTCGGCAGCGAAATATGGCTGCACCTCAGCACCAACAGTGATACGAGAATCATTATCGTTTGACATGTTTTGCCAACGGTTGCAAACTCTCGTCACATTTGAACTTCGTCACAAATTACAAACACGAAGAAACCATATTTTTAAAGTCATTAACCTGATTAATTCAAATCCACAACATTTGTGGGTTGGGTATTCCTGCGCCCAAAAATCAGGCAACAAGTGGCAGATTCACAACCAGGGAGGTGTTGAGACGAGATAAATAACCTTAATAAACAGATAACTATAAACATTCTAATTAATGCTGGGCTTTCGTCGCTTTACTTTACCTTCCTGAAAAGGAGTTTTGTATATATGGAAAATACCTCACCATGAATAAGAGTAAGAAGATTGTGGTTTCTATCATCGGTGTTGCGCTGCTTCTGCTGGGCTTGGCTCTGGCAGCAGGTGGCGCATATCTGGTGACACTGGGCGGTTCCTGGTTCTATCTGCCCGCGGGTCTGGCAATGGCAGCCAGCGGCTTAGGTTTGATCCGGCAAAAAGGCTGGGCGTTGTATGTCGCATGGGCGTTGCTGGTTGTCAGCCTGATCTGGGCTTTCAGCGAATCAGGTACCGACTTCTGGCAGCTGGTGCCGCGTACCGTCACCTTCCTGGTGGTGGCGCTACTGGTGACGCTGTGTGCCCCAACCCTGCGTAAATCCGACCATACCTCGGTTATCCCCTGCAAATTAGCCGGTCTTGGCTCGGCGATTCTTGCGCTGAGTATCATCGCCATCTTTGCCAACATGTTCCGCGTCCACCCGGAAGTGGAAGCCAGCAATGAAAAATTGCCGGTGCTGGATGAACACGCCGCCGATAACAGCGGCAACGACTGGACGGCATGGGGACGAAATACCGGTGGTCAGCGCTTTGCGCAGTTCAATCAGATCAACACCACCAACGTGCAAGATCTGAAAGTGGCCTGGACCTACCATACCGGCGATTTAGCCATTAACGGTTCTGAGTATCAGGTCACGCCACTCAAAGTCGGCAACACCATGTACCTGTGTACCCCATTGAACAAGGTGATTGCGCTTGATCCGGTCAGCGGCAAAGAGAAATGGCGCTTTGATCCGAAAATTGAAGAGACATCGGGCAACAAAAGCTGGAAACGCTGCCGTGGCGTGGCTTACACCGAGTTGGGTGATGCACCGCAGGATGGCTCCACCCCGGCGATCGCCGGTAATAAGCGTATTATCAGCACCACGGTTGATGGCCGCATCTTCTCGCTGGATGCCGAAACCGGCAAGCTGGATGAAAGCTTCGGTGACAACGGTTTTGTTAACCTGCTCAACGGGTTGGGACCGACAGCACAGGGTTCTTACTATCTGACTTCGGCACCGTTGGTGGCTGATGGCGTGATTATGGTTGGCGGTAAACTGAACGACAACCTGACCACCGGTGAAGCCTCGGGTGTGGTGCGTGGTTTTGATGCCCGTAGCGGTAAGCTGTTATGGGCATGGGATGCCTCCCGTGGTGCGAAAGACAGCTCGCCGTTGCCGGAAGGGCAAGACTATGCGATTGAAACGCCGAACTTCTGGGGTACTGCGGCCTATGATGCGAAGACAGGCATTGCCTACTTCCCGACAGGCAACCAGACGCCGGATTTCTGGACCGGCAATCGCCATGCGTATTCTGACGAATATAACGATGCGGTGGTCGCTGTTGAGCTGAAAACCGGTAAAGAGATATGGCATTTCCGTACTGCCAACCAGGATCAGTTCGACTATGACGTCTCTTCGCAGCCGATTCTTTATGACATGCCAGGTAAAGATGGCAGCATCACGCCGGTACTGATCCAGTTAACCAAGCGCGGTCAAATCTTTGTGCTGGACCGTCGTAACGGAAAACCGGTGATTCCGGTGGAATATCGCCGCGTATCAACCGATGCCATGCCAGGGATGAAAGTGGCGGAAACCCAGCCCTACTCTGCCATCTCAGTCGGCACTGCCGCACTGAAAGAATCGGATATGTGGGGCGCATCGATTTTCGACCAGCTCTACTGCCGTGTGCAGTTTAAACAGATGCGTTGGGAAGGCGAGTTCACGCCGCTGTCGGATAAGCAGCGCACGCTGATTTATCCGGGCTACTACGGTGGCTTTAACTGGGGCGGCGGCGCGCTTGATGTCTCTACCGGCACGCTGATCGTCAACGATATTCGTATGGCGCAATGGGGCAAATTCATCAAACGTGAAGATGCAGCACGCATCGGCATGAAGCCGAGCACCGAGGGTGAGTATTCCGAGCAGTTGGGTACCCCCTGGGGTGTCGAACGCTCCATGTTTATGTCACCGCTGGGCGTGCCGTGCTTTAAACCGCCGTTTGGTTCGATGACCGCCATCGATCTGGCAAGCGGTAAAACCCGCTGGCAGGTGCCGATGGGTACCATCAAGGATGCTCCGATTCACGGTGTCGCGCCGGGTCTGGATATCCCGCTGGGGATGCCGACCATGGGTGGACCGCTGGTGACCAAAGGCGGCCTGACCTTCTTCCACGGCACGCTGGATTACTACCTGCGTGCGCTGGATAACAACACCGGTAAGGAGTTGTGGCGTGGTCGTCTGCCGGTCGGCGGACAAGGCGCGCCTATGACCTACATCGGCGAAGATGGTAAGCAGTATGTGGTCGTGGTTGCGGGCGGAGCAACGCGCACCGGGACTAACGACAACCGGGGTGATGACGTTATCGCCTACGCCTTGCCATAAGCATCAGCAAGAAGGTGCCCGTTAAGGCACCTCTCGCAGCGGCGCGGCTTATCGCGCCGCTGACGAATTTCTCCCCGCAAAATCGCCTGCGACACAAGTTGTCATACCCAGGAGGAAAATTGGCGTTTTAAAGGAGAGAAACATGCTGAACGCCAATACGATTGAACACCTGCCGACATCTGATAATCAGCGCAGCTTGCAACTGCGGATCTACCGCCTGTTATTTCGCCTCGGCGCGCATAAACAATTTATTACGCAACAAGGATTCGGCCATCCAGCGTTAGTGGAATTCTTCCATTTATCCCACCTCCAGGACCAGGAATTCACAGCACAGTTGCAACAATCGGTACTGCGGGAATTACGCCAGCGCCATGCTGAGCTGGAGCAACAACCCGCCCTCCTGCCTTTGTCCGATTTCGAACACGCGGTGGCAACGCTGGCACGGCGCATCGGCCTTAACGCGGCGGAAAGTGCCATTCTGGCCTTTACGTTGCAACTGCATCAGGAGCTACTGCTTGATGAAACCGCTGAATGGCTGGGAATGATGACATTGACCAAGGTGTATCGGGTGCTGTCGACATTGCTCGATCTGAGCGAGAACGAGGTTCGTATGGCGTTAGACCCTGGCAGTTTGCTGATGCAAACCGGTCTGATCCGTCTCGAAAGCAGCGGGTCGCATTCATTGCGTAATAAACTCGAACCCTTCTCCCTGACGCTGAGTGAACGCCTGTATGCCGGTGAAACCGAACCCGCCATGCTATTACAGGGAATCATCACGCGTTGCACGCCAGCACACCTTAATTTCAGCGATTACGCACACCTGCCAGCGGTGAACGTGGTGCGCCAGTGGCTAAATTATGCACTGCAATCACGCCGCGTAGGGGTGAACATTCTCATTCACGGACGCCCCGGCACCGGAAAAAGTCAGCTTTGTCGGTTACTGGCTGAAGAACTGCAAACTGAGATCTATGAAGTCGCCAGCGAAAATGAAGCGGAACGGCCGATCAACGGCAGCCGCCGCCTGAATGCCTGTCGCGCCGCACAACGCTTTTTCCACGGTGAGAAAACACTACTCCTGCTTGATGAAGCGGAAGATGTCTTTACCGAAAGCTCGGGGGCACTGAGTGCGCTCTCGCTACCCGTGCCTAAAGCGTGGATCAACCGGTTGCTGGAAGAAAATATGCTCCCCACGCTGTGGGTTTCTAATGATATCAGTAGCATGGACCCGGCTTTTATTCGCCGGTTTGATATCGTTTTAGAGCTAACGCCCCCTCCGCTCCCCCAACGGGAGGCGCTGCTGCGCGATAGCTGTGGCGCAATACTCACACCCGGTGAGATCTCTCAGTTAGCCAGCTCACCCTGGTTGACGCCCGCCGTCGTGCAGCGCGCCGGCACAGTCGTGACCACGCTCAGTCACCAACTGGCTGACGAAAAACCCAATGAATCTTTAGTCTTTTTAATCAATAACACCCTAAAGGCACAGGGCCATGCGCCGATAAGACCCACAAGCAATGCCCGAACTCCCGCCCTTTATGACATCGCGTTCGTTAACAGTGATATCTCATTAGGCACCGTAACCGCCAACCTTGCGCCTGAGGATGCTGTGCGCTTTTGTCTGTATGGCCCGCCGGGAACCGGCAAAACAGCTTGGGCGCAGTGGTTAGCGAAACAGCTGGGGCTGCCATTAATGGCAAGAAAACCGTCCGATTTTTTTGGCCGTTATGTGGGCGAGAGTGAACAGAATATTGCTGCGACCTTTGAACAGGCCCGACGCGATAAGGCCGTGCTGCTGCTGGATGAGATCGACAGTTTTCTCGCGACCAGAGAGGAGGGTCAGCATCGTTGGGAAATCAGTTGCGTGAACGAAATGCTAAGTCAGATCGAAAGCTTTGACGGGATTATGGTCACCACCACCAATCGGTTTGAGGTACTTGACGCCGCGGCCATACGCCGTTTTGACCTCAAGGTCCGTTTCAATTTCCTCTGCGATTATCAGTCAGTGGCATTGCTGAATCTGTACTGCGACAGGTTACAGCTCGGAGAACCTTCTGCGGCGGCGATGAATGCATTAACGAAATTAAGCTCGTTGACCCCGGGCGACTTTTTCGTGGTGTCGCGCCAGCACCGCGTCACACCGTTCCACACAGCCAGTGATTTTGTTACCGCGTTAAAGACCGAGTGTTGGTTAAAAAAACGGGAGAAGCCCGCGATCGGATTTTTGCATTAAACCGCGCCGGATGAATAAAAAAGGGAAGAAAAAGTGGCTAAAAGACCCGAAACGATAGAAACCACCTTGTTGGCTATTGAGTTATTGCGGCGTATTCCGCGTGGCAGAAAAATTACCGCCCGGGAACTGCATGAACAGTTATCGCATGCAGGCATCGAACGCGATTTACGTACCATCCAGCGCCATCTGGAAATGCTGTGTAACCATTTTGATATCGAATGCGACTTACGCAACCGCCCCTATGGCTACCGCTGGTTAGAAAACTCACGCGGCGTATCGCTACCGGTGCTCACCCCACAAGAGTCGCTGCTGCTGGCGATGGCGGAAGCACATCTGAAACCCATTCTGCCGACCCGGCTGATCAAATCCATGACGGGCTTTTTTACCCAAGCGCAGCGTAATCTTCATGCCAGCGGGCAAAGCCGTCTCGAAGCCGAATGGCCAGATAAAGTACGCGTGGTGGCAACCAGCCAGCCGCTGTTGCCTCCCCCCATCGCGGAGGGGGTTTTTGAAGCGGTGAGCGAAGCGCTCTATCTCAATCACTGGCTTAAACTCACTTACCGTAATGCAGCAGGCAAAGAGAGTGAAAATGCGGTGATGCCGCTTGGCCTGGCGCAACAAGGGCCACGTCTGTATCTGGTGTGCCGTTTTGAAGGGTACGACAACGAACGCAGCCTGGCGCTGAACCGCATTCTGGCGGCCAGTGTCAGTACCTTCAGTTTCGAACGTCCCGCCGAGTTCAACCTGAAAAAATATGATGACGATGGCCGCTTTGGTTTTGGTGAGGGCCACCAAATCTATCTGACCTTCGAAATTGATCGGGCGGCTGGGCTACATCTGATTGAGTCACCGCTCTCGACAGATCAGACCCACCGTGCCATCCCGCCTGATCGCCTTGAGATCGCCGCGACCGTAGTCGACAGCGCCATGCTGCGCTGGTTTCTTAACGCCTTTGGTGATGCGGTGAGCCATGTCCAACGTCACCCGATTACCGAAAGCGATGCGCTACGATGAACAGTATCACCTGGGGTCTGTGCGCCCCGGCAACGGTGCCATCCGTCAGAAGGACGCGCAGCCTGCAACTCAATGACACGGTCGCTCGCTTCCACCAGCTTGCCGTGCCGGGATTAGGCGGCGTCTGGTTTGCCCGTCAAATCATCATGGCACTTCAGGGAGTGTCGATAGCCCGCCAGCTGGACAATGGCACCAGCAATATCGAAGCGGCCAATGCGATTGAGGCACTTTGCTGCTGGCAAGGGTTTGAACAGGGTGGGCAGGGCGATGCGCGCCTGCGCGGCGTGCGTAAAATCAAGGGGCTGAACGCTAACCGCGTGACATTCAACGCCGCCCGCAAACGGTCATTTTATGTCACTATTCCGATGCGTATGGGGACGATTGAAGTACTGCCTGCACTGGGATTGGTCTCACCACAACGCAGCTTTAACGCATTTCATTGTACTGAGTTGGGTGAGCAACTGGTCAGGCTGGAAGCAGCGCAACGGAAAGTGCTCAGCAGTTGGATCGCCGATCCCGACCAAAAAGCGCCCAAGGGGCTACTTTCCCCGATCGCCCCTTTGTCACTCAATGCACGCCAGTTGATACGCAGCCAACTGCAACACGCGGGTGGCGAAGCGGATCGCCAGCGACGCAGTGCTGCCCTGCTTTGGGTCGATCGTCTGCGGCAATCTCCACCAGCGGCCATCCGTTGGGACAAACACCCGAAGGAGATCGCTGCCGGGCACTGGCATGACCTACAGGCCGGTGCCTATTTCTTCGCAACACGCCATGCGGCGCTGGCACTGCTGGAAAGTGTCGAAAGTGAGATGGCACAACGCAGCAGCGGGATGCACATCGATTTACAGCTTTCCCTCCCGCCAACCCTGCTTGCGGCGATAGATGCGGTGCGGCAGCCTGCGCAGGCATTTCTGGCGTTGCAGCACCATGATGCGGCTGCCAACCAATTTTGCCATGAATGCAACCAATCGCCTGCCGCAATACTGCGCGCGCTGGTGCAGCGGGACGGCCATATCCTCAAACTCAATGGTGAACAGATTGACCCCGGTAGCGCGTTTCGCGGCGCGCCAGCCGATGCTGTTGCAACGAACGAAGAAGAACCCGTTGAGCAACCCGTTTCTCAAGACTTCTGGCCTGAACATATCTCCCGCCGGATACGCAATCTTTTTACCCTGAACCTGGATCTACAGGGTGAGATGTCGGACTGGCTTGAGAAAAGGCGATTATCATGACCTGTTCATTGGTTGACTACTTTGAAGCACCACGCGGCTACAGTGGCCACTTTGGTTGGCTGTGCGGCTATTCCGCCAGCGATGATTTTCTGGCCTCTGCGCTGGAGCGTTTTACCGGCCTGAGTAAGGCGGCACGCGCGCACCTCGGGCAAAGCAAACTCGCGTTGTTTCTTAATGTGCATAATGCGCCTATCTCGCCGATTGAGGTTCCCGGCGTCGTGCATTGTCAAATGCGGACACCGCCGCCCTGGAAGCTGTTGCATGCCAAAGTGGCGATCCTCGGCTTTAAACCTCATGACGAGCAACATGGCTGGCGGATGCGGCTGTTGGTCAGCACCGGTAACTGGACCAGGCAATCGTTGGAAGAGAGTCTGGATGTGGCATGGTGCCTGGAACTGTCCGCTGCGGCGCTGCACGCACCAGGACCGGATGTGCAGCAAAGCTGCGCCGATTTCCGTGCCGCTCAGACACTCTTTGACGAGATTGCCATCTGGTGTGATACCTCGTTGCTATCGCTGACAGTCAATAACCAGCCGGTACTCAGCAGTCTGGCGCGACAGGAAGTGGAGTCGTGGCTGGCCCAATGCCGCAAACACGCCAGAGGAACGTCCCGACTGGTGGATAACCGTAAAAAATCGTTGTTTAGCCAGCTGAAGAGCTGGCTATCCGCCGCTCCCGAGCGGGCTGGCAAACGTAATTATCTGGCGATGGGTTCCGGTTTCTATGAAGGTGGCACCGGCAGCAGCACATCCGTGCCGCAAAAAATTGTGCAGCTGTTGCAGGATGAGGCCGTGTTAACCAACACGGCGAAAATTGAACTGTATGTCAATCCGCACGCCTGCCAGGGGATAGCCCGCCAGGCCGAGGCATTGAAACAACAGGGCATCACCCTTCGGCTGCCGGCGCAATCCACCAGGATTGAGCGTCTGCTGCATGCCAAATTCATTTTCAGTGCCAACCACCGCGCGGCGAATGACATGCTGACACGTGCCTGGCTTTATCTGGGATCCGGCAACCTCACCGGTCCGGGTTTTATGCAGCGCATGAAACCGGCGGCGGGGAATCTGGAGGCTGGCGTGTTCTTTTGTCCTGAGCGCATGATTAAAACCGCCGTCAGAAAGCAGGCGACGGACATTGCCCTGAGCCAGTTGCTCCCCATTCAAAGCGACCACGACGGCGCTGATCTGGACTTTCCTCTCAGCGCAGGCCAAGAGATGGACGAGCGCCCACCCCACTTCGCTCCGCCGATCAGCGGTTTGCAGTGGCAAGCCACTGGTGAAGACAAAGGTTTGCTTTCTCCAATATCCACCCCCGCGACGGACATTATCGTGTTGGATACGGCAGGTGCGCCCTGCCCGCCGCTGTCGCAGGGCTTTGTCTGGCAGGGAGACATGCCACGTAGCGTCACCCTCTGCTGGACGGCTGATGCGTTGACGCATCGTGCCACTATCCCGGTGATTGATGAGCTTGGCCGTATTGCCGCCACCCCGCTGCGCCGCCTGAACCTGGACGAGGTACTCTGGCAGATATCCCATTTTCCACAAACACCGGACATGGAAGAGGTGGAGTCACAAGGCACGCAAGGTGACCTGCTGCTCAGTAGCGAGCATAGCTGGCACGATGAAACAGCATCGACATCACAACCCATCCGGCAAATGATGGCCTTGATCGAGAGCATTGCGGATTGCCAGACCAATCTGGCCGAACATCAATGGCTTTACTGGTGTCGCAGTCTTGAGCAAACGTTGATGCAGGCTAGCGGCAACCCGGAGATCGCCCGTTTCACCGATTTACACATCAATCCGTTGAGTGCATTAAAAGCGGCACCCTTCCGTCCGACATTTGCCGAGGCTGACCACAGCCAGGCGGGACAAGACTATCTGCAAATGTTGTCACGTATCGAAACCGCCTGGGGTGTCAGTGACCTGTGTGCGTTCCCGGAGACAGTGAATGAATAATACTTTTGCGGGTTGGCCCTATGTCGCCCAATTATTGCGCGAGATGGTTGATGCGTCGCGCATCAAGCTGACTGCCGGACAGCAAGCGGCGTTGTTGGCAATCGCCGAACGCATTGAGCGCCACGGCGTGATTCTGGCTGATGAAGTGGGTATGGGTAAAACCCGGATCGCCGCCGCCGTGGCCCAGTGCGTGATTGCGGCGGGTGGCCGGGTAGCGGTACTGATTCCCGGTGGTCTGGCGGCCAACTGGCGTGAAGAATTGCAGACATGCGGTATTAACCCGAGCGCACCCTTGCTGAGCCTGCGGCAATTTATCGCCGCCTGGCACCCTGACAGCAACACCACACCGTGGTTTGAACAACCGTGTCTGATGATCTCCCACGCGATGGCCGTCTGGCGGTTGGGGAGCAATAGCCCGGAAAAGCGCTGGGGTCTGCTCCCGGCCCTGGTTCACCGTTGGCAGCACAAAAACGATTGCCCTGACCTGTCCACCCCTGAACTCTGGCGCGCGGCGCGTCTCATCTGTAAAGCAATCAAGTCCCTGCCTGCCACGCATCCGGCAAAGAAACAGATTGCCCGGCTGGTTAAACAAGCCGATTGGGACAGTCTGCTGCTGGACGAATGCTACAGCGCACATTACGAACAGCGCCACCAGCTCGCCACCAGCGTCGGGCTGGGGCTGGGCACGTTTGAGTTGGTCATTGTCGATGAAGCCCATAAAAGCCGGGGTGCCGATAGCAGCCTGAATCGCCTGCTGGAAGAGGTCATTCAACTTGGCAGTGAGGCGCGTCGTCTGGCGATCAGCGCGACACCCATTGAACTCAACAGCCGTCAGTGGCAGCAGATGCTCGGACGCATTAAGGTCAACGCAGAGACTATGCTGCCCGCCATCAACGAGTATCAGTCTGCGGTGGCACAGGTGCGCACTGATTATGCCAACAGCGAAGTACAACAGCGATATTACCAGGCCTCTGCCGCGTTCGAGCAGGCGCTTTCACCTTATCTGTTGCGGCGTGACAAACGTGAAGACGAGTCAGTACAAAAGTTCCTCCAGCATGGTAGCCCTGTTTACCGACGTAAGCAGGAGATCGAAGTGGACACCTTTAGCTTACCGATGAACTGGAAACAGGCAGTCTGTGCGGCCGAAGCGCTGTCGTTTGTTAACCGTCTGCATGAAAACAGCCGCGCCAAACGGGTACGTCTCACCTTCAGCAACGGTCATGGTGTCTCCGCCCTGCTGAATCAACCAGAAGACGCGGCGCTGGAAGCCCATGACGAAGAACGGCAGCAGGCAGACGACAACGCAGACACAGGCGTGATGGCGGGTAAACGTCAGCAGCGGGCAGCATGGTGGCAACAACAACTTAGCGCTGCCATGTTGGCAGATAACGAGGGCTCATTGTTCAACCATCCCGCCATCCTTGCCACGGTGGAGGCTGCCGAGCGTGTCTGCGCCGACGGCGAGAAGGTATTGGTTTTTGGCCGCTACACTCAGCCGATGGCAACTCTGGTGCAGTTGCTGAACGCGCGCGCGATGTTGCGGACGCTGAAGACACGCGGAGAGTATTGGCCACAGGCAAAGGTGCATAACGAGGAATGGCCTGCTATTCAACATGCCTCACGTCAGCTTTACCACTGCGAAGTCAATCGGGGCGACATTGAAGCCCAGTTGAGTGCGCAATACAAAAGGCTGGAAAAGCAACGACGCGATTTTCGTCGCCATCTGCTGGCGTTGCTGAAACAAGGTCTCGCCAATAGCACGGACCAGGGCGTGCAGGCGCTCTTTGCCGTCTTTGAACAATCCGTCAATCTCAATCCGCAACACCACGATTTAGCCAGCGTGGCGAATGCACTCTACACGCTCACCGGCTCAGCAGAACAACGGCGTTCACCGGCTCATCTTGCCGCAGCGTTTGGCGATTTGGTGAATAGCGCACGAAACCGTGACCAGTTTGACGCCGTTGAGAGTGACGAAGATGAGAGTCAGGTTGCAGTACAGCAGTGGCAACACGTACTGGAGATCATCCACCAGGAATACAGCCGTCGGGAAAGTGGTTATGCTCGCCTGATGGACGGTAACACCTCGCCCGCCACCCGGAATCTGCTCAATCTGGCATTTAATCGCCAACACAGCCATCCTTGCGTGCTGGTGGCGCAGTCGCGCGTTGCCCGGGAGGGGCTGAACCTGCATCTGGCTTGCCGCACAGTGATTATGCTGCACCTCGAATGGAATCCGGGGGTGGTAGAACAGCAAATCGGACGCGTCGATCGTTTAAACAGCCTGTGGCAAAACATGTTGGACGAGGCATTGGCCGCCGGCAAGCGTGGCGAGGCGCTGCCGACGATCAATTTCTCTCCGGTTATTTTTAAAGGCACCTATGACGAACATCACTGGCACATTCTGTGTCAGCGTTGGGACAACCTGCGCGCGCAACTGCATGGCAATCCTTTTCCCCTCAGTGTGCAACCCGCTGATGCTGGATGTCGGGCCAGCATGCAATCGATCCTTGATGCCGCGCCGAACTTTTCCCCGTTGCGCAGAGGGAAAGCAGGAACCGATGATGTCTCATAGCCCACGCTCATAATAAATATCGAAATCGCCCTCACCTGTCGTGAAGAACGAAGAAGCCCGCCAGTTCGTTGTTAATCACGATTTTCCATATGAGGGTTGATCGCTACAATGTGCGGGCTAACATTTCAATCGGAACTTATGCAGCGGAAAAATTCTGCATATGTTCCATCACGGCTTTTGTCTAAAATAATGAGATTTTCTACAGATCGAGTAATCGATGTATAGATAATTTCAGGGGTATCCTTGTCATCCATGATATAAAATACGGTTTTAGACTCCAGGCCTTTAAAACTGTGCGTGGTAGATAGTTTTATAAGTCCGCTATTCGGATAGAAATGGTTTTTCTTTGCCCTTCTTACCCTTTCAATCTCAGGTTTTATTTCATCATTCTTATTAATAACGTCTCGCAACCCATCTGCTGATAACGCTTTCAAACTTTCGGCACTGTACCTCTCTTTGCAAAGCATGAATAACTCCGCGAGTTCCTCATAGGTTTCAAACATACAGTGGGTTTTCTCAAATTCATTCAGCTTTTCATTTAACCGCCGAATCAAGTAGATGTTAGAGGATAAGATTACAACATCATTCGGATTAAAGTTATAACTTCTGATGTAAGTCTGAATTCTTTTAAAACATTCATCTTCCCAATCCAAACTGCAAGCGTGGTATTTTATAATATCAAAATTCATACCTGCCTGTATGTTATGTTGTTCAAATAGCTCGGAGTCAGAATATTTTTCCACTAAATACTTTAATTGATAATCTTTGAAAAGCTGGTTCAAAGGTGAGTCAAGGCTGGTCCGATAGGACCGCTTCAACTTTTTCCAATTTCCAAATCCTAGTGTGATGACAGCCGCTATTTTGTTATCTCTCTCGTAGATATTTTGCGACTCATCACTAAAAAGGATCATTTCCCCATCGGGATAAAGAAAATTGTCGCGAATGATTTTAACCCAAGAGCTTTCAAAATCCTGCACTTCATCAATCAATATCGTCTGAAACTTCCCTACCGCAAACTCACTAAATAAATCGCGCTTATATAGCTCATTGAAACCATATTCTTTAATCAAACGAACAACATCTTGCGCTGTTTCATTCAGTTGTGAATTGAAAAATTGGTGATAATTCGTAACCGCAAAATGTTGATTGTCTCTATATCCAAGAATGTCGCTAATTCTATCCTTTATAAGGTTTTTCAATGTAATATTGAATGTCAAAATCAGAACATTATCATCATGTCGGAGGAAAGCGTTTACAGCACGATTGGCAATGATGGTAGTTTTTCCACAACCAGCAACCCCCTTAATTTTCTCTTTTCCAGGTTTGCTGACCGCCAGCTTAGTCTGACTTTCATCCAATGGGATTTTTCTACCTTGCTTTAAGGTATGATCGCTGGGCATGAGTCGTCTTTTAAAATCATCGTAAACACGATCATCGAAGAGGACATGTGGCTTAAAGCTTTTGATCTTTCTAACAAGATCTTGTATCCGATCTAAACCATAAATCATGGCCTTATCTCTGGATAGTTTTCTTTTCAAGCCCGCGACTTTGTCTGCTTGTTGATTGTATTCAATATTGGATATTTTTTCCTGCCTGTATTGTTCATCCAACTGTCGAGAGCGTAACACTAATTCATTCTGGGCATGTGAATATAAGTTATCGATTGCCAATCGTTCACTTTCGTGCAGGTAGACAAACGGGTGTACAATGCTAAAGAAATTGCGATTTTTCAAATACGATAAACCCAGCACAGGCAAATGCAGGTTATATAAATTCGATTTATATCTGAAAGCTTGCGACTGGGGTGAAGATATATGAGATATCCCTTGCCCGGAATGGACATGCCATTTGTTAAAGCAGTCTATACTATAATTATTCAAGTTATAGTCTTTTACTTCAACAATAAAAATAGCCGTATTTTTCTTCAAAATGATAAAGTCTGGCCTGTCACCATCAATAAAGGAATTGAAGAAAATCTCGTAGGTATCATCCAAACTCTCTGAAAGATAATTCAGTAAGTGAAGTTCGCCGGCAGTGGGCGTCACTTTTAAGCGCAGTATGTTTTCTAACGTTGGGTAAAGAATAGCCATGCCAGCTCTCTCGTTATAATAAAAAATCTACAGCACACAGCATGTTCTGGGAAGAAACAAGGAATTGGTAGCAACACCCCTTTTAAATCACAAGTTTAAAAGGGGTGCTGCCTTAACTTTAGTTAAAAATTTATAGAAACCTGACGCGCGTTGTCAAGTATTTCTGAAATATCTATTATTGTCTTAGGCCACCAGCTGTAAGCGAGTCTTCAGTAGGTGGTGATTATATAAATTGGTCTAATGAACATTTCGTCTTGATTGCCAGGGTTTTTGCAATAAACGCATTGGCGGCTGTATAAATGGCCTTAAAGGCAGTTAACCCATAAAAACCCCTTAAGTTAAGTGCAGTAAATAAATGATTTAATAACTTGAATGCAGTGCTATCTGCGATTTAAAATTAGCAATGACCATCATGATTATTTGCCACTGTCAGGCCGCCCTTTGCTGCCACTGCCCGTGGCGATGCCAAAACTGGCCTTGACGCTGATTATACGATCCTCCCCGACTTCAAGGGGGGCCGTGGCGATGGCTTGTCTTATTTTCTCGGCAATAGCAAATAAGTCTTCCTCGTCAATTTTGGGCGTCACAATGATAAATTCCTCACCGCCATAGCGTGCAACCATATCTTCTTTTTTTCGCCAGCGTTCTTTTCTCTATCAATTTCAGATCGAGGATGTGTAAGGCTGAGAAAACCTCATCAATTTCTTTGGCCATGCCGAGTGTTTTCTTACCTTTAGGCAGGCTCTCATCTTCCGATAATGAAACAATGTTATCGCGCGCGAGCCGTCAGTTCAGAGCTTTCACAAAAAAAGAAGGCGGCTTGCACAAATAACCTTCACACAAAAAGTGCAGGATTAAACTTTTCTGCACCATCGTAACGCCCACCTGATGATACTGCGATAAGCCAGCCGCACGCGGGTTGGTATTCTTCCCGCGCCTTAAACCTTATTTATATCGCTGTGATGTCTGTCTGCTCTGGTGTTTCTCATTTTGAGAAATCGGTTATCGAAAATCGGTAACGGCAAATAACGGGCATTGGCGCTGCTCTTGCTTCAGCAGTGCCATCTGCTTTTGTTGTTAACTTTTCATTGATCGCTGGAGAACGGTATGGCTCGTTACAAGACAAGACAGATTCACAAGTATGCCTTTACTGCATTACTGTTGTGCTGCGCTTCTTACAGCTATGCAGGTAAACAGAACGACACGCTGGTTTATGCCTCTGATAACGAAGTGGAAAATATCAGTCCTTATCATAACAACCTGCGCGAAGGCGTTATTCTGGCGCATCTGGTGTGGGACACGCTTATTTATCGCGATCCCAAAACCGGCGAATATAAGCCGGAATTAGCCTCAGACTGGAAGTGGGAATCCCCGACATCATTATTAATTCATCTGCGCAAAGACGTTAAATTCCACAATGGCGATCCCTTCAGTGCTGATGATGTGGTTTACACCTTCCAGAATATCGCTGGCCCTAATACCGCCTCCGTGGTGCCGCAAAGTGTTGACTGGATCGATCATGTAGAGAAAGTCGATGACTTCACCGTGCGTTTGCACCTGAAACAACCCTTCCCGGCGGCACTGGAGTACCTTTCCGGTCCGACGCCGATCTACCCGGCGAAATATTTTCAGCAGGTGAAACTCGAGGGTTTCAGTAAAGCCCCGATCGGCACCGGACCCTATAAGATCGTCAAGGTGATCCCCGGCCAGGGGGTGGATATGGTGAAGAACCCGGACTACTTCAAAGAAAGCCCACAGGGACAACCACATATCGGTAAGGTGCAGTTTGTGGTGATCCGCGACCCGGAAGCCCGTGTCGCCCAGCTGATGACCGGCCAGGTAGACTGGATCTGGCGCGTAGCGGCCGATCAGGTCGAGCCACTGTCGACCATGCCCAATATCGCGGTGAAAAGCGGTGAAACCATGCGCATCGGTTTCCTCGCCCTCAACACTAATGCTACCGGTCCCGAAGCGGCTCCGCTGAAAGATCTGCGTGTCCGCCAGGCCATCAACTACGCGATTAACCGTCAGGGCATTGTCGATAACCTGGTGCGTGGCGGCAGCAAACCGGTTTACACCGCCTGTTTCCGTACCCAGGTGGCCTGCGATGACAGCAAAGTGATTCAATACAATTACGACCCTGCCAAGGCGAAGCAACTGCTGGCAGAGGCGGGCTATGCCAACGGTTTTGACACCGATCTGTGGGCCTATCGCGAACGTGATTACGCGGAAGCGATTATCGGCGATCTGCGTAAAGTCGGGATTCGCGCCCGCCTCCATTTTGTGCAATATCCGGTGATGGCGACCGCCCTCAGTTCCGGTCAGGCACCAATGGCCTTCAACACCTGGGGATCGTTCTCGATTAATGATACCTCGGCGTTTACCACCCCATACTTTGGCGGCAAAGGCAGCGATATCTGGAAGGATGCAACGCTGACCGCGATGCTGAAAAAAGCCGATGCCACCGTCGATGCCAAACAACGCAATGAAGAATACGCCGAGGCGCTGGGGCGCATCTCTGCCCAGGCCTACATTGCGCCGATGTTTTCCTACTCCACCCACTACGCCTTTAATGCCGATCTGAACTTCCAGGACTGGCCGGATGAATTGCCGCGCTTTGCCCAGTCCAGCTGGAAATAAGGAGCCGAGTTATGGTGCGCTTTATTATTAATCGGTTGCTGGTAGCGCTGGCGGTGCTGTTCACCGTGGCGGTTGTCAGCTTTTCCCTGCTGCATCTCTCGGGGGATCTGGCGATAGCCATTGCCGGACCCGATGCCAGCGCGGAAACCGTGGCACAGATCCGGGTGCAGAATGGGCTGGACCAACCGCTGGTGGTGCAGTTCTCCCACTGGTTCTGGTCGGCGCTACACCTCGATTTTGGTCGCTCGTTCTATTTTGAGAACACCGTGATGGATCTGGTTGGGCAGCGCATGCCCATCACCCTCCAGCTCGGCGGCGTGGCGCTGCTGCTGGCGTTGGTGGTGGCGATCCCCCTTGGTGTGGTGGCGGCGGTGTTCCGCGACAGTTGGGTAGATCGCTGCGCGATGTTTATCTCGGTGCTGGGTCAGGCGATCCCCAACTTTTGGTTTGCTCTGGTGTTGATCCTGATTTTTGCGGTGGGGCTGAAATGGCTACCGGTGGCCGGTAACGGTAGCTGGCAACATTTTGTTTTACCCGCGGTGGCGCTGGGATATTACGCCATGCCGTCGCTGATGCGTCTGACGCGTTCCGGCATGCTCGATGTGCTGGGTGCGGATTATATCCGCACCGCCCATGCCAAAGGACTCAGTGCCTTCAAAGTGGTGGTGAAGCATGGTCTGCGTAACGCCATCATCCCGGTGGTGGCGCTGGCAACGGTGGAACTCGGTTTTATGTTGGGCGGCTCGGTGGTGATTGAATCGGTGTTCTCGTTGCAGGGGCTGGGGCAACTGGCATGGGACTCCATCTCCCGCAACGACTTCCCGGTAGTGCAGGCCATCGTGCTGATCATCGCCATCTTCTACATCGGGCTGACGTTCCTGGCGGATGTGCTTAATGCGGTGCTCGATCCCCGTTTGCGTAGCAAATAAGGAATCTCAATGAAAACGACTATGGCAGGAACCATGAAAAACGTCCTTAGCCCGGAAACCGGTCTGCTGCCGGAACCCACGGCGTGGCAGCGCCTGTGTCGCCGCATCTTTGGTCATCACAGCATGACATTGGGCGTGGTAATTCTGGGGACCATCGTTCTGCTGGCGTTGCTGGCCCCGCTAATTAGCCCACACGATCCCTTTGCCCAGGAAGTCAGTCGACGCCTGGTGCCGCCGGTTTGGTTTGCGAAAGGCGAATGGACACACCTGTTGGGCACCGACAAGCTTGGGCGCGACTATCTTAGCCGTCTGTTGTATGGCGCTCGGGTATCGCTGGTCATTGGTCTGGTCTCCGTGATGATCTCCGCGCTGATCGGCGTCACCCTTGGGGTGCTTGCCGGTTATTTCGGCGGACGGGTTGATGCGGTGGTCAGCTACCTGTTGACGGTTCGACTGGCGATGCCGGTGATCCTCGTCGCGCTGGCGCTGGCCTCGCTGATTGGCGGATCGGTCAAGGTGGTAATTCTGCTGCTTGGCCTGCTGCTCTGGGATCGCTTTCTGATTGTCTCGCGCTCCGTCACCCGGCAACTGCGTGAGGCCGAATTCATCGCGGCAGCGAGAACGCTCGGCGCATCGTCGCTGTTTATCATGCTGCGCGAAATTCTGCCGAATCTGCTCGGACCGTTGACCGTGGTGGTGACGCTCGAAATTGCCCACGCCATTTTGCTGGAAGCCACCCTGTCGTTTCTGGGGCTGGGCGTGCAACCCCCGATGCCGTCCTGGGGGCTGATGGTGGCAGAGGGCAAAGCCTATATGTTCTTTCAGCCGTGGGTGATTGTGATCCCCGGTGTGGCGCTGGCGTTGTTGGTATTGAGTATCAACCTGGTGGGTGATGGTCTGCGCGATATCACCGCACTCGACGGCCGCAACTAAGAGGGAAATGAGATGAACCAGACTGATGCACCGCTGCTGGAAGTGAAAAACCTGCGCGTGGATTTACAGACTCCGCGTGGCACGCTGCACGCCGTGCGCGGCATTGATTTCAGCGTCAATCGCGGCGAGATGTTATGCCTGGTGGGCGAATCCGGCTGCGGCAAATCCATGACCTCGCTGGCGATGATGGATTTGCTGCCGCGCAATGCCCGACGTCAGGCCGACAGCCTGCGCTTTAAGGGCCATGACCTGCTGGCACTCAACCGGCGTGAACGCACGGCGATGCGCGGCAATAGCATGTCGATGATCTTCCAGGAGCCGATGACATCACTGAATCCATCCTGGACGCTCGGCGAACAGCTGTGTGAAACCCTGCTGGCGCATCGTAAGGTTTCGCGTGCCCAGGCGCGGGAACGTGCGGTGTACCTGATGGAGCGCGTGGGCATCCCGCAGGCAGCGGATCGACTGAAACAGTATCCGCATCAACTCTCTGGTGGCCTGCGACAACGCATCATGATCGCGATGTCGCTGATGTGTGAACCTGAACTGATCATTGCCGATGAACCGACCACCGCGCTGGATGTCACCATTCAGGCGCAGATTCTGCGGCTGCTGCGCGAGTTGCAACAGGAAATGGGTATGGCGGTGATCTTCATTACCCACGACCTCGGCGTGGTGGCGCGTATCGCCGACCGCGTAGCGGTGATGTACGCCGGGCAGGTGGTGGAAACCGCTCCGGTCGATGAACTGTTTCGCCAGCCGCAGCACCCGTATACCCGTGGGCTGCTGGGCTGCATTCCGGTGGCTGGCCGTACTCAGCCGGGGCAACCTCTGCCCACCATCCCTGGCGTCGTGCCTAATCTGACCGGTCCGCAACAGGGCTGTGCGTTTCGCAACCGCTGTAGCCAGTGCCAGGAGGCCTGTAACGAGAACCCGCCTTATCAGCCGCTGAATGCGCAGCATCAGGTACGTTGCATTCGTCCTTTGTCCATCACGGAGGCGCTATGAGCAACCTGACACCGCCGCATATCGCCGGTAATGAGGATATCGCGCTGGAGCTGTGTGCGCTGAGCCGGACCTTTCGTCTGAATCGTGGCCTGTTTAAGTCCCCGGCGGAGATCCGCGCGGTCGAAAATGTCTCACTGCGTATTCGGCGCGGCGAAACGCTGGGGCTGGTAGGTGAATCAGGCTGCGGCAAAAGTACTCTGGCAAAAATGTTACTGGGGTTGCTGCCACCCACCACCGGCAACGTGTTGATTGAGGGGCGCGAAGTCGATGCTGCCGACCGGCGTAAATTGAGCGCGCGTATTCAGCCCATTTTTCAGGACCCCTACTCTTCACTTAACCCGCGTCGTACCGTCGCGGATGTTGTCGAGGTGGCTTTGCGGCTGCATAACATTGGCACGGCGGCCGAGCGGAAAAAGCAGGTGCGGGAAATGCTGGATCTGGTGGGCATGCCGTCTCGCACCCATAGCCAGTATCCGGGGCAACTTTCCGGCGGTCAGCGTCAGCGTGTCGCCATCGCCCGTGCCTTGATTCTGCGCCCGGAGATTCTTATTTGCGACGAACCCACTTCGGCGCTGGATGTCTCGGTACAGGCGCAGATCCTTAATCTGCTGCTGGCGCTGAAACAGGAATTCTCCCTGACGTATCTGTTTATCAGCCACAACCTGTCAGTTGTGGAGCATCTGGTTGATCATGTCGCGGTGATGCGTAAAGGCCAGATTGTTGAACAGGGAACGCGCGAGCAGATCTTTAACCAGCCACAACATCCTTATACCCGGGCGTTGCTGGCATCAGTGATGACCCCGGAACCGGGCCTCGGTATTCCGGAAATTGAAGGAATCGACGGATAATGACGATCACACGTGAAACGACGCTACAGGCGGCGCTGGACCATTTTCACACCGGTGCCTTGCGTGAGACGCTGGCGCGCCGGATCCACTACCGCACGGAGAGCCAGCATCCACAGCAGATGGCTTACCTCAATGAAGAGATGATCCCGTACCTGACCGCGCTGGGATTCCATTGTCAGGTGGTCGCCAATCCCGAGGCGGGAAAAAGCCCGTTTCTGCTGGCGCGCCGCCTGGAAGACGCGGCCGCCTTTACCCTGCTGACTTATGGTCACGGCGATGTGGTGCCGGGCGATGAGGCGAACTGGCGCAGCGGCCTGAACCCGTGGGAGTTGAGTGTCGAGGGCAATCGCTGGTACGGGCGCGGGACGGCCGATAATAAAGGCCAGCACAGCATTAACCTCGCGGCACTGGCGCTGGTGTTGAAGGCACGTAACGGACGGCTGGGTTATAACGTCAAAATGATTCTGGAGATGGGTGAAGAGATCGGTTCACCGGGTTTGGAAGCGGTTTGCCAGCAGTATCGCGACTGGCTGGCCGCCGATCTTTTTATCGCTTCGGATGGCCCACGCGTGACAGCGTCACGTCCCACCTTGTTTCTCGGCTCCCGTGGCGTATTTAACTTTACGTTGCAGGTGACATTGCGTGATGGCGCACACCACTCTGGCAACTGGGGCGGTTTGCTCAGTAATCCTGGTATCCGGCTGGCCCATGCGATTGGAACACTGGTGGACGCCAATGGCCGGATCTTGCTGCCTGCGCTGTTACCCCCGCCGTTATCGGACAGCATCCGTCATCATCTCTCCGACCTTGAGTTAGGTAATGCCCCAGGTGACCCGCTAATCGCCGCGCAGTGGGGTGAACCGGGCCTGAACGCGGCCGAGAAACTCTATGGCTGGAATACGCTGGAGACGCTGGCGATGATCAGCGGCAATCCCGATAAACCGGCCCACGCCATCCCGCCAACCGCGCTGGCGCATTGCCATATGCGCTATGTGCCGGGCAGTGACGTGGACAACTTTGCCAGCCATATTCGCCAACATCTTGACCAGCAGGGTTTTCACGATGTGGCAGTGGTGGCACCGGTGAACTGTTTTAAAGCCACACGTATTGATCCTGAAGACCCGTGGGTCAGCTGGAGTCTGGCCTCGATTCACCGTTCAACCGGGAAGGACGCCGCCGTGCTGCCCAACTTCGGCGGTGGCTTACCGAATGCCTGTTTTCTTGATACGTTTGGAGTGCCCACGCTGTGGATTCCGCACTCGTATCCGGCGTGTTCCCAGCATGCGCCCGATGAGCATCTGCTTGCCGATGTGGCCTGCGAAGCGCTGCAAATCATGACCGGTTTGTATTGGGATCTTGCTGAGCAGGGCCGGGAGGTCATGCGCGATCGGCAAGGCTGATATCACGGAGGCCCTGTGCACAATACTGAGATTCGTTACTTTATGGCGGTGGCGACCACCGGTTCGATCAGCGCCGCCAGCCAGCAGTTGTTTGTCGCCATCTCCGCCATCAGTCGGCATATTCAGCGGCTGGAAACCCGGCTGGGGGTCACGTTGTTTGAACGTAGCCCTCGCGGGATGCAGCTCAATGACGCCGGACATATTCTGGCAAACCATGTCCGCCGCAGTATGGCGGATATGGAGTTGGCCGTCGCTGAGCTGAAAGGGATCAAAGCCGTCGATCAAACCACCATTCGGGTGGTGTGTACCGATGGCTTGGCGTTTAACCTGCTGCCCAATCTGATGGCGAAGTTTCGTCTGCTCCATCCCCGCGTCAGTTTTATTCTGACGGTCGGCACCGGCAGGCAGGTGCCGGAACTGGTGCGTAACGGTGACTGTGATTTGGCGATCCGCTTTACCCTGTCCCCCGAGTCCGGTGTGGAGGTGCTGGCGTCATTTCCCTCGCCGGTGCTGCTTTTTATGAAGGACGATCATCCGTTGGCGGAGCGGGATATTCAGTTGGCGGATTTGAATGCCTGGCCGGTGGTGCTGCCAGACCAGTCAGCGACCATCCGCCAGCTGTTTGACCTCTCCTGCCGCATGAATAATGTCTTTATCGACCCCGTCTTCACCTGTAACCACTTCTCCACACTGTACGACTTTGTCTGCCAGACCCCTGGAGCCATCAGCGTCAGCAGTCATTATTCGATTATGACGCGCGCACGTCAGGATGGCCTGATCATCAAGACCATCAACCGCGACCAGTTGAGCCAGCGCAGCCTGCAATTGCAAAGTGAGATGGGCAAACCGCGCAGTGCGATGCTGGATACTTTTTTTGTTTTTCTGCGGGAAGAAATTCAGTTGCGGGATCAGCAGTGTCGGAAAGAGTTTGATTTGCAGTTTCGTTGAATCAGGTCCGTAGCGGCGCGATTTATCGCGCGAATTTAAGCTGAAAAAACAGCGCGATAAATCGCGCCGCTACGAATAAATTATCCCGAGGGATTAACCGTTACGGAAGATGTAGCTGTAAGCGCTCAGGGCTGGCGCACCGCCCAGGTGGGCATACAACACTTTCGAGCCTTCCGGGAACTCGCCATTACGCACCATATCGATCATGCCCTGCATGGATTTCCCTTCGTAAACCGGGTCGGTCAGCACCCCTTCGGTACGGGCGCACAGGCGAATCGCTTCCAGCGTACCTTCGCTGGGTAAACCGTATTCCGGGCCGCCGTAACGGGTATCCAGCACCACGTCTTCTTCGGTGATTTCACGTCCCAGTTCAACCAGGTTAGCGGTATTCTGCGCAATGCGCAGGATTTGCGCTTTGGTTTTCTCAGGTTTCGCTGAAGCATCAATACCAATGACATTGCGTGAGCGGCCGTCAGCGGCAAATCCTACCACCATACCCGCCTGGGTACTGCCGGTAACCGAGCACACGACGATGTAATCAAATTTAAAGCCCAACTCTTTTTCTTGCTGACGCACCTCTTCGGCAAAGCCGACAAAGCCCAAACCGCCGTAAGGATGCTCTGAACATCCCGCCGGGATCGGGAAGGGTTTGCCGCCATTCTCCGCCGCTTCTTCCATTGCCTGCTTCCAGCTTTCACGAATTCCGATATCAAAACCGGCAGCGTCCAGACGTACATCGGCACCCATAATGCGTGACAGCTCGATGTTGCCGACGCGGTCATAGACGGCATCGGAATAATTCACCCAGTTCTCCTGCACCAGCACACATTTCATCCCGAGATGTGCAGCCACTGCGGCAACCTGACGTGTCTGGTTAGACTGCACGCCGCCGATTGAGACCAGGGTGTCACATCCCTGCGCCAGTGCTTCCGGGATCAGGTATTCCATCTTACGGGTTTTGTTGCCGCCGAAAGCCAGGCCGCTGTTGCAGTCCTCACGCTTGGCATACAGTTCCACTTTGCCGCCTAATTCCGCACTCAGACGTTTCAACGGGGTAATCGGCGATGGACCAAACGTCAGAGGATAACGGGGGAATTTTTCAAGATTCATAGCTTCTCTCCGGGATATATGAAGTCGCACGCCGTAAATTATGCTGCGCTGTTGATATTGGTTTGCCAAATAACAATATCCCATCGTGTTTATTTTTCACATTTCGTTTTAATGCACTTTTTTCTAATAAATTACGATCGTGCCAGTGTTTTGCGATTTAAAATTACATTTTTCAGCTATAGCACGAAATAAAATTAACATCGCACTCGGAATGATGTTGCGTAAAATGCACACATCTTATTAAAAATCATAGAGTTAGGTTGCTGTGGCAGCATGCCATCACTTCGGCGCATGCCCCCTGAAGCCACCGTTGAACGCATAAGGCTAACAATGCTATTTCTTTGATCATTCATCCCTCATATCAATAATGAATGATCACATGAGTGAAAATTACCAATATGCGAGCAGCGCCAGACAAGGAATGCTAAAAGGCATTATTTTATTAGTTATTGCGATTGTTTTATGGGGTTGCAACTGGCCAATGATGAAAGCGGGACTTTCGCATATCACACCTTTGTGGTTTTCTACGCTACGTTTCTCCACCAGCGCGCTAGTGCTTTTTTTATTACAGTTATCGACCGGGAGAATACGTATTCCGGGTCGCCGAGAGTTGCCGGTCATATTCAGCGTTGGCCTGTTGCAGATGATGGCTTTTACTGCTCTGGGATGTATTGCGATGAATTACCTGCCCGCAGGGAAATCCGCAGTACTGGCATATACGACGCCGTTATGGGTGGTGCCCGCATCGGTGATACTCTTTAAAGAAAAATTATCGTCGTTCCAATTGTCCGGTGCGTTAATTGGCATTATTGGCATCGTGGTATTATTTGACCCGATTGCCATCGACTGGCGCGATCACGGGCAGATTATCGCGAACGGATTGTTGCTGCTGGCCTCACTTTGCTGGGCGATCTGCATTCTGCATCTGCGCCGTACCGGCTCCAGGCTTAATGCTTTTGAGCTGGCCCCGTGGCAAATGTTGCTCGCAACCCTGGTGCTACTGCCGCTGGCGTGGGTGTTTGAGGGGCGCTGGAGCGGCGATAACTCGCGCGAACTGTTAGCCATAACCTTGTTTGTCGGGCCGGTCGCCACCGCTTTCTGCTTTTGCGCGGTCAATGCGGCCAGTGCATGGCTATCTGGCGTCACCCTTTCTTCAATGATGCTACTGGTGCCGATTACCGGCCTGCTGGTATCGGTCCCTGCGTTGCATGAACAGTTGACCTTGCCGCTGGTGGCGGGTGCGCTGTTGATTGCGCTGGGTATTGCGTTACTGACGCGGAAAAAAGCGTGATGATCATTTTATAAGGGAATTTGCGTGGTGGAGAACACCTCGCGCAAACCAATAAAAGAACGGATCTGTCGTACTCCAGGCAGGAATAATAACTGCTCCGCGTGGAGTTTATTAAAACTCTGGTTATCTGCGGTGCGGATTAACATAATATAATCGAACTCACCACTGACCATATGGCATTCCATACAGCCGCGTATTTTACCGGCCTCGCCTTCGAAGTCTTTAAATGATTCAGGGGTGGAACGATCGAGGACAATGCCAATCATCACCACCAGCCCCGCATTTAATGTTTCTGGGTTGAGCAAAGCTACAGTGTTTTTAATAAAACCGAGCTTTTTTAACCGTTCGACACGGCGCAGGCACGCGGGAGGGCTGAGGTTGATTTTTTCAGCCAGAGCCACATTCGCAATAGAACTGTCGCGTTGTAAAATTCGGAGTATTGCCATGTCAAAGCGATCGAGTGTTTTATCACCACCTGTGATGTCTGGACTTTTCTTCTGCTCCATGATCTCCACCTTGTATAATATGAATATCTTATTTTTATCATAGCCTGTTCTTATATTTTTCAATGGCTACGAGAATGACTTGTTTGCATCCTTTCATTGGAATATAAAAAAATCAACTCCAGTATTGATGAAGGTGAAAATGGCTTCGATTGATATCTATATCTCTGAACGCTTGCGTCAATTGCGCAAAGCGCAGGGCTGGAGTTTGAGTGAAACAGAGAGAATGACCGGGGTGAGTAAATCGATGTTGGGTCAGATCGAGCGGGGAGAATCCAGCCCGACGCTGGCTACCATCGAAAAAATCTCTGCCGGATTCCGGCTCACGTTAAAGGACTTCCTGAATCTGTCTTGAAGCAGGAACCGGCGCACTAGCGCTATGTCGCTGCGCGAGAATCATCAATAAGGCGCTGATCGAATGGTATAATCCGCAATTACCGACCAATCCTTGCCGCCACCCTCCGCATCAACAGCACGGGCCATTTGCCCGTACACAGCGGCCAGCATGGGCAAGTCGGCCTTCAACGCGGCGGCCGCCACTCTGGCAAGCCGCAAGTCTTTAAGGCCCAGGCTGGCTTTGAACCCCGGTTCATACACCTCATCAATGATTTTTTCTGCATAGACCTGATAGCTGCGGCCGCCAAACAGCGTATTGAGTATGAGATCAAAGAATTGTGTACGGTCCAATCCATTAGCTTCCGTCAGCACCACGGCTTCCGCCATGGCTTCAATCGCCATGGTGATCATCATGTTGCAGGCTATTTTCGCCGCATGAGCGGCACTGGGTTTATCTCCCATCTGCCACACCCGTTTGCTGATGGCTGCCAGTACCGGCTGCACGCTGCGCAACGCTTCTGGCAGACCCGCAGCCAGCACGTTCAGTTCACCACGGGCGGCCACATCGGGCCGCCCCAGCACCGGAGCCGCGACATAAGCGATACCTGCACCCTGGTGGAGTGCGGTCAGCTGATGCGAAAAGCTGACTGAAATGGTGGAGGAAATGACATGGACCAGATTTGGGTTTGCCCTGGAAAGGAGATCGCCCGCAATGATGACCTCCTGGATTGCTGCATCGTCAGAAAGCAAGGTTATCGCGACATCACCTGACAGGGCCTGTTCAGGCGTATCGACTGTAGTGACGCCCTCAATCACGCGACCAGAACGGCTCCAGGCAGATACACGGTGTCCGGCAGTCACTAAATTACCTGCGATGGCACTGCCCATCGCGCCAAGTCCAATAATGCCAATATTCATAATGTTGTCCCCTGATTGATCAGATGAGGCCAGCGCGTAGGCGCACCGGTGTGATATCGGTAAACAGCCCGACATCTGCCATCACCGCCGTGGCTTCCGGAGAAGAAAAAGAAGCCTCGATAGCGGTTTCATCACGGAAAATGCATTCACAAATGGCAAGGGTGCCAGGCTGTTGCAGCGCCGGGTAAAAGGCCGAGACGCTGAGCAGGCCATAACGGGCAAATGACGCCATCACCAGCGGGAGATGTTGGCTGTTGTAATATTCCCGGTCAAAACGAGACTGCGGAGTCCCCTGATATGTCACGTAGAGGGTTACTGTTTTCATGGTTTTCTCCTGGTGAAAGTCGCTAAAAATGATTAATGCCCAGGGCGGACACCGGGTTTGAAACCCTGTTTATCAGCCCGCCATGTGACAAGCATGGCGATGACCAGCAGCAGGATCAGTACCGGCGGGAACGCCTGTGCTCCCCAGTCTTTCAACAGAATCCCGCCGACAATACCGCCGAGCGCAATCGCGCCATTCCACGCCACCACATTCATCGACAGCGCGATATCTGCCCCCTCGCCTGCGGTATCCGCCAGCGCTGTTTGCAGCAGGGTTGCGGCCCCACCAAAGGTGAATCCCCATATCGCCACACCGACATAAATCACGGCGGGAACGCTGGCAAAGGCCATGAAGGCCGCAGAGACCAGTGCGAAGATGGCAAGGCTGGCTAACACGCAGGTTCGCAGATGGCGATCCACCAGGCGTCCGGTCACGGCAATCGCCAGCAATGCAGCGAGTCCAAAAACCAGCAGAATGAGATCTACCTGCGCAGACAGACCGGCCAAATCAAGGAAAGGGGTGATGTAGGTATACAGAATGTTGTGCGCCAGCATCCAGGCGATAACCACGCTCAACACCGGACGGACCCCTTGAGTGGTCAACACCCGCAGCAGTGGCAGACGTTCATGGCGTGACTGCCCCGGATAATCGGGTACGCTGACCAGCACCCATAACACCAGGACAAGAGTCAGGACGGAGATGCCGCCAAAGGCACTTCGCCAGCCAATTATCCCTCCCAGCCATGTCCCTACGGGCAGACCCAGCGAAAGTGCTATTGGCGTACCAACCATAGCAATCGCCATAGCTTTGCCTTGCTGCTGGATGGCGACCATACGGCGCGCATAACCGGCCAACAGACTCCACGACAGCCCTGCCGCCACGCCAGCAAAGCATCGCGCCAACAATGTGAGCCAGTAGCTTGTGGACAGCGCGGTAATCGAGTTGAAGATAAAAAAGCCGGCAATCGCCAGCAACAACACGTTTCTGCGCCGCCAGCTCTGTGTCGCGATGGTCAGCGGTATCGCAGCCAGCAACGAGCCAAGTGCATAGGCGGTTACCGTCTGACCTGCCATGGAAGCAGAAATACTCAGGCCTGACGCGATTTGCGGTAGCAGCCCGGCAGGTAAGGTTTCCGTGATGATGCAGATGAAACCGGTCATCGCCAGTGCCAACAGCGCGGAAATCGGCAGCTTCTGCGTTGACGCGTTTTCATCCGAATTTGTAAAGGTGATCTGTTTCTCCATATATCCTTCAACGCTCTTTTTTATACCAATCGGTACATATTTATATGTGAACATCTGCCCACGTGACAGCGGGATCAGATGCGGAGTTTGCTATTGTGTATCGATCGATACATTAGTCAGGGAGGAATTCTTTGTCAACGACATATGTATCGATTAGTATGTTAGTCATTGTTTGCATCTGACAGGAGAGAGAGATGGCGACTATGGGCCGACCAAGAACCTTTGACAGGGATAAGGCAATCGAAGATGCCATGTTTCTTTTCTGGCAGCATGGCTATGAATCAACCTCACTCGCCCAACTAAAGGCAGGGATCAATAACGGCATCTCAGCACCCAGTTTCTATGCGGCCTTTGGCTCAAAAGAAGCGTTGTTCCGCGAGTGCGTACAGCGCTATATCTCCAGCTATGGTCAGGTGACGGAATTCTTGTGGGATACCAGTCTGTCCCCGCGTGATGCGCTTGAAACGACTCTGCGCTGTTCCGCGAAGATGCAGTGCGACGCAGGACACCCAACGGGCTGTATGGTGGGACTGGGTGTGATGAGCGCGCCTTCCGCTGAGAATGCGGCGGTCGCCGCGCCGTTAGCACGCTCGCGTGACCGTACTCGGGCAGGGGTTGCCGCGACGATTGCGCGAGGTGTTGCGAGCGGAGAGCTGTCTCAACACGCGAATGTTGACGCGCTGACAGCGATGTTCAGTACCTTTCTGTTTGGGATTTCAATTCAGGCACGAGATGGCGTCAGTATTGATGAGCTGAACAGCGCTATCACGCAGATGATGCAGATTTGGGATGGCAATCAATAAGTTCAGGCAGGCGTGATCACGGCGCATGGCCAGGAAAATCGTATACTTTATTCTTAGCGCTATGCTAAGTTCGTGATGAGTATCTGCCCCCAAGAGTGAGACGATGCATCTGATTATGGTCACCACCACCACATTCACCACGACCACCGCAACCTGCGGCGGCGTGAGTGTTTCTGTGGCAAAAACCTAAGCAGACAGAATCTCAAGCCCCGCCGCTCTGGACGGGGTTCAAAAGCTCCGTTCATTGCCGGTTTGAATGGAGACACTTCATGAAAAATGCATTACTGATTATTGATATGCAGCAGGGTTTGTTTCATGGCCCACAGATTCCCTATGCTGCCAGTGCAGTTTTAGCCAATATCAGACTCCTGATTAAAAATGCCAGAGCGTCAGGCACTCCGCTGTTTTTTGCGCGTCACACCGGCCCGGCTGGATCCCCCTTTAGTGAGCTGAGCCCTCTGACGCAACTGATACCTGAACTTGACGTCAATGTTGAACAGGACAGCGTATTTATCAAAAAATACCCTAACTGCTTCCGGGATACGGAACTGCTCCAGCAGCTTAAGCAGAGCGATATTGATCAACTGGTCATTGCCGGGATGAAAACCGAGTTTTGTGTGGATACTACCTGTCGCGCGGCTTTCGATGCCGGATTTAACGTGGTGCTCGTTTCTGATGCCCATACCACGATGGATAGTCCGGCTCTGACAGCGGATAACATTGTGCGACATCATAACCAAACGCTGGCAGGCCCGTTTGTCAGCCTGGTTACCACTGAGGAATGGGTGTTCTGTCCCTGAACGGCGTTTGTCGCTCGGGTTGCGGTAACAGAATCGTGCGCTGGCGCATTGCGGAGCAATCATTGTCCATCACTATTGTGCCTGGCTCAGGTAGCGGGGAGCTGGCACAATTACGTGGCTATTTACAGCTACGCCGGGAAGGCAGTCAACACGCTGACTTACCGGATGGCCTAACACTGAGTCAAAAATGAGTCATTTTTTTCCTGAACATGGTGCGATGCCGGTAACGGCAGTTTCGGCAGACTTCATCAATGGTCATGTTATTCCTGCGCACAGTCATGATCTCGCTCAGCTTCTTTATGCGATTGAAGGGGTTCTGGTCATCGAGACCAACGCAGGTCGCTGGGTCGTCCCGCCCAGCAGAGGCGTTTGGTTAAAAGCCGGTATCAGCCACACGGTGCGTATGCGCGGTGCAGCCAGGATGCGCAGTATTTTTGTGCAGCCCGATGCGATACCGGGACTGCCCGACGAAGACTGCGTGATTGAAGTGTCGCCGTTATTGCGAGAGTTGATTCTGGCGGCAACCAGAGTCGAGGGGGATTACCTGCCAGATAGCCGTGATGCGCGTCTGATGCGGTTTATCCTTGATGAACTGTGCACATTACCGGTTTTACCCTTCAACCTTCCCTGGCCACAGGACTCCCGCATTCTGCGCGTCTGTCAGTTGTTGGCGGCGGAACCCTCTGATGCCAGAACGGCTGAAGACTGGGCTGATCTGCTGTCGATGACGGTCAAAACCTTCCATCGCCAGTTCCATAAACAAACTGGCGTGACGTTTGGCCGCTGGCGGCAGCAGGCCAGGCTGCTTCTCTCGCTGGAATCGCTGGCACAGGGCCAACCGGTCTTACAGGTAGCATTGCAGCACGGCTATGAGAGCCAGAGTGCATTTGCGGCGGCATTCAAACGTCAATTTGGTATGCCGCCGTCGGCTTTTTATGCTTAATCGCTGCTCTTGCGCAGTACCAGCCCGGTAATGACGCAGAGCAACATGGCGATGCCCGCCAGATAAAACGCATCGCTGTACGCCATTAGCAACGCATCCCGCTGTATCTGCTGGTTGATCAGTGCCATCACCTGCAAACGTAAATGGCTTAAACCATCGCCATGAAGCGCCGTGAGGTAGCTGATGTGCTGGTGAGAGAGCCGATTCACCATCGCGACCCTATTTTCCTCGGTGCTCGCTGAGAATTGCGTGACAGCGTCACCAATTCTGGCCGCATGCAACCGGGCACGTTCCACCACTATCTGACTCGACAGCGCGATGCCTACCGCGCCGCCAACGTTTCTTACCATCGAAAACAGACCCGAGGCAGACCCCACCTGCTCTTTTTCCAGTCCCTGAATCGCCATCACCCCTAAAGCGACGACGACCAGCGACTGGCCGATGCCGCGTACCACCAGCGAGGGCACAATCACATTCGCTGCCGCATCAGGATTCAGGTGGATGTTCATCAGACATCCCAGCGCCGTAATCAGAAACCCGACGATGATGATGGTTCGTGCACTGGTCCAGCGCATCAAATGCGGTGTGGCGAAAGACATAATGAACTGAATGATGCCATAGGGGATCATCATGATGCCGATCTGGCTGGCGTTATATCCCTGCACCTCAGCAAAGTAATTCGGCACTAAAAAGACCACGCCAAATACCACGGCACCGAAGCAGAACTGCATCAGGCTGGCGATGCCAAAGTTGTAACGTCCCAGCAGGCGCAGGTTGATAAAAGGTGTTTTGCTCCTGAGCTCAACACAGACAAACCCCACCAAGCCGATCACCGCCAGCAGCGTACAGTTGATGATATAAGCAGAAGAAAACCAGTCGTTACGCTCGCCCTCCTCCAGCATGATCTGCAGTGAGGACAACCCCAGTGCCATGGTGATTATGCCCCACCAGTCTCCCTGGCGTAATCTCTCCAGCATCAGTGGCTGGGGTTTAACCGACCAGCCAATCGCTGCCAGCAACAACAGACCCGGCGGCACCTGCAAATAGAAAATCCACCGCCAGGAGTAGACATCCGTCAGCCAGCCGCCCAGTGACGGCCCGGCAGCCTGAGCAACGTTGTTGGCAACGGCAAACAGGGCCATGCCCAGCGCATGTTTTCTGGCAGGTAGCTCACTGACGATAAGTTGAAATGAGAGCGGGATCAGCACGCCGCCGAATGCTCCCTGTAACGCACGGGCAACGATCATGGTCTGGATATTCGGTGCCATTGAACAGAGGACCGAAAAGATCACAAAGCCCGTGGTCCCGGTCATCAGGACTCTGCGCATCGAAAAAATTGACACCAGCCAGCCGGTGACAGGAATGATGATGATTTCCGCTACCAGATAAGCCGTGGTGATCCATGATCCCTCTTCAAATGACGCGCCCAGCGAGCCACGTATATCCGGCAGTGAAGCATTGGTCACATGCACATTCATCCCCGCCATAAAGCAGCCCACGACGCTGCCCAGCACCGCTACCCAGGTACGCAGCGAAATGGAGGATGTGGGTTCGGTGGCCAGTTGCTTAGTCATGATGGGTATCCACGGTCACCACAACGGACATTCCGGGACGGATCTCATCTTGTGCGTTCTGTCCTGCCGTTAACCGAATCTTCACCGGCATACGCTGGACAATTTTGGTGAAGTTCCCCGTGGCGTTATCTGGCGGCAACAACGCGAACTGTGCACCTGAGGCGGGTGCAAAGCTATCCACCGTTCCACGAAAATGCCGGCCACCATAGGCATCGACGCGGATTTCCGCAGGCTGACCAATGTGCATGTGATCCAGCTGGGTTTCCTTGAAGTTGGCAATCACATAGACATTGTCAGGAACCACCGCGAGTAACGGTGCACCCGTTTCAACATATTGCCCGGCTCTGATAGCGCGCTGCCCAACAGTGCCCGTGATCGGACTGGTGATCGCGGTACTGGCTAAATCAATCCGCGCCAGTTCCCGCTGCGCTTGTGCCTGGCGCAACGCGGCATCAGCATTGTCCTGCTCAGCGACGGCCGCTTGCCGTTCACTCGCCAGCACCGCGTTCTGCTGTCGGGTGATGGCTAATGCAGCCTGTGCCTGCGTAACAGAGGCAACCATTTTTGTCATCTGCGCGTTTGCAGATTCCAGCTGTTGCTCACTGCTGACATGCTGACTGACGAGGCGCTGCTGACGCTGTGCCTCCAGCACGGCACGGGCGGATTCGGCCAGCGCTGCATGGACGGTGGCCATCGCCTCATCAACGCGGTTTTTCTGCTGTACCTGACGTGCATCGAGATTAAAAATTTGCGCCTGCCGCAGCCGTTTTTGCGCCTCTGCTGATTTCACCACCGCATCTGCCTGACTGACGCGCGCCTGATATTCATTGTCGTCAATACGGGCCAGCACCTGTCCTGCGCTGACACGCTGATTGTCCTGTACCTCGACGGCCGAGAGATAACCACTGACACGTGGCGCAAGCGTCACAATATCGGCCCGCACATAGGCATCATCGGTATCCGTCATCCAGCGGGCAGTGGTCCACCAGTAAATTCCCCACGTCAGCGCAATGATCAGAAGAAATATCATGATCATCAGGGTACGGGGACGTGGTTTTGCATAGCGACGAGTAAAGGTTTGCTTCTCAGCAACCTGTGGATTCTTGGTCATTGTTTTATTTCTCGGTTATCGACAAGGGAGAGATGGGACAGAACAGGGCTACGCTGAGGCGCGGGTAAGGGGACGGATGGCGCCTGCTGCCAGCCGCCGCCAAGGGATTTGAACAGCGCGATCTGTGTATTGATCAGTTGCGTGTCGGTGCTGGCTAACTGATGTTGAATAGCGATGTCAGTGCGTTGGGCATCCAGAAGTTCCAGGGCGGTTGCCGCCCCCTCTTTCCTGGCAATGGATGCGAGTTTTAATGCCTGTTGGCTGTCCGCCGCCGCCCGTTGTAACGCGGCATGCTGCTGCAATGCCGCGTGATAATTCGTCATACCTTGCTGCACGTCTTTCAGCGCACCAAGAATTGTGGCATCGAAATGCGCCAGAGCTGCCAGCTCATGGGCATTTGCCTGGGCAAGACGTGCACGTTGCTCACTCATATTCGGGAATGACCACGAGATAAGCGGGCCGAGACTCCATACGGTCGCTCCGCTTTTATCCCACCCAGCAGGCTGATGAGCAGAGCTGAATACGCTGCCGCCAATCGATATTTGCGGGTAGAGTTCGGCAGTCGCGACGCCGATGCGGGCCGTGGCTGCAATCAGCGCTTGCTGTGTTTGCAGCACATCAGGACGGCGGCTTAATAATGTCATTCCCTCACTATGGGGAATCGCAATGCTTGCCAGCGCAGGCGGTGACTGACATCGCATTGCCGCCTGGGGTGGGTTGTCAGGCAGCTGTCCCATGAGTACGGCCAGCTCGGCAAGAGCATTGCGGCGCGCAGCCTGTAAGGGGGGAAGCTGAGTTGCCGCCAGATCAACCTGGCTCTGCGCACGAATCACATCCAGTTCAACACCCGCGCCGGACTGATATAACTGGCTGGCGAGTTGCTGCCCCTGCGTTGCCAGCTGCAAAGAGCGCTGTGCGATGCCGATTTGTTGGGCGTAACTACAGGCACTGAGCCAGGCGCGCGTGGTTTCGGCAGCTACCAGCACGCGCGTGCCCTCCTCCTCAGCCATCACCGCCAGCGCATCGGCGTTGGCTGCATGGCTCAGGGATCGGAGACGGCCAAAGACATCAATTTCCCATTGCACATCGATGCCGATGCCATAACGTGAACCGGTGCGGATATGGTCGGATTGATTCAGGGCGGCTTCTAACTGGTCATTGGCCGTACTGCCGTATCCGGCCTGCGTATTCAGGGAGGTCGTGGGTAGACGCGCCGCATCCGTTTCATCCACCACCGCTTTTGCCGCCTGGAGATTTGCAGCAGCCATGCGCAGATCGCGATTATTCGTCAGCGCCTGTTCAACCGCGTGATTCAGATCTGCATCTTGATAGAGCGCCCACCACTTATCAGGGAAGTTTGCGCTCTGCCCGTCGAGTTTCACGGGTAAGGTAGTGATGGGGGGCTGTTCTGGCCCTGCGGTGCATCCTGCTAATAACAGGGGGAAAAAGACAACACACAATCCAGCGTACTTGTTCATTGGACAAACTCTTTAATGAGAATGCGTCCAGGTTACTAAATCGCTGCATGTCTTTATGTCGCGGATAGGACTATCATTGTCGCAGAATGGACATTCTGCCTTCTCGACAGCCTCCAGGCCAAATGGCTATCGATGATCCTCATTCAGTAGCCAGACTTCTCAGGGTATTGTTACTGCATGAGTTACTACCATGCCTAATTGGTTGGTACGCTTAGTTATCAAAATGGTTTTATCACCAAACAGATTACCATTGGGATGACACACTTTTATTTTTGTATCTAAATCAGGATCATATAAGCTGGCACCTGAACAGCTATGACGCCCGCTGGACGAATACTCATAAAGGGAAGAGTAAGTGCTGAGCTGTCCTGGTAGTAACCACGTGAGTGTTGTGAGCAGCACGTAACAGAACATGGCAAGTACAAGTATCATTCCGGCATACAGTTTCAAATAATCTTTGAGGGTATGCAGTTTCGGGCCTTTTCCCCATTTGATCAGTGCAAAAGACAAGACCACAGCGAATAACAAACTGAATACGATCATGAATCTGATAGTCGATGAGTTCAGGAAGGTTTCCGGTTCAATCTCATATCGCCAAAAGAAAAAGATGAAGATGCACGCCAGAGCCGCCAGGGTGATGGCAAATAATTTCGGATAGGAAGCTTTTCCCATTTCTCTAATACCTTCCATGGTCATGAAACTTAATATTTTCAGATATTACAACATTATCCGTTATATGAGCGGATAAAATCTTAAAACGATGAGATTTATTCTTGACGCCGCAGCAATTTCTGCAAACGCTTCCGTTGCCATCTACTGGTCAATTTATGTAGCACAAACGTGCGCATGCCACGGACAATAAGCAGTGCTCCCCAAATTACAGCTACCCAAACAGACCACAGATAATCAGGGGACTTCAGCAGGTTGAATATAAACAACAGCAGGCAGACGACGACCGCTGTGATAACTGAACGGTAAAACCGTCCCTCACTGGCCACTTTGTTATGAGCATCAGTAATGCGGCGATCAAGCGCCTCATCAATATTTTTATCTGAGCCGGTCAGTTCGGAAACACTAACGCCAAATACCGAGGCCAGCGCACTCAGTGTTTCCAGGCCCGGGCGATCACCATTTTCAATTCTCTGAACGGTACGGGTGCTGAGTCCCGCCATTTCGGCCAACTGCTCTTGTGACCATGCCCGTGCCAGACGATATTCCCTGAATTTATTGCCGTTGCTCATTCTTATTCTCCGTAGTGGTAGGTTGTCTGTGGAAAGTGTGCGCTGCACCCGCAGCCAGCAACACGATCTCAACCCGACAATAGGGCGACAGTGAGGTGACAGCATCCATTTTCAGCCTGTAGCCAGCATCAGAAGTCTAAAAGCTAAGATGTTTGCATTTCGTCCCTTAGTGACCTGAACATTATTGTAATCTTACACAGGATGGTGTTGCGGAGAATTTTGTTTGTGGAGTGGTGAATGGTCAGTATTGCATGGTCGTCGATATTGGTTCGTTGCCGACGATGTTCTGTCGAAGTGAGGGCAGAAATGATAGGGTTAACAACACCCCCGATTACCCCTACCCTCGCCTTCTATGTCACCCTAATTCTTAACAGCGTGATCTGAACGGTTCCTGTAATGACGAATGCTTGTGGGATATTGGATTTTTTAAGTTTGTTTATTATTTACACCCCCCTGTGTCTCTGGTCACTTTAACGAAAACGAAGACATTTCGAGAAAATATTTGCGTTAAATTGTCCTAAAGAAGAGTAGATTGCTGCCGATTTTATTAGTGGAGGTGTTGACCTCATTTGGCTCGGATGACATAAAAAAGGATAGTTATTGTGATCAGGTATGTGGCAACAGGGATTTATGGGTTTTGGGGGCTGTTTTTATTCTTGGCTGCGATTGAGAAGTTTGGTGATTATCTCGCAGCAGGAACTGGATTTTGGTCAATCGTAATGCTCACGATTGCCGGATTTTGCCAACTTATAGCGGCTGTCATCGCTTTCGGATGGGCAGTGTTAGCATTTGGAACCCTTAGAGCTAAGTACTTACCCTACAAACTCGTTAATAAATATACAGTACCAGCGGTAATCGTTGGATTGGCCATTGTGGCAAGTATTGCTCGATCTTCAAGTGATGAATCCAGAGCACAAAAACTGGGATTCAAAGATAGCAAAGAGTTTTCTATTGCTCGTGAAAACAACATTACCAACGTTACCGATTATGCCAAATTTGTAGACGTACAGAGAGTCAAAGCGTCTGAAAAGGCGGCTCAAGATGCGTTACTTGCCGCAGAGAAGGAACAAAAAGCAAAAGAAGAAGAGGCTAAATGCTTCGAGGATGCTTATTGCTATGCCTCGAAACATAAAGACGGGAATTATATCTGTAAGATTGCCGTTGAAAACTCTGCTCAGTATCAGTTTAAGTGGACTGATGGCATAACAGAGTCAAAATTTTCAGCATATAACTGGTATGATAAGAATAGAAAATTAGTCACTCTTTTCGGTCATCGGGCACAGGCTCAAAATGGTTTTGGTGCGTTTAAAAATATAGAATACTCTTGTACGTTTAATGCGGATACCGGAGAAGTGATAAGCGTTAATCTCCAATAAGGACATTAAAGTAAAATGCTGCCCATCTCCATGATGTGGCAGCAGCAGTGCGCACTTTAGGGGATGACTCAAGCATAAATAAGAGAGGACATCATTCTTATTTATGCTTCGTTTTTTCAGGCACATTCCACGTATCCACCTCTGAACCGAAGAAGTAAAGTGGCGTGCCAACCTACATGTTAAAGCAATTTAGCACTCCGGTAATTAAACTTCAGTAATACAGAATAGTAATTTCCCATTCACAGCTTTCACAAAAACAGGAGACAGCTATAACGCAGGTGAATCAATGTGTTGATTCTTTAGTCACTACCTTCTGACAACAGAAAATACCGGAAGTGACGGTTTGTATTCCAACCTATCATTCTCTGACTGTGACTTCTAACTCAGTTGTTATCCGGCAGATGGCGCTTCTGCACGTGGCAAAGTTGCTGCCAGACACTAACGTACATGCCGATACCTGCACGCCAGTTGTCCCAGTGTATTCGTCTGAAAGCAGTTTTTTCAAAGAATATCGTAATTTTAATTACGATATTCTTATCAACCAATAATGAACAACTCATTGAAATTATAGTTCCAGATTAGAAGTTAGTGACTTCTAATCGATCTCAACTTTTTCTACAACAAACCCCTCCTGACGAAAAAAGCCTAGCACTCGCTCAATGTTACCTATGCCCCATTGATTAGATATTGCTATAACTTCACCTGATTCCAGCTCAATCAGATCGTCGTCATTCATATGGTATCGATTTCTTCTCTCTTCATTGATGAGTTCAGCTAAGGCAATAGTACGGTTTTTTATGACGCCATTTAATTGTTTTTTTAGCTCGTCAAAGTTGGCTGGTTTATTGTTTTCTATCCAGTCAGTGAAAATCTCTAAAGCAAGGTTTCTCTTATTTAAGATAAGACCTTTGTATTGATAGTTTGAGTAGTCCTTTTCTGACCTTTTCGCACTGGCAATCTGTTCCGTGCGCTTTTCTCTGAATTTAACTTGATACTCGTTTAGCTCAGGAACTGGAATGATTTGCTCTGCATTGATTAACGTTTCACCTTTGAAACTATAGGGCGTTATTTTTACACAGCTAATATCAACACCTTTATCTCTTAACCAAATCGCCGTGGTTGTCAGTTCCTTACTAAATCCAGCTGATGCTAAAATGATTCTGACATCTTTCCCAAAATTAACTAAGTCAGTATCCTGAAGCTCAACAAAATCCAATATTTTTTCTTTGGCATCAAGATCAAGATTATTTCTTGAAATATAAGCCTGATAATATTCACAGGCCTTTGAAAAACTCATCGTAGAGATCATCGCGGCGTACCTTAAGGCCTGGAGTTCCATATGAGCGCCAATTTCGTCACGTTTCAACTCAATTACGACAAGATTTGCTTGTTTATCAATGGCTAAAATATCAATTCTGCGCCGACTATCTTCCCAATCAGAAAACTCTTCGGCGATCACCAGACAATCAGGTGCCAATATGTCTATGTTGTTTTTAATCGCCTCTTGTATATCATAACGCTCTTGTAGTCCTTCATTAGAAAATGTTGTTCTCTGCAGAGGTGTTAAGATTTTATTTGAAATGTTATATAAGGCCATAAAAACTCCTTTTCGAAACCTAATCAAGGATAATTAAATAAAATGTTTAAAGGTCACCAGTACATAATAAAGAATATACCTTTATTGCACGTTGGTTACCAATGAGAAATTTAAATCCTCTTAATACCCCAATACATTTGGCAACGTGAGTAAGGTTTAGCATTACCGAACCGTCGCTGATTCTCTTTTTCACAGGCAATAAATCACCCTTATTCATTTTATACCAGCGCACTGCTCGCTAATTGATGAGATCTCCTTTCCCCCAACCAACGTGCATGAGTCGATTTTTCTGGCAGCCCATCCCAGGATCGTGAGTCTGGCAATCTTTGTAGTCAGGGTTTCCAGTCACAGGATTGTTTCAAAGGTGCGCATTATGGAGTATCCCATTGTTTTAATTGATATTAATTGTCTGCCTGGATCTTATAACCTAATATAATTGTATTTATATTAGGTCAGGACAGCACGATCGAAAGCCTGTATCATAAGGATCAGCCTCAGATCCTCGGGTTTAAACGCCCCTGAAGCCAGTAAAGCTAAAAAACGCATAAAAAACAGGCGCTCTTACGTGAATTCTGACGCATTACTCCCCTGCTCTTTTGTCAGATTTCACGTAGCGCGATCTCATTCTTTACGGACAAAAACTGAACAAAAATGACCGAAATGATCGTGGCCAATCCGCTGCTCGCGCAATTCAGCGCCTCCGACGATATTTCCGCGAAGCTGGCTTCTTTCGTCCGCGATCGTGAGGCTTTCTCTTCCAACACCTGGCGGCAGTTACTCAGCGTTATGCGGATCTGCTGGAGATGGTCTGAAGAAAACCATCGCTCTTTTCTGCCCATGGCTCCTGAAGACCTCAGGGATTATCTGCTGCATTTACAGTGTATCGGACGGGCCTCTTCCACCATTTCAACGCATGCCGCACTCATCTCGATGTTACACCGTAACGCCGGGTTGGTGCCGCCGAACGTCTCTCCCGACGTTTTCCGCGTGGTGAAGAAAATAAATCGTGCTGCGGTGATCGCGGGTGAGCGTACCGGGCAGGCCGTTCCCTTCTGCCGACAGGATCTGAAAAAACTCGATACGGCCTGGCAAGGTTCACCTCGGTTACAGCAACTGCGCGATCTTGCCTTTATGCACGTGGCTTACAGTACGCTGCTTCGTCTCAGTGAATTATCACGCTTGCGAGTACGCGATATTTCCCGCGCTGCGGACGGGCGCATGATTCTGGATGTGGCCTGGACAAAAACCATTGTGCAGTCGGGGGGGATTGTGAAGGCGTTGAGTACCCAGTCCAGCCAGCGCCTGACCGATTGGATAGTCGCAGCCGGACTGACGGGTGAACCGGATGCCATGATTTTTTGCCCTGTCCACCGTTCTAACCGTATGACAAAAAAGATTTTTTCACCGATGAGTACGCCCTGCCTTGAGGACATATTTCTCCGCGCCCGGGAAGCTGCGGGTGTGGCGGCTCTTAGCAGAACCAACAAGGGACGGTATGCCGGATGGAGTGGTCACAGTGCCCGCGTTGGGGCAGCCCAGGACATGGCAAGAAAGGGATTTTCGGTGGCGCAGATTATGCAGGAAGGCACCTGGACCCGGACGGAAACAGTGATGCGCTATATACGCATGGTTGAAGCACATAAAGGGGCGATGATCGGGTTGATGGAGGAAGACGAATGAGCCTGAACAGGGCTTTATACCCTCATGTGTTGTAGCGTGGTACTTTCGAGGATATGTTTAAAAAAACCATTATTTTAAACATATCGCTCAGACATGTTTATGCTATCGACACGTTAAGCCTATATGTCGAAAAAAACGATTTTTTTAAACATGACCACGTGACATGTTTATGGCATCGACATATTATAGCCATATGTCGATAAAAACGGTTTTTATAAACATATGCGCTGGAATCCCGCAACGCCCTACAACAACCTTCCGGTCCTGCCACCAGACCTCGAAAACATTGAGACACGTCGTGTTCTTAAGGCATGCATCAATGCACGTGCAGCGATCGCCGAGCTGAAAACTGCAGGAGAGCTGATCCCCGATCAGGGACTACTGATCAATATCCTTCCGATGATGGAAGCAAAGGATTCTTCCCGCATTGAAAACATCGTGACAACAAGCGATCAGCTTTTTCAGTATGCGGATCGTGCAGAGAACGCTGATCCGGCGACAAAAGAAGCATTACGTTATCGCACGGCTTTGTACGATGGCTTCCTCCAGCTGGAAACGCACCCACTTTGTACGAACACAGCAATAGCCATTTGCACCAAACTGCGGTCAGTCCAGACGGATATCCGTAAAACCCCCGGCACTGTATTGCGGGACCAAAACAATGATGTGGTGTATACGCCTCCGGTAGGTGAAACGCAAATTCGTGATTTACTGGCGAACTGGGAACGTTTCATACATGCTGAAGATGACATTGACCCGTTAGTAAAAATGGCCATCTCACACTATCAATTCGAATGTATTCATCCATTCCCAGACGGAAATGGGCGCACTGGCCGTATAGTGAATATTCTGTATCTGATTCAGACAGAATTGCTGTCATTACCCATTCTCTATCTTTCTCGATTTATTCTGGAAAGACGTGACGATTACTACACCCTATTACGTGGAGTGACCGCCGATGGCGACTGGGAATCGTGGATTCTCTTCATGCTGGAAGCAGTTGAGAAAACAGCCCGCTGGACAACGAAAAAAATAGCGATTGTGCGTGAGCTTATGGCTGAAGTGACTGAATATGTACGCGAGAAATTACCTAAAATATATACCCACGAACTCATTCAGGTACTCTTTGCCCAGCCATATTGCCGCATTGAAAATTTGGTTGAACACGGCATAGCAAAACGTCAAACCGCCTCAACTTACCTGAAGCATCTGGTTGAAATAGGCGTGCTGGAGGAGATAAGTTTGGGGCGAGAAAAGTTATATCTTAATACCCGGTTATTGACCGAGTTAAACCAGTAAACTGCGATAAACCCTGATCACCTGAACTCATTCGCTTATCTCATCGGTCTGCGCAATGCCGGTACGCCAGTGCCGGTGATGTAACAGATTAATGAATACAATTCATAATCCCTATCCCGATAGCGGACATTATCTCACCGCATAAACCCGTTAACATGCACCCATCTCTTTATCTTCAGATGGGTCACCATGCTTAATTTACAGGCACGAACGCAGTCGACGACGGTCAATAAAAGCGGCCTGACATTTGTTCTGATTCTCAGCGCATTAATGGCTGTCACTTCCCTGTCAACCGACATCTATCTTCCTGCCATGCCTTTAATGACAAAGGATTTGCAGGGGGATGCGGAACTCACCATCACCGGATTTTTGATCGGTTTTAGCATTGCCCAGTTGATTTGGGGACCGATTAGCGATCGCTACGGACGACGTGTGCCGCTATTCATCGGGATGTTTCTTTTCGTGATAGGTTCAGTGGGCTGTGCGTTATCAACCGATATCGTACAAATCGTCTTCTGGCGAATCTTTCAGGCGTTAGGTGCCTGCACCGGTCCGATGCTGGCACGTGCGATGATCCGCGATCTGTTTAGCCGCACGCGCGCCGCGCAAATGCTTTCGACGCTGATGATCATCATGGCGATAGCGCCGATTGCCGGGCCGCTACTTGGCGGGCAGATGATTAAGGTCACGTCGTGGCATGCCATTTTCTGGCTGCTCGCACTTATCGGCGCATTGATGTTGTTTTCGTTATTCTGGCTACCCGAAACCTTGGCAGAAGACAAACGTTCCGCGGCATCCGTATCCAGTGCCTTTGGTAACTACTACGCCCTGCTGACGAACGGCCGCTACATGCGTTTTACGCTCTGTCTGACGTTCTACTACATTGCCGCTTATGCCTTTATCACCGGCTCCCCGTTTGTTTACATCACCTGGTTTGGGGTTGATCCGCAGCATTACGGTTGGTTGTTTGCCGTCAATATCGTTGGCTTAATGGTGGTGAGCATGGTGAACCGACGCCTGGTCCACCGCTTCCCATTGGAAACGTTACTTAAGGTTGCCGTATCCGTGGCGAGCCTGGCCGCCCTGACGCTGGCTGTCGCGACCGGGTTGGGAGTGGGTGGGATGGGCATCATTGTGGCAACCGTGTTTGTCTTCTTTTCCATGAACGGCATCATCGCCGCAACCTCTACCGCCTGCGCGCTGGATGCCGTACCTAATGTTGCGGGTTCTGCCTCGGCGCTGATGGGGTCGCTTCAGTACGGCAGTGGCATCATCTCATCCCTGTTGCTGGCGCTGTTTAGCGATGGCACGCCCTGGACCATGGGCTGGATAATTGCCGTATTTACGCTGGGCAGCGCCTTAATCGTGCTGACGGTTCAGGTGAAGAAATAGCGCCGGATACTGTGCCGTCCCTGATGATACTTATGAATTTATCTCATAACCTCTATTCGTCAGGCGCAATTATCTTTAGCGCCAACCAGGTTAATCTGCCTGTTAATAGCCGTTAGAGGGATGAACAGGCATCAAGTTATCGAGAACGGGTTAAATATTCTTATCGAAGAAGATATCTAACTTGCTCATCGCCTGGTTAACGTAGCGCGGCACCCAGTACGTTTCGATATGGGTTGCGCCATCAATCAGGAATAACTCTTTATTCTGCGTACCGGTGGCCATTTTGAAGGCACTTTCGGTCATATATCGCGAGTCTGCTTTTGTCCCGGCCATCATTAACAGCGGCTGATTGATGAGATCCATATTGCTTTGCGCATCAAAACTCATCAAATCGAGCAGGCTGCTGGTGGTATAGCGGAACGTAGAGTTGGGATGAGCATGGGTTTTCCAGTAGTACTCGTAACCCTGGCGGTAGAGATCAAACGGCAGTTTCGCGATCTGTTCATCGGTCAGGTTGGCATCGCCGGAATAACTGACTTCCCCGGTTGCCGCTTCTTTTGCACGCGCTTCGCTGGCTTGTTGCAGACGCGCCTGGATAGTCGCAATTTGTGATTCCTGATAGCCGTTGCGGCGCACACGGCCAGAGTCAAACATGCTCAGCGTTGCCAGCGCTTTAAAGCGTTTATCAGTCTGAGCGGCTTTTAATGAATAACCACCGCCACCACAAATGCCCAGCAAACCAATGCGGGCGGTATCAACGCCAGGGTACTGGCTGATGTAGTCAGCCATGCCGTGAATATCTTCAATGCGGTTAGCCGGTTTATCAACACTACGTGGCATACCACCGCTGGCACCCTGATAGGCCGCATCGGCAGTGATGGTGATGTATCCGTGCTCAGCCAGGCGTTGTGCATACAACCCGGCAACCTGCTCTTTTACGCCACCATTCGGGTGAGCTACGACAATTGCCGGATACTTTTTCGCCGGATCGTAATTGGCTGGGGTGTAAACATTCGCCGCAATTTGGATGCCATGCAGATCGTATTTGACCGGATGGATATTGACCTGCCCCTGAACATTCTCGGTGATGGCTCCATCATAAACGAGGGTGAACGGATTCTTTTTGTAATCAGCGGCATGCACGGAGGCGACGCCAGCCATAGCGGTAAGCAACATTGCATTTAACAGCGTGAATTTCATGGTATCTCCCGATGGGTCAGGTTCGCGATAGCAAATAAGCAGGCTCAGATTAGGCAGGCAGGGCTGTCAGCATGGTGACGGCTGAATAACATTTTTGTCAGTAAGTCGTCAGCCTGGTGTTGGCAAGTCAGGGGCACAATGGCCCGTTACCGTTAAGTTCAGGAGGAAGCAGCGTTATGCGCCTGTTGTTAGTCGAGGATGAAGAAAAAACCTCAACCTATCTTCGTCGTGCTTTGGGCGAGTCCGGGTTCACGGTGGACGTTTCAGCGAATGGCGCTGAGGGGCTGCATTTCGCACTGGAGTTCGACTACGACGCGATCATCCTTGATGTGATGCTGCCCGGAATGGATGGCTATCGGGTACTGGAAGGGGTGCGATCCAGCAAGCAGACACCGGTGTTGATGTTATCTGCTCGCGGATCGGTGGATGAACGCGTCAAAGGACTGCGGCTGGGTGCAGATGATTATCTCCCTAAACCGTTCTCGCTTATTGAGTTGGTCGCGCGCATTCAGGCGCTGGTTCGTCGCCGTTCTGCGGATGGCACGGATATCACGCAACTGCAAATTCACGATTTACAGGTAGATCTGCTGTCCAGACGGGTATTCCGTTTGGGAACCCGACTGGACCTCACCGCGAAAGAGTTTGCCTTGCTGAGCCTGCTGGCGCGCCATCAGGGCGAAATTTTGTCGAAGATGATGATCGCGGAACAGGTATGGGATATGAATTTTGACAGCGACGCCAACGTGGTTGAGGTCGCGATTAAACGTTTACGTGCCAAAGTCGATACGCCATTTGCCGTCAGGCTACTGCATACCGTGCGGGGTATGGGATATGTGCTTGAAGTCAGGCCCGGAGATCAGCATGTTTAAGCGATCCATCTCGGTACATTTGGCACTGATGTTTGCGTTAACGGCCTTGTTAATTGTCTCGGCGATCGGCATCCTGCTGCGCAGCTCGTTACATGACTCGCTGCAAAAACAGATGCACAACGAGCTGTCATTTCGGCAATCATTAATGAGCCCGTGGATCTCCGCACGCACCTCAGCAGATGACTGGTCTACGCTGGCGAATAAATTCACCGTGTTAACCAACTCTGAGGGGGAGCGCGTCCGCTACTGGATAGTCAGTGCCGACCCGCGCTTTAGTGTCGGCGGTGCGCCACCCGTGGGTGTTCAATGGTCCTCTTTGCAGGAAGGTTTTAACAAAATGCCCGGCGCAGCAGAAGGTGTGTGTTCACTCTTCCTGTTGGTCAAAACCATCCCTGCTAATGGCGCGCGACCGGCGTTGCGCTATATCGTCGCCATCGACTCGACACCGTATATGGGTACCCTGGATGCCTTCACCCGCACGCTGCTGATTATTGCCGTGGCAGGCGTGTTAATCGTCGCATTATTAGGCTATGGCGTCTCAAAAATTGGTCTGCGTCCGGTGGGCGCACTGGGCAAACAGGCACAACTGCTCGCACCGGGCGATCATAGTCAACGACTGGATACCACTGCCTTACCCGGAGAATTACAGCAGTTGGCAGCATCATTTAACGGTGTCCTGATGCGGCAGGAGATTGCCTGGCGACAGCTCGAAAGTTTTAACGCCGATGTGGCGCATGAACTCCGCACACCGCTTACTAACCTGATTGGTCAAACGCAATTAGGGCTATCACGTCGCCGTTCCCATGAAGAACTGGAAGAGTTACTGGGTTCAAACCTGGAAGAACTTGAGCGTATGACGTCCATCGTCAATGACATGCTGTTTCTGTCCCATGCTCATGCAGGTGAACATGCCGCTCAGCTGACTCAGGTCTCCCTGCGTGAAGAGACGCTGAAAACAGCCGAATATGTCGAACCTTCATTCGCGGAAAAACAACTTTCTCTGGCGGTAGAAGGGAATGTTCTGGTCGAGATTGATCGGCGTTTATTTCACCGCTCGTTGGCTAATCTCCTCGAAAATAGTGCAAGATACGCGCCAGCCAACAGTCAGGTGACCGTTCGCTTAAGCACGATGAATAACCAGGCCTGCGTTGCAGTTTCCAATCCAGGCGATCCCATTGCGCCGGAACAGTTGCATCGGCTGTTTGAACGCTTTTACCGGGCTGACTCCTCGCGCACCCGCAGCGATACCCATCATGGCTTGGGGCTGTCGATCGTCCGTGCCGTGGCAATTATGCATCGGGGAGAAGTCTTTGCACACAGTGAGGGCGGTATGAACACCTTTGGACTGACCTTTGCCATGCAGACGGATACGGCGCGAAACGCAATTCCCTTCACCATTCCTCCAACTGACAAAATTGTCAGGGAAGCGTCAGTCTGACGACATTTGCCGCTCGTTAGAATCATGGCTGGCTATCCCCTTCATCAATGAAAAGGACGCTCAGCATGACCGGAAAAATACGTTACCTCGGGCTGTTACTGCCCCTCTTCACTTTTGCGTCCTCAGCTGAGACGCAACATCTTGCCCCCGCCGGCAGCCAAAACGCGTTATATGGCCCGGCGGAGAACTTTACCGGGCGTGTCCGGGTGGACCCGTTATTCAAACCGGATAATGACATCAATGTTTCAGCGGCGTATGTCACCTTTGAGCCCGGCGCGCGGTCAGCCTGGCATACGCATCCGGCTGGCCAGCGACTGATCGTGACCGCTGGCGTGGGACTGACGCAGCAGGAAGGCCAGCCGGTACAGACCATTCGTCCCGGTGATGTCGTGTCCTGCCCACCGGGTGTCAAACACTGGCATGGTGCCGCCCCAGGTAGTGCGATGACACATCTGGCGATAACCGGGGTGGCAAATGGAATCAACGTTAACTGGATGGAGAAAGTGACGGATGAACAATACCGCGCCCATTAAGGCATTGATGACGGCGGCCTGGCTGATGCTGGGTTGCAGTCTGACGGTCAATGCTGCGCCAGCAACGACCGGAACCGCAGAAAAACAGACTATTTCGTCAACGTTGTCACCTCGTCAGCAGGCAATTCCGTTGATTGCCGCCTATATGGCCAGCAGCCAGATGGAAAAACTGAATGGTGCGCTCAATCAGGGGCTGGACGCCGGGTTGACGGTTAATGAACTTAAAGAAATTCTGGTTCAGCTGTATGCCTACACCGGCTTTCCGCGCAGTTTAAATGCGTTAAATGCCCTGATGAAGGTGGTTGAGACGCGTCAGCAACGCGGAATCCACGATATTGCGGGTAACGAGCCTGTCAGCCCAGTCCCTGTCGGGGATGAACTGCGACAGGTTGGCACTGCCAACCAGACCAAAATCTCCGGCGCACCGGTCCAGGGCCCCTTGTTTGATTTCGCGCCAGTCATTAATCAGTACCTGCAAACCCATCTGTTTGGCGACATTTTTGCCCGTGACAACCTCGACTGGCAAAGCCGCGAGCTGGCAACGGTCGGGGCATTAGCTGCCACGCCCGGTGTTGAAGCTCAGTTGTTATCCCATATGCGCGCCAGCCAGCGCGTCGGACTGACGGCAGGACAACTGCACCAGTTAGCGCAGACCCTGCGTGAACATGGAGAAACAGGCGCGGCAATGCGCGCTGAGATGGCGTTACAACAGGCACTGGCGGATCAGTAACCCGCAGATTTCCCCATAAAAGCGCAGACATGCGCAGAGGATGTTTCGTTGAAGACACTTTTAACAATGCTGGTGATGTGTCTGATGGCTCAGTCCGCATATGCCGAGCCATTAGTTATTCAGGAACAAGGAAGCTCTGCCGCTGGTGGTACTGTTATCACTGCCCCTGGCACATTTGAGGCGAAAAAGCCGTTGAATTCCAACGGTCAAACTTATCATGGCGATCATGCGCAGGTGTTCTACCAAATCCCGGTAAATCCCCATAAATACCCGATTGTCATGTTGCACGGTGCAGGGCAGTTTTCCCGCACCTGGGAAACGACGCCGGATGGCCGCGAAGGTTTTCAGAATATTTTTCTACGCCGTGGGTTCTCAACCTATCTGGTCGATCAACCGCGCCGGGGAGGTGCTGGCCGCAGTACCGTTGCAGACGCTATCGTGCCCAAACCGGATGAACAGATGTGGTTTAATCAGTTTCGCCTCGGTGTCTGGCCCAATTATTTCCCGGGCGTTCAGTTCTCTCACGACAAAACAGCACTGAATCAGTACTTCCGCCAGATGACCCCGAACACCGGACCATTTGATGTCAATGTTATTTCTGACGCCATCTCAGCTGTGGTGGATAGATCCGGTCCGGCTATTCTTTTTACCCACTCTCAGGGCGGTGGTCCGGGCTGGTATACCGCGATGAAAAACGACAAAGTGAAAGCCATTGTGGCGTTTGAGCCGGGTAGCGGCTTCGTTTTCCCTGAGCAAGAACTACCCGCCCCAATGCCCAGCGCCTTCGATACGTTAAAAGGTGAACCCGTGCCACTGGTTCAGTTCATGGCGCTGACCAAAATTCCCGTTTTGATTATTTATGGCGATAACATACCGGAGAAACCGGTTGCCCTGCCCGCACAAGACAGTTGGCGCGTCCGCCTGGCTATGGCCAGAGTCTGGCGTGATGTGGTGAATAAGCACGGAGGGAACGTAACCGTGATTCATCTCCCGGAGGCAGGGATCACCGGCAACACCCACTTTCCCTTTTCCGATCTGAATAATGTGCTGATCGCGGATCTGGTCAGCCAATTCATCCGCGAAAAACACCTCGAGTAGTGAACGGGGTAAAAGCAGGGTTCATTCTTTATTCATGAATCCTGCTAATAAACCCTAGCTGATTGCATCCTCTAATCAGATAAATGCTGCTGCGTTATGCTTGGCACACATAACATCTACAGGACAACCTCATGCAAACAGTAAAACTAAACAACGGTGTTGAAATGCCTTTGCTGGGCTTTGGTGTATTCCAGATGACGGATGCCGCCGAGTGTGAAAAAGCCGTTATTGACGCCATCGAAACGGGGTATCGCCTGATTGATACCGCGGCATCCTACCAGAATGAAACTCAGGTCGGGAATGCGATGAAGCAGAGCGGCATTGCCCGTAACGAACTGTTCGTCACCACCAAACTGTGGTTGCAGGACACTCATTACGCAGGCGCGAAGGCTCAGTTCGAACGCTCATTGAATCGGCTGCAACTGGACTATGTTGACCTGTATCTGATCCACCAGCCTTACGGCGACGTCCACGGTGCCTGGCGCGCCATGGAAGAACTGCAACAAGCAGGGAAAATTCGTGCGATCGGCGTGAGCAACTTCCACCCGGACCGACTGGCAGATCTTATCGCGTTCAACAAGGTTGTCCCGGCCGTTAACCAGGTTGAGGTCAACCCCTTTACCCAGCAGTTGCAGGCCGCCCCCTGGATGCAAAGCCGTGGTATCCAGCCGGAGGCATGGGCACCTTTTGCCGAAGGGCGAAACGGTTTGTTCCAGCACCCGGTATTAACGGCGATCGGTCACAAATATGGCAAAAGTGTTGGTCAGGTGGTGCTGCGTTGGATCTTCCAGCGCGGCATTGTATCGCTGGCCAAGTCAGTGCGAAAAGCGCGCATGGCAGAGAATATCAATATTCTCGATTTCGCGCTCAGTGCTGAAGACATGCTGCAAATTGCCGCACTTGATACGGCAACCAGCGCATTTTTCTCGCATCGCGACCCTGCGATGGTGGAATGGCTGACGGCGCGCAAACTCGACGTTTAATCCTTAACAGCGGAGGGACAGATTGATGAAAAATCGTTATCTCGGTAAATCCGGACTCGAAGTATCAGCGCTTGGACTCGGTTGCATGGGTTTGAGCTACGGCTACGGCCCTGCTACGGATACCCGTCAGGCTGTCGAACTTATTCGTGCCGCGGTTGAACGTGGCGTCACATTCTTCGACACCGCCGAAGTGTATGGCCCGTGGCTCAATGAAGAGGTGGTGGGCGAAGCCTTAAAACCGTTGCGCGACCGCGTGGTCATCGCCACCAAATTTGGCTTTACCTTCGGCGATGACAACAAGCAGCAGATCTTGAACAGCCGTCCAGAGCATATCCGCACAGCGGTGGAAGGATCGTTACGCCGCCTCAAAACCGACGTGATCGATCTGTTGTACCAGCACCGCGTCGATCCTGATGTGCCAATTGAGGATGTCGCGGGTACGGTGAAAGACCTGATTGCAGAAGGCAAGGTTAAACACTTCGGCCTGTCCGAAGCCGGTGCACAGACCATTCGGCGTGCACATGCTGTCCAGCCGGTTACCGCTCTGCAGAGCGAATACTCGATGTGGTGGCGCGAACCCGAGCAGGAAATTATTCCCTTGCTGGAAGAACTGGGCATTGGCTTTGTGCCGTTCAGCCCGTTAGGGAAAGGCTTCCTGACCGGTGCCATCAAGACCAGTACGACTTTCGGTGAGGATGATTTTCGCAGCAAAGTCCCTCGCTTTGCCGCTGAAGCACTCGCCGCTAATGAAAAGCTTGTCGCGTTATTGGCGGAGCTGGCTGCGGCAAAAGGGGTTACCCCTGCGCAGATCGCGCTGGCGTGGCTGCTGGCACAAAAACCGTGGATTGTGCCGATTCCCGGCACAACCAAGCTGCATCGACTGGAGGAAAATCTGGCGGCTGTGGACGTTGTCCTTGCACCGGATGATTTACGCCAAATCTCCCAGGCGCTTGCCGCGGTGAAAATCGTCGGCGAGCGTTATCCGGCCTCATTACAGGCCCGGGTCGGTCGTTAAAGCGAAAACTGGCCTGCCGCAAGTGCAGGCCAGTTATTGCCGCTATTACCAGGTTATCGCAATTGGGCAGGCGAGTTGCCAAAGCGGTAGCGGAATCGCTCAGTAAAACGCGATACCGATTTGTAGCCGCAGGCATCTGCAACCTGGGCAAGATTCCAGTGGGTCGTTTGGATCAGCATCAGGGCATGATGCATACGAATATCCAGCAACAGCTGTTCAAATCTGACGCCTTCCTGTCGCAGCCGTCGGCGTAGCGTAGATTCACTCATCGCCAGTGCGTCGCCCGCAACTTTTGCCGTCCATCCTTTATCCGGCGCTTCGCGTAACAGCTTGCTCAGTCGCGGAAAAATGCCCTGCTGTTGCGGTAATAGAAAGCGGATATTTTGTTCGGCCAGTACCAGCAGCAGATCAAAGATACGCAGTCGCACCCGATCATCGCTTATTTGCGGGTTTTCCAGCATCGCCAATAAATTACGTATTGACTCTTGTTGGTGACTCAATAATTCCACGGTGGTGATCTGCGCATTTTTCCTGGTACCGACGAGATATTGTGGGAACTGTTGATAAAAAGCGTCAAGCACATCGGCATTGAGCGAAATAAACAGGGAGCGGAACGCAGCCGCCTCCGTTGCCGGATACTTGATATAGTCGGCATCGACGCCCTGATCGATTACACCTAACAGGGTTGGCGAGTTCAGTTGATAAGGTTTAGCGCCGTGGGAGAATTCAATCCTCCCGGATAATACTAACAACAGCGCCGGTTCATAAAAGAAAAATGAACTCGCCTTCTGCTGAATTTTCAGTTCCGGCCAGGCGACGGAAATTAAATTAGCGCGGCTAAGACTGTTGCGGGAAAAACCAGACCATAGCAACGGTTTATCTTTAACGAGCAAGGCTGTGTCACTGGTCATGGTTTTTCCTGATCAATTAACGTTAAATCTTCACGTCCGGGTTCAGGCTGTAAAGCCCGGTCAGCGTCGCTTCAGCCAGAACATTACCGTTATCCAAAGCACGACGGATGTTGGCACCGGTTGGCTCGCCTTCGAATGTCAGGGTTGGCGATGACAGCGCATATAAAGTGAAAACATAATGATGCACGATTTCATCGTTCCATGGTGGGCAGGGGCCATCATAACCATAATACGTGCCACCCATGGCATCATCACCTGCAAACCAAGCGGTATAATCATTGATGCCATGTTTCAGCCCACCAGGCGCGTCAGGGCCGGGTTTCCCTTTCGCCGTGATGCCGTTTGACTGCGAACCTTCTGCAATCTCTGTTTGGGTAGCGGGAATGTTAAACAGCGACCAGTGATAAAAATCGGTGCGTGGCAGAGAAGCCGGCACGACTTTACCTTCCTGATTGACGTTTTCGCCGCTGGTCGGCACATCATAATCATGGCAAATCAGTACCAGTGACTGCGTTCCGGCAGGCAGATCTGACCAGCCGAAATGCGGGTTCTGGTTATCAGACAGACGCACGTGGCTCTGCGCATCATAAACCGCGAAACTGTTTTTACCGGGGATCACATCCCCGTCATTAAAGCTGTGGCTGAATAATTTCATTTCTGCTCCTTGTGCGATTCGGATGGAACGATAATCAACGTCAACCTGATTATAAAAAGCTTCGCAACTTCAGGGCGATCTAATCCAGTCAAATTTATCACCGAAGCTGTCATTCTGGACAGGATTAGTTATTCAGTGTCCATAAGCAAGTTTTGCTGACTCTGCCCGGCTCTACAGACTGGTCCGGACGGAAGGAAGGGTAATCTTTCCAAGATATGCGGTGATGACCCAGCCAGGTTTTTCAGTGCTTCAGCAGGACCAGCTAAATGATCCCATGTAAGGAGGAGATGTTAGTGCTGACACGTTCAACCGACATCTATCGATTGTTTACGTCACAGACCTGATGAAAACATCAGTTCAGATAGTGCAGAATGACGCCATTCTTAAAGGATGGGCCCCATTCAAATCCGCTGCTATTGCAATTATTCTTATGAATTTACATCTAAGCCATTTAAAAGGTCTTTGGCTGTTTGTCTAACCAAACGTAAAGAGTAAGATTTGTCAATCAGCATTGATTCTGCAGCCTTTAGATATTTGATTTCATTATTAATGATATCCTCCAAAGAGCGGCGGAGTTGCTTACGGATTGATGAACCATAATGCATTTCTGCTTTAGCAAAGGCTTCCTGAGGGATACCTCCCCATGCGTCACTCATAGCAAGTAGGTCATAAATATCTTTAAATGGAGGGGACAAGCATCTGTCGGCGTTAGCCAATAACTTGGTATAAAAACAACTTGTTCTGTCAATATAAGGTAATGGAAATAATTTCCCTTCGTCTTTTACTAGCTGGTAATTTTCAAAGCTAACAAATTCAATCTTAATCTTGGTATCGTTGATATCAATAAATGTTCTGGTGCCATAGCGGTCAAATGCAATGTCACGGACGTAATTGAAATCTTCCTTTACAAGCTCCCCCAATGAATGGGATGTAACCTGTTCTCTTACAGAACGATAAGAAGCTTGATCAGGACATAAAAAATCCACATCTATCGATTCTCTGTATTCAGAGATTTCAAGCGCTATACGAGTTCCACCACCAAAGAGAATTGTATTTTTATAAAAAAAATCGGCATTGAAGTTCTCCAATACCGATCTTATTAATTGATGATGTGCAACTTTATATTTGATCACAACATAAACCTTATGCAGCCATAAACACGCCGTTACCGTAATGTTTAATGAGTTCTTTCAATAAATTACGCTCATTTGGCTTCATGTATTGTTCATCCACATAGCGCCAGCGCTGCTCGTAAATCTGAAACGCCTGTTCTGCGGAGACGGTTTGGTTGTGAAAATCCCACATGATTTTATCCAATTCTGGATAGTTAAGTCTGTTGATTTCACCCATACATCCTCCAAATACATCATAACCATCTAATCAGTATAGCAAATATATCTACTTTATGTATGCACCAGTGCCGTAAACGAACTGTCCTGTAGATGACCAATCCTGACATGAGCAAATATTGTACTATTGCCACGACCTGCCGGACAAGCACCATATATCTATTGACCACACACAATGATTTAGTCTTAGGTTATCCAGCTGTAGCCGGAAACACCCTGGCGCTAAGGAAGTCCACGAAAGCCCGAACTTTCGGCGAGGGATGTTTGCTGGCAGGCCAGAGCACATGAAATACCCCCGTGCGTTCCGCATATTCGCTCAGAACGGCACACAGTCGTCCCTCTGCCAGAGGCTCCCTGATCGCGAATTCAGGCAGGTAAGCAATGCCCAGACCCTGCAAGGCAAAGCAAACGCGCGTCTCGATGTTGTTGCAGATCATTGAGGTTGGCACCATCAGCCGCGGTTCATCGGCATCGTGGCGCAATACCCAAGGTTCCAGTTTGCCGCTGTTAGGGAAGCGATAGTGCAGACAAGTGTGATCCAGAAGATCAGCGGGCTTGTGCGGCGTACCACGCTGCGCCAGGTAGTCGGGCGAGGCCACCAGCAGCGAGCGGAAAGTACCGAGCCGACGGGCAGACAGGCGGGAGTCAGCGGGATCGCCGGTTCTGACCACCGCATCGAACCCCTCTTCGATCACATCGACCAACCGATCGGTGAAATCCAGATCCAACTCAATTTTCGGGTATGCACGCATAAATGCGGCGAGTACCGGCAGCATCAGCGGGCTGACCAGAGGCAAACTGACGCGCAGGCGGCCACTCGGCTCAGAGGTGGCCTGCGAGAGTTCCAGCTGCGCAGCTTCGATTTCCGCGAGGATGCGTCGGCTGCGCTCCAGAAACAGTGAGCCTTCGGCCGTTAACGTGACACTGCGTGTACTGCGGTGGAACAGGCGTACACCGAGTTTTTCTTCCAGTCGCACCACACTTTTGCCGATGGCGGAGGCCGATACGCCCAGCAGCCGACCTGCGGCGACGAAGCTGCGCGTTTCCGCCACCTGAACAAACACCACGAAGCCATTGAGACTATCCATCGGACACCCTGATTGCGGACATAAACTTCCGGTCAAAATGAAACTGTACCCTACTTTCTCTTCAATCGCTGGCTTTTTACCATGCTGGGCATGTTCATTGATGAAAGGAATAACCGGTGACAACTTCCACAATCTCCCTGCGTAATGGCGTTTTGCCCGCCAATCTGTCCGCCTGCATCCAGGCTGTTGTACAACAGGCACTGGACCAACAAAGACTGGTTGGCGCGGTGATCCTCGTGGCCCGCGATGGCGAGTTGATCCATCAACAGGCCGCAGGCTGGGCCGATCGTGAAAGCCAGCGGGCGATGACCGTAGATACGGTGTTTCGCCTGGCTTCTGTCAGCAAACCCATCACCTCCACCGCTGCACTGGTGCTGGTTGCTCAAGGTAAGCTCAACCTTGACGACAGCATTGAGCGTTGGCTGCCTGAATTCAGCCCTAAGCTTGCCGATGGACGTTCTGCCCGCATCACGGTACGCCAATTGCTCAGCCATACGGCCGGGTTAGGTTACCGTTTCTTCGAACCTGATGAGGATGGGCCTTATGCGCGAGCGGGCGTATCAGATGGTATGGATGCGTCCGGTATCAGCCTGGAAGAAAACCTGGGACGGATTGGCAGTGTTCCGTTGCTGTATGAGCCGGGTACGGCCTGGGGTTACTCACTGGCTACCGATGTAGTAGGTGCGCTGATCGAACGAGTGCAAGGCGTGCCACTCAGTGTGGCTGTAAACCAGTTGGTGACTCATCCGCTGGGCCTGAAGGATACCGACTTCTTCGCCAGACAAACGCCAGCTGTGGCCACGGCCTATGTCAATGGCGCACCACAGCCACATCGACTTGAAGAAGGTGAAGTGGTGCCCGCTTTCGAGGGCACGGTCGGTATCTGTTACAGCCCTTCCCGCATCTTTGATCAGCAGGCATTTCCCTCCGGTGGCGCGGGCATGGCAGCTACGGCTGGCGATGTTCTCCGTCTGCTCGAAACCTTGCGTCAGGGCGGCGGTTCACTGTTACCCGGCGAACTGGTCGAAGAAATGGCGCGGGACCAGACACCAGGCTATGAATTGCCGTCTGCGCCGGGATTCGGGTTCGGTTTAGGTTTCTCGGTCTTGCGCGACCGGCAGCTGGCGATGTCGCCCGAATCCGAGGGCACCTGGCGCTGGGGCGGTGCTTACGGACACTCATGGTTTGTGGATCGGGCACAGGGACTCAGCGTGGTGGCTTTCACCAACACCTTGTACGAAGGCATGTCTGGTCGCTTCGTCACTGACCTGCGCGATGCAGTTTATAGCGCACTGGAGGAAAAGTGATGACCAATACCTCTGCGCGCATGTCCGCCATCGCGTTTCGCCGTGGATCCCGGCTTACCGATGCCGATTGCCTGACGGACATCGATACCGCGCGGCCGGAGCCGGGCGCACATGACCTGCGCGTGGCGGTGCGCGCTGTCTCGGTCAATCCGGTGGACACCAAAATCAGGGCGGGTCTGGTGGCAGCACCCGATAATGTTCGCTCGCTGGGCTGGGATGCGGCCGGGATTGTTGAGGCTGTCGGCGATGCGGTAACGCTGTTCCGGCCCGGAGATACTGTCTGGTACGCGGGTTCCTTCGACCGCAGCGGCAGCAACGCCGAGTACCACCTGGTCGACGAGCGCATCGCCGGTCACATGCCGGAGAGTTTGAGTTTTGCCGAGGCAGCGGCACTGCCACTCACCGCTCTGACGGCCTGGCAATTGCTGTTCAACCGGTTAGGTGTCGCGCCTGAGCGGTCGACCGCTCAAGGCAGCCTGCTGGTGTTGGGAGGCGCTGGCGGCGTTGGCTCGATGCTGATCCAACTCGCCCGGCAGCTAACCGGCCTGATGGTGATCGCGACTGCCTCGCGCGAGGAAAGCCGTGACTGGTGTCTCTCCCGGGGCGCTCATCATGTTATTGACCATCGGCAACCGTTAGCGGTGCAAATCGGCGCGCGCGCTGTGCCCCCGATTACCCATATTGCGGCCCTGTCGCACACCGCAGATCACCTGCATGAACTGGCCGAGCTGATCGAACCCCAAGGGCGGTTGGCGATCATTGATGATCACGACACATTGGATGCCGTGCCGTTCAAGGCCAAGAGTGTGTCATTGCATTGGGAGATGGTCTTCACGCGCCCACTGTATCGCACGCCCGATATGATCGCCCAACACCACATCCTCAATGAAGTGGCGACGCTGGTGGACACCGGTGTGCTGCACTCGACCGTCAGCCGTGTGCGGTATCCACTCGATGCGGCACAGGTGCTGGAGGCCCATCGGCTGGTTGAAGGTGGCGGCATCACCGGCAAGGTGGTAGTGGCGCGATGCCGTGAAGATACGGAACGACGCGCACGAGGAGATGAGCAATGAACCGTTTGCCACTGACCTCGTTACTGGCACTGGCGCTGGCCGCTTTCATCACCATCTTGACGGAAGCGCTGCCAGCCGGACTGCTCCCACAGATGGCACATGGCCTGGCGGTGTCCGAAGCGTTAATCGGCCAGACCGTCACTGTCTACGCCATCGGTTCGCTGCTGGCCGCTATTCCGCTGACGGCCTGCACGCAAGGTATGCGCCGTCGCCCCTTATTGTTACTGGCGATCGCAGGTTTTGTCGTTGCCAACTCCATCACGACAATCTCGGACAACTATGCCCTGACGATGGTGGCGCGCTTCCTGGCGGGCGTAGCGGCTGGTTTGCTCTGGGCGTTGCTGGCGGGCTATGCCGCGCGCATGGTGCCCGAGCACCAGCAAGGCCGGGCGATTGCCATTGCGATGGTCGGCACGCCATTGGCGCTGACGCTTGGCGTACCGGCTGGCACTTGGCTGGGGAATCATCTGGGCTGGCGCACCTGCTTCGGTCTTATCAGCGGACTGGCGCTTTTGCTCATGCTGTGGGTGCGCGTCAAAGTGCCGGATTTCGCCGGGCAGGTGGCGGGCGAGCGACTGCCGCTGCGCCATGTGTTCACGTTGCCGGGTGTGCGATCGGTGTTGTTAGTGGTGCTGGCCTTCGTGCTTGCTCACAATATCCTTTATACCTACATCGCGCCTTACCTGACGAAGGCAGGCATGGCTGCACGCACAGATTTGGTGCTGCTGGTATTCGGTGTGGCATCGCTACCCGGGATCTGGATCGTCGGCGTTTTGATTGATCGCCATCTGCGCGTATTGACGCTGGTCAGCACGGTATTGTTCGGCCTGTCCGCATTGGTACTGGGTATCGCGGGAGATAAACCGGCGATCGTATACATCGCGGTAACCGCATGGGGGCTCGCTTTTGGTGGTGCTGCAACCCTGTTTCAAACGGCACTGGCGAAAACAGCGGGAGAGGCGGCCGATGTTGCGCAGTCGATGCTGGTGACCGCCTGGAACACGGCAATAGCCGGTGGCGGTATCGTTGGTGGTGTGCTGCTTGAGCACCTGGGGTCCAGTGCGTTTGTACCGACCATGTTGGTGTTGCTGTCAGTGACGCTGGTGGTGGTATGGCTGGCGAAACGCCATGGTTTTCCCGCTGACACCCGCTGCCGATTTATTAAACAAGTTTTTAATAACAAGCGTGTTAATTAAACAGGGTCTGGATAAGCAGATGACGGGTTGGCTCTATACCTGACCCGTCAAATACTCACTTACTCATATACTCATTTTTACCTCTGTTCCACTGGCTGTTTAGCCGTCATGGTGTCCCTCAGCCCTTCCTGTTGCTTATTTGCCGACAGCAAAAATACCGAGGCGAGCGCATTGTCGGGAGACGCATCCGCTTGCCAGGCGCAGCGATTCAACAGTGTTTCGAGCGGCTGGAGGTTGCCAGTGAGTTTCGCCATCAGGGGAGCAATTTGCACTCCGTCATCACTGAAAGCGACATCAAGTGAAGATCGTGAAAGATAGATCCCATTGACGTTTGAATTCATTATCACCGCATGACGACCCGACCATTCCTTATCGTTAAGCACCCGATATCCCCATTGCATTTCCTTCGCGGTTTCGATGGCATAAGTCAGTCGGAATAGATCGTTTTGTTTCGACAGGTCACCTGAGCAGGAACGCCAGAGATAATCGAGTTTATGCCGCAATCTTGCTCTGGTGCCTAACATCCGCCCCTGCTTCAGCAACCACTGTATATCTGTGGCAACTTCGCGTGGAAAACGGTGCTGTTTAAGAGCCGTTGCCAGCCAGCGGGTGAGAAAAATATTTTCCTGGGATTCTGAATTGACCAGACCATCATGTCTGGCGAGTTGGAGCGCAATCAAGGCACACCACGCAAGATGTCCCGACTTCTCCGTCATTGTTTCAGTTATCACAAAAACATCATCCTGTAGTCGAAAGGCATTCCTTCATCATCCAGTAAAATACATTGGCCGCATATTGTAAATATACTGTTAAGTGAAATGCGATAAAGGCCACGGACAGCGGAGAACAGGGTAAAGAAGATTCAGCCAGATGATAAGCAAAGATCCCATCGATCATATTATGTATCTATACCGATCTATTGTTTTAAAAGATCCACTTCCTGATACGTACCGGGATTAGGTAGATGTCGTGTTGATGTTCAGACAGCGGCTATAAAAAGAGAGGGTTATTGAAGTCGGTAACGGTAACTATTAAAAACTAACTGAGTAAAGGAAGTGCAATTTAAGAGTTTTTCCTGCGTTATAATCCGTTTTTACTTCTTTACATCCTTGCCAGTGTATATACATACTCGATTTCATGTAGTATTGTTACGTCATCATAAAGCAGTCCATTAACAGCATATACCCAAATTTTTGGAGATCTCCATGAGTGAGTCACTTAAGGCGTTAAATAATATTCGTACACTTCGTGCGCAGGCTCGTGATTTGGCCCTGGCTGACCTCGAAGAGATGCTTGAAAAATTCAGCGTTGTTGTGGCTGAACGTCGCGAAGATAGCCACGCAGAAGAAGCTGCTGTGCGTGAAAAAGCGGAGAAGCTGGCTAAATATCGCGAATTGCTTCTGGAAGATGGTATCGACCCAACTGAATTGCTGGAATCTTTGCAGGGAGCAGGTAAACCACGTGCCAAACGTGCGCCGCGCCCGGCCAAGTATAAGTACACCGATGAAAATGGTCAGGAAAAGAACTGGACCGGTCAGGGTCGCACCCCCGCTCCGATTAAAGCGGCGATCGACAGCGGTAAATCGCTGGATGACTTCCTGATTTAATCAAGTTTAGTTTTAACCTGTCAGTTGAGAGAATGCAGATATTCTCTCAACTGAATATGGCTCAGTACGTGTGAGTATCACTTCTCTCCTTCTCCGTTATATAAGACTTAAGTCCAGTCAGCATTGTCTCAGTACCCTGCAAGTGCGTTCGTTGCGTCTTTTATCTGTGATGTTTCGCCTGGCGAAAACGCGCCACGTTTATAACCATCCGCTGTCGTTTCACATTCCGAAATGAACCGAATATCACATTATGGTTAAGCTGCGTGACGTGTGATTGGAGACGTGAACCGCACCTTAATCTTTCTTTCAGGTGCGGTCCATCGAACGGCAGGATGTTGTTGCGTTAAACAAATACCACTTTTTCAGCAAGCGTGAATTTAACGATCCTTACCACCCGGCATAAGCCTGGATTTCTTCACGTGTGACCTGCGGGGCTTTACGGATAGCGAGCGAAAGCTTTTCGACGGCATATTCCATCTCATCTTGACTGATCACTAACGGAGGGGTGATTTCCAGTACATTGCCACCGACGTAATATACCACCAGGCCTTCTTTCCATGCCTGATATACCACTTTTTGTGCCAGCGCGCGGTCGGGTTTATTACTGCCATCCGGGGCAACCAGTTCCACACCGATTGCCAGCCCATGACCACGGATATCACCAATCTCCGGTATTTCCTGCGCCAGGTCGCGCAGCAACTGCATAAAATAGCGCCCGGCCTGCGCCGCACGCTGCGGCAGTTCCTCACTTTGCAACACACGCAACACCGAACGGCCTACGGCGGTACATATCGGATTGCCCGCTGTCGTCAGCAAGGCATGTGCAGCGGGCCCGCCAAGGATCTCTTTCGGCCCTACCGTGGCTGAAAGCGGCAAACCGCCTCCCAGCACTTTGCCAAAGGTAACGATTTCGGGGGTGATGTTCTCATGCTGGAAGGCATGCATCAGGCCGGGACGTCCCAACCCCATCTTTACTTCATCGCAAATCAGCGGAACACCTGCGTTAATGCACAAACCATGTAGCCCGGATAAAAACCCTTTCGGTGGCACCACCATGCCGCCATCCGACAGAATGGGCTCCACAATGACACAGGCAACATCGCCCTGGTCCAGCTGTTCTTTGACTTCATGCAGGCTGGCATTGACCGCCGCAGCCCCAGCATCATCACTGCGGAAAGGATTGGGATAGGTGGCGAGATAGAGATCCGGGTCAGCGGCGTTGCCTGCGGAGATATGCACGCCGGACACCCTCATCGCCAGCCCGATGCCACCATGGTAGCCATGGGCAAAAGCCACCACTTTACGTTTCCCGCTGGCGAGTCGGCAGGCGCGTAACGCCACATCGTTGGCATCACTACCGGCATGCCCGAGGTAGACGCAGCGATCGCCACTGCCCGGGGTGATCGCCAGCAACTCCTCCGCCAGCCCGACCGAGTCAGGATGTACCGCTGACAGACCACCCGCTCCGGCTGGTGCCTGCGCGGCTTGGGTAATGGCGGCGGTGATTGCCGGATGACCATGTCCCAGACCGGACGCCGTCCAGGTGGCTGACAGATCAAGCAGCTTTCTGCCTCCTGCTTCGGTCAACCAGCATCCCTGGCCGGCGGTAATCGCGAGAGGGAAGAAGCGTAACTTTTCAATACCCGCCACTGACTGGGCATCGCGCTGATACAAGGCAGCGGCCTCGGGAGGGAAAATTTCCTGACTCATACCCACTCCTTCTGTGTCGTGGCGGGGGTAACGGATTCCGCTGGCGTAACAAACTCTGACGCCAGAGAAAGCCCGATATTGCGTACCAATTTCGGCGCGGAGATGATGATGATCATCCCGGCAACACACCAGTAAAACGCCACCAGCGCCGGGCTAAACAGCTCTTCCTGCCCTACCACGTTGTAATACAACGACACCACCATAATCACGATGCCGAGCAGCGGCAGGATCAGCTCCCATTTCGGGATGTTCTGGCCCATGCGGGTGATAAAATTCATCACGCCCACTTCAATCATCAGATAGGTGATCATCAGGCAGACGGAGCCGATAATGGCAAAGTAGAAGTAGGCATCAATGGCCGTGTTGCCAGTACCCATATCAGGCTTACCGGTCAACCAGGCTGCGACATCGATCAGCAGGCTTAACACCAGTACCAGGGTTAAAGCGTTACGCGGCTGATGATTCTTTGCGGAAACCTGCGCGAAACATGCCGGACCGAATCCATCACGCGCGAGGGCAAACAACAGGCGGCTGGAAGTCGCGGCAGCCGACAGATTTGCGGCAAACGCCGACATCATGGCGGTAAACAGCATCGCCAGCGAGAATGCCGTGCCGAGATAAGTCTGCGACAGCGTACCCAGCGAGTTGGCGGAATTTTTAAAGGCGTTCAGACCCGACTCGCTGGTGCCGAAACCGAGCGTCTGCACATACATCATGCCGACAAACAACACCCCGGTCAGCAGGATGGAACCCAGCAGTGCCAGCGGAATATTGCGTTTGGGATTTTCCGTCTCCTCTCCCAAGGTGGCACAGGCTTCAAAACCGGCCCAGGAGAGGAAGGCGGCAACCACACCGGCCATCACCGCCTGAAAACTGACACCATTCAGGCTAAACAACGAGGCATGCGGCGCGCTGTTGGCTGGCTGGTTGACGACAATCACTGCCGCCAGTATCAGCATCAACACAATCCCGACCCCTTCAATCACCATCAGCACCCGCGCCACCGTCTGTCCATCACGTGAATTCAGAACCCAACTGAATATCACGCCAACCGCAGCGGTGATAATCCACGGGATCTGGATACCCGAGGTGGGAAATAATGCCGCGAGGAAGGCGTTAGTAAACGCGCCCAATGCCGCCAGGGTGGCAATTGAGAAGAAAAGATATGTCCCCATAATCGCGAAACCAGAAAAGAATCCGGCTCGCGGGCCAATGGTTTTTCCTACCAGACCGTAGGCGCTACCGGCGTGATTATAAAAACGCGTCAGGCGGATAAAGCCATAGGCAATTAACGCGACCCCGACCAGGCCGAGGACAAACACAATCGGCAGCGCTTTACCGACTGAGTCGATTAATCCCTGCGCATTGCCAGACATCGCCAGCGTCGGTCCCACCATCCCCAGGGAGAGCGCCAGCGCCTCCCACAGTTTTAAACTTCGCTTTTTATTTGGTGCGTGGTTCATCTTCATCACCCTCATACGACGTGATTGATTAGCGAGATGTGTTATGGGTTGCCCCGGTGTTGGTAATAACTTAAACGGACCATGCAAAGCGGAATTTCTCCGCGATGGCCTTCAGCGGCAGATGTCCCCAGGTATCCTGTTCGTGTTGACGCACGGCGATCAGCGCACCCAACAATTCCGGCGGTAAAATCGACTGCGCCAGCGGACTCTGTGCGAGACGTTGTAAGGCATCCGACTGTGAAGTGATCAGCCGATAAATATGTTGTTCATGGCGCTGTGCTTCGGAGAGATCGGCTGGGGCCGCTTGCGTGGCCTGCGGCAGTGGCAGTGCGGCGTTGAGTCCCGCCAGCGCCATCCCCAATACTGCGCCACAGGCGATATAAGGATTGGCGGAGGGATCGATGCACTTCACCTCCAGATGGGCACCGTAGGGGTTGCCTTTATTTGCGGCGCAGTAGCGTACTGCGGCTTCCCGGTTTTCCAGTCCCCAGCAAGCATAGGCACCTGACCAATGCCCTGGTTGCAGGCGGTCGGCAGACAGCACGGAGGGAGCCAGCAGCGCCACCAGTTCCGGCAGATGCCGAACAATCCCGGCCAGCAAACTGCCCCCGGCTTCGCTGATACCGTAGCTACCGCTGCCACCCGCCAGCAGCGGCTGCCCATCACGGGTAAAGGAGAAGTGCAGATGCGCACCGTTGCCCGCATCACGCTCAAACGGCCGTGGCGAGAAACTGACGCGTAAATGGTGTTTACGGGCAATGCGCCCCAGCAAAATACGGGTCAGCACCAGACGATCTACCGCCGTGATCGGATTGGCGGGAGCCAGCGACAGTTCAAACTGGCGGGTGCCATATTCAGCGTGAAATTGTTCAAGACCGACACCGGCTTCCTCAAGGGCATTGACGAGGTCATTAACCATCGCTTCATGCGCCAACAAACCTCCCATGCCGTAGGCATGCCATGTTCCTTCAGCGTCTTCCTCCTGTTCGGGCAACAGAAAGAATTCAAGTTCGCCAGCGGCCAGGGTTTCAATACCCTGCTGCTGCAATGCCTCCACCTGACGGCGCAGAAAATGGCGGCTACACCAGGCCGCGTGCTCCCCTTCCTGTTCAAAAACATCGACCGGTGCCCAGCAGAAGCCATCCTGCAATGTCACCAGCGCGGAGAGATCCGCTCGTAAGCGATCATCGCCGACCGCCGAGAACGCCGGTATCCAGGCGATGGCGTTATCGGCGCAAAACAGTGCCCAGGAGGGGGATGCGCCCACACCAGATTGGCTGAGGGTTTTCAGGCGGTTAACCGGAATGGATTTGCCACGGATGACGCCAGCCGAATCCACCAGCGAGGCGAACACGGTGGTTACCCCGAGTGCCCTGAGCCTTGCAACTTCACGCTGAAAATCAATCGTTTCTGCATTGTTAATTACGGATTGCTTGTCCATTAAACCGTAAACTCCCGTCATAATTGGTTTGAGGTGCGCCTCTTGCTATTTTTTTATGTATGTTACAAGATCGATTAAAAATCAATATATGTAATATATATTAAATTCGTATGGTTCAGACGCAGCGCTTGTGGCACTGTGATTTGCCTGAGGTTGAGTGAAGGAGAGCCGGGGTGCTGGCACAACAGATAAAAGACAACATGGCGGAACTGAGTCCGGCAGAGCGCAAAATTGCCCGGGCAATGCTGGCCGATTACCCTGGCGCTGGTTTAGGTTCGGTGCAGCAGCTGGCAGAACGTGCTGGCGTCAGCCTCCCTTCCGTGGTGCGTTTCGCCCGTCGTATGGGCTTTGGTGGCTTTGTCGATTTTCAGCAGGCGTTGCGTGATGAGATTTCTGAACAGGCCAAAGGCCCGTTACAGCGCCTGGAAACTTGGGTGACGACAGAAAGCGCGTCGGCCCTGATGGAAGCCGCGATTAAATCCTCCACGCTGGCCATTCAGTGCTCGTTACGCGACATTGCGGAATATGAAATCGCCGAAGCCACCCGGCTAATCGGTGCGAAAGAACATCATGTGATCCTCGGCGGTGGGCGTATCAGCCAGTCACTGGCGATGTATTTTGGCCGCAACTTGCAACAGGTACGACGCGGCGTAGACGTGCTGGCCGAAAACCATCATGACCGCATCCAGCAGATCATCGACGTGAATAAAAACGACGTGTTTGTGCTGTTTGATTTTCGCCGCTATCAGCAGGACATGTATGAACTGGCCCAGGAGATTGTGGCGCGTGGTGCCACGCTCATCGCCGTGACGGATACCCAACTCTCTCCCATCGCTTCTCTCGCAAAAGTGGTACTGGCGATCCATGTGGAAACACCGTGGCTGTTTGATGGCTATGCCGCTGGCATTGTGCTGATTGATGCCATTATCGCCAGCATTATGGAAAGCCAGGGCGATAAAACCGTGCAGCGTTTGCAGCAATGGGAAGCGCTTGGCCCCCTTTCGTTAAATGCAAAATCCAAATGAGGTAATCAAAGACGTGAGCGCCCCACTCCTTTTTTCAGATGAACCTGCGCCGGTGATGGTGGAGAACCGGGCCGGGGATTCCCCTTTCCTGATCCTGTGCGATCATGGTGGAAAACGCATTCCGCGCCAGCTCGGCGATTTAGGTTTACCGCAACATGAGATCGACCGGCATATTGGCTGGGATATTGGCGTACTGGCCGTTTCCCGCCATCTGAGCCAGTTACTGCATGCGCCGCTGGTGCATCAGCTCTATTCCCGACTGGTGATTGACTGCAACCGTCTACCGGGCATTCCCAGCTCCATCCCGGTGATATCGGAAGCGACAACCATTCCTGGCAATATCGACCTGAGCCAGCAGGCACGCGATCAGCGACGGGACGAAATCTTTACCCCTTACCATGACACCATCCGCGCACTTCTGGCCGAACGTCAGGCGCACGGCATCCCGACCTGTATCCTCGCCATGCACAGCTTCACCCCGGTGTTTCACGGTGAACAACGGCCATGGCAGGTTGGCGTCCTGTACCAGCATCAGGCCGCCTATGCGCTGACGGTGCTGGAGCAGTTGCGCGCGACTCAGCGCTGGTGCGTGGGTGATAACCAGCCTTATTCGGTTTCCGATGACACCGATTATGCGGTGCCGCAGCATGCCAATAAAAATGACCTGCCCTATGTGGAAATTGAAATCCGTCAGGATCTGATCACCCAACCCGCTGGACAACGGGCGTGGGCTGAGGATCTGGCCCCGATATTCACCGACAGCTGGAATGAACTTACCCGCCAGCCCTGTAAAAAAGAGGCGTAATTGATGTTTAACCCATCCAGCCGTGATATTCCGATCGAGAAAGAAGCCGCGACGCTGTTATTTGTCGATGTGCAAAACTACAACGCCCGTCGTGACGGTGGTGAATATGTCGGGATGTCGGCCGCCGAGCAGAACGAGAAGTTTGGTTATTTCTTCGAGATTATTGAACGTGAAACCATCGGCAACATGCAGAAAATCCAGGCGGCCTGTCGTGCCAGTCAGGTTGAAGTGATGTATACCGTGATTGAAAGCCTGACCAAAGATGGACGCGACCGCAGCCTCGATTACAAAATCACCGGTTTTAACGTGCCGCGTGATTCGTGGGACGCCCAGGTACTGGATGCGATCAGCCCAGCGGATGATGAAATCGTCCTGTCGAAAACCTCTTCCAGCGTGTTTATCTCCACCAACATTGATTATGTGTTGCGTAACCTCAGCACGCGTTATCTGGTGATTGCTGGTTTTCTTACCGATCAATGCATTGAAAGCGCAGTCCGTGATGCCTGTGATCTCGGATATCTGGTGACATTAGTGACCGATGCCTGCGCGACACTGACACCCGAACGCCAGCAAAACTCACTCAATGCGATCAAAGGCTACTGCCGCCAAATCACGACACAGGATTTCCTCGACGAACTTGCGGCACGATGAACTGTGTGATGCTCCAGTGGTTGTTTGTGACACTGGAGCCATTCAGGTATTAAAAACGCCAGGCCAGCAATAACGCATAACTCAGTTGCTGCTTCTCCTGAGTCAACGGGCTGTCTGCGGCGTCACCTTCCAGACGTTGCGCCATAATCCGAGCCGATACTCGCCAGGATGAGGTCAGGTCATAATCGGCCCCGACCTCCCATCCTATTTTCTCCAGACCTGCGCCTGCGTCATAACGGGCTAAACCACTGCGCGAGGATTGTTGAGCCGAGACACCATGCTGTGTCTGCATATAATCGCTATCCGCCCAACTCAGGCTGGGGCCGGTAAACAGCCGCAAATCTTCATAGGGACGCCATGACAGATTGGCATAGGTGGTGAGCAGCAATCCCTGCTGATTTCCGCCGATATCCTGTGACAGGATCAATCCGGCGTTAAAGAGTTCATTGCGGTAAATTGCCGAGGTAAAAGCACGCGGTGAGATTTTAATATCGCCCATGCCACGCAGATAGTCGTCATCTGACTCCTGACGTGGTGAGAGATCGGCACCTGCGCCCAGGGCGAATGTCCAGTGTTCGGTTTTAGCAAACTGCCAGCCGAGTGCGGTAAGGGTATCGACGCCACCGATAAAAAACGGTCCGTAATTGACTCTTACCGCCGGGATAAAGGTTGTGTCGTTGTGTTTAGCCCCTGAGTAATTCGGCTTTACGCCAACGCCCGCGCCGATAAAACCACTGAAGCCGTTGTCGGATTCCTCAGCGATGGCGGGAAAGGCCGCAGATAATATTAATAGCAGCGGAAGGGATTTCACTGGACTGGAGAACATGGTACTTCATCCTTTTCGTTACAGGGGCTGGCGCGAGTGTTGTTATCCATTACAACAGCCGCCTGTAACGCCTCTTTTTACCTCAGGTAAAGTTATGTAACAGCGGAATCCGTACTCTGAAGCTGGCCCCTCCGCCAGTGCGGTTAGTGACACTCACCTCACCATCATGATATTCACTGATCGAACGCACCAGGGCCAAGCCTAATCCCGTACCATTACCGCTGCGATTCAGGCGGAAGAACGGCTCAAAAATGCGTGTCATTTCCAATGCGGGAATCCCCGGGCCACGATCATCCACCGTCAGCAAAAAGTTATCAGGATCGGTACGATGTAAACGCATCACCACCTCCTGACCGGCATAGCGCAACGCGTTTTCAATCAGATTGCGCATTAAACGCCGCATCAGGCGCGCATCAACCTGAGCAACAATATGTTCAGCCACCAGATCGATCTCAGCGCTGGCACACTCTTCAGCAGCCAGAGCCGTGACATCGGTGGAGGTGAATTCTGCCGCGATAACCTTTTGCGCCATTTTCAGCCGACTCAGGGTGAGTATCTCTTCAACCAACGTATCCAGTTCTGCCACGCTACGTTGCAGTTCATGTTGCGCCTGAGAATGCTCATCCGACAACAGTGCGGAGGCCATTTGTATACGCATCAACGGCGAACGTAATTCATGGGATGCGTTCGCCAGCATGGTTTTTTGCGACTGCACCAGCGTCTCGATTTGTGCCGCCGACCGGTTGAAGCTGGCGGCTAGCTGACTGACTTCATCGCTTCCCGTGACCGGTACACGTTCGGCCAGATTGCCCCTCCCCAATGCTTCAACACTTTGTTGCAGGGATTCCAGCCGTGCAGTCAGTCGGCGAATCACCGGAAAAGCCATCAGCGCTACTGCGCCAGCCAATGCCAGCAGCATAATGATAAATGTCCAGGGGCGCTCCAGCCGGTCAGTGCTGAACTGAATGACCAGCAGCCGCTTGTCCTGGAGTTGCCATACAAAACGTGTTCCATACCAGTCATCAAAGTAGCCCCCAGCCCTGACCTGTTTGGGCAAGGGGATTTCTGGCGATAAAGGCCGGCTCAACAGCCTCCCTTGCGCATCAAATAGCGCGAAGCGCGCATGGGTGCGTTGCATCCAGTCATCTATCGCGTCAGATTGTGCACTTTTCATCGCCGATGCGGGTGGCAGGTTTTGTTCCACCAGTTCGCTGAAGGTGGCAAAGGCACTGACATGGCGGTTGTTATCGTCACTCCATAACCACAAAACAATGGTGCAAAGCACCACCAGTACGATGGCGCTTAACACGGCGAAAAAAATCTGCAAATGCATGGGAAAATCGGAGATGCGTTTCATCGGGTTAGCGTCCCGGTAACGCAGAAAATACGTAACCCACTCCGCGTACTGTGATTATGCGTTTAGGTGCGCGCGGATCGTCCTCAATCAACTGGCGGATTCGCCCAATATGCACATCAATCGCCCGGTCAAAATTGTCATAGCTTTCCCCGCGCACCGTCTGCCATATTTGCTCGCGGTTCAAAACGCGTCCGGCCTGACGCGCCAGCGAAACCAGCACATCAAATTGCAAAGAAGTGAGCATACAGGGTTGTTGTCGCAGTGTGACGGTACGTGCTGCGGTATCGATCTCCAGTTCGCCCGACTGGATCACGCTGACGTCATCACGGCGAGAGCCGGGCCGCAGACGACGAAGCACCGCCCGCATACGTGCCAGCAGCTCGCGCGGCTCAAAGGGCTTCGGCAGATAATCATCAGCGCCAACCTCCAGCCCGATGATTCTGTCCGCCGGATCACCCCGCCCGGTGACCATAATAATCGCTGGATCGTTGTTAGACTCAGCCCTTATCTGGCGACACAAGGCCAGCCCATCAGCATCTCCGAGCATCAGGTCCAGTAACACGACATCGAAATTCTGCATTTTCATGCGGGACTGCGCGTCTGTGGAGCTGGCGCTATGCAGTACATCAAACTCATATTGTGCAAGGTAAGGCACGATCATCTGTGCCAAACGGATATCATCCTCGATGAGCAAAACTGTCGTCATGTCGTTAATATTCCGGTTAAAACGAAGCAAAGCCATGAACAAGAGACAGCAGAAAAGGAGATGAGTTGCAGCGTTTGGCTAACCGATTACATCTGGGTGGCATGATGAACTCGCTCAAATAATGCAGCTGAGATTGTGTTGCCGGATACTAGCCAGCAGCGCTACTGCGTTTCTGCGCCAGATAAATATGTTTCGCCGGACGGTTTTATCTGAAGTGCAGATTGCCCTGCCAAAAGTGCTCAATAACTTCATCAGGAGTCATTACATCACGATCTGCTTTGCTCAGCGATGCAGTAATCAATGGGCCCGATGAGCATTATTCTGCCGGACTTCAGGAGAAAGTCGCTTGACGGCCGTTACGCCACAGCAGGCTTACTGCTCTCACGACATAAGTGAACTTGCTGTGAAGTCTGATGTATGTATTATTTTAGCTGCTGATGGCGATGTATAACATGGAGAGCAATATGGGTATTCAACGCGTTCGCAGTTTCCTGCAAACACACGCACCAGAAATTACCGTGACTGAGTTGGAAGCACCGACCGCAACCGTGATTCAGGCAGCTGAAGCATTTGGCGTTGAACATGGACAAATCGCGAAATCGCTGTCGTTTCGCGTTAATGACCAGATCGTGTTGGTGGTGATGGCGGGCGATCGTCGCCTGGACAACCGCAAATATAAAGAATTTTTTGGTGTGAAGGCGCGGATGCTGGCAGCTGAAGAGGTGGAAATGCACACGGGCTTTGCTCCCGGTGGCGTCTGCCCATTTGGCGTGAATCCGGCTGTCAGCGTTTATTGCGATGAAAGCCTGCTCAGTTATCCTGAAGTGCTGCCTGCCGGCGGGAATGCACGCTCTGGCGTGCGCATCTCACCCGAAAAACTGGCTAGCATTACCGGGGCTAAATGGGTGAGTTTAAGTGTTGATGTGAGCTGAAGCTCGTTCAGAGCGGGGCACAGCCCTCTTTTCCTGGCGTTAATCCGCGTGCATCAGGCTGTATCCATCGCGCAATCAGCCAGTCATGTTGCAGATGCCCATCTTTGGAAAACAGGTCCGTTCCCTGCGCAAGGGGAAAATGAAAAGTGTGTTTTTCACTGTTGGCACCGGTATAGATGTTCGCAACCACATCAGTCTTCTCACCATAATAGTTAGCAAAAACCTGATTAAGAACATCAACATAATACACCTCGTGTATCCCTATTGGTGGTTGACCATATGCCATCACATGAATCTGGTCTAAAGGCAGTACATCCATCAGATTGTGAAGATTCTCCAGGCGTATAGCACGGCCAATCATAATTGAGACTGTACCGCCTGGCTTGACGGTCAGCGGATTATTAGAATTGGGGTCTTGACCAAATACGCACTGCCCCTGAGAACCCGCCTCCCCTGCGCCCGCATACTTGCTGCCCCTCACATTCACCTCGGCGCTGACCAACATCAGCGGTTCCGAACCGTAATTTCTGATAGTCATGATGAGAAACAGGTCGTCAACCGAATAGGTCACCTGGGGTGACATCCTGAAAGGCTGGAGGCGCGCATTAATGACTTTTAGTGGTTCCTGATGGGGAATATAGGAAAGCAGAGTGTTGAACGTTTCCGTGATAGCGTTAAATCCATTCGCTAATGCAACAATCAATAGAACCAGAGGGATAACAAATTTAATCCACCGTTTCTTTAATGCAGCCACAAGTTTATTAAGCATGCCAGTAAACAAGGCGTTATCGGCCTAAAAACAGTTTCAGGGGTAATTATCGTAGCATCGCATAAAATAAGTGGTTTGTAATTGGCTATCGTTGATTGCATTCAACTCAATCCGCACAAAGCCCGGTTCGATGACACCAGAGGTATATAGGTCAGGACTCAGTGCATAAAACACACGCATTGATAAAGACCATTAACCTCGGTAAAAGGTTAGGGAATACCTTTTGCACACGAGATCATCATGAAATACCCGGATCTGAACCTGCTGCTGGCGCTGGATGTACTGCTGGAGGAAGGCAGCGTTGCCGCTGCGGCGCGACGCATGAACCTGAGCGCCCCGGCCATGAGTCGCACGCTGGGACGACTGACTGCGCTGCTGGCCCGCTGGTTTTAATCCCTTTCAGGAGATGTTATGCCCACAGATTCCAACCCTTTCGTGATACTCAATGTCAGCCGCTTTCCCATGATTACGCTAAATCAACACGCGGTCGTTGCGGGTTACGCCAATCAGTGGATGCGCGAAATGTCTTTGCTGATAGAACAAGGTTCCCTTCGTGATGGTATATGACCATATGCGGGCGGAAGAGAGTAAGGCGGACCACCAGCTACGCGGCCATTGGCTTATTCAGCATCGAAAGCAGCTCAGCGCGGTGTGCCGGGGGATGATCAGCATTGAAACCGAGACGCAGCGGCTGGAAGAGTTGGTGCAGGTGCGTAAACTCTTTGGTATTCGACACGCGGTGGTGAATTCAGAGCCTTATGCGTTAGCTCTGATTCACCAATGGATAGCATAAAGCTATGGGGCGGGGATGCTCATCAACCCAGAGCAATCCCTGTCAGCGGCCCAAAGCTGGCGATACGTTGCAGCGGCTCATCTGAGTTCAGTTGGTATTGCCATAAATTACCCCCCAGGTCGGTAATCCATATCACGCCGCGAGGGTGGTCGATCGCCAACCCAATACCTTCGTCTAAACCGGTAGCAAGGATACGATGATCGCTAAACTCGCCATTTTGCACCGTGGCACAGTTTAACGTGTTCCCACCTTTCAGCTTGTCTCCCCGGTCTGTCCAGTACATCAGGTTACTGCTGGAATCGTATTCCAGATCAATGGGTTCCGGCAGGTTTTCCATGACTGGCTTTATGTCGTGACGCGTAGAGGCTGTTTCGCCGGCAGGAAGTGCGAGTGACGCTCGCATAATGCGTCCCTGCCCCGCTTTGGAAGGCCCTTTTTGCGTCCAGTAGATAAATTCATTTTCCGCATCAATCGCGATGCCAACGCAATGGCGCGTGTAGTCCCGGGAGTCCTGCGGAAAAAGCCCGGTTTGAATGAGTACGGTCACATCCGAGCCATCTTCTTTTGCGCGCAACACGCGCATCCCTTCACGATCGCACCAGTACAGATATCCCTGTTGTTCGTCGTGGAGAAGCTGCTTACCGGTCACGAAAAGTCCGTTCTCAACCAGACGCTTGCGACCAGAACCGTCCAGATTCGCGATTTCCACACTCCCGTCAGCCTGGAAAAACTCCAGGGTTGCAGGTTCTTTGTGCTCGCCCATATTGGTCCAGTAGATCTTGTTATTCTTCACATCGACGGCAATGCCATCGGGATGCGAGCGCAGGCCAGATACGACGGAAACACGTTCTCCGGTTGCCGGATTAAACTCGATGATGCTGCCATCCATAGGCTGTAATAGAAAAAGATTGCCTGTACTCATGAATCCCCCACGTAATGCGTACTGTAACTTTTGATCGCCCGGGTATCTCATGCAGTGAGAATACTCATAGCGGAACCAGGAACTGGCGGCGTGGGATCAATTCTGACACAACTTACATGCAGGCTCACTGGTCGCAACGATTTCGCGCTCGTGAAAAGCATGAATTCCGTGATGTTATCAGCCCTGAATTCGGGTGTGGGGGGATTGAAGCAGTGGCATACACGACGGGCCTGCCGGGCCAAAGCCCGGCATTGCCTGCTTATGCTTTTCTGCGGTCGCTATGTTCATCCAGTTTCTGGTTGAACTCCGCTGAACACCATCTCTGCTGAATGGCCTGGCGCACCAAATCTTGCTGGGTTTGCGGTACCATCCCGCCCAAAGGAGGATCCGTATCCAGATTGGTGGGAAACGAATAGCCACGGGCGGCAACATTGATGGCGGTATCCAGTTCTGCCTGGTTGTGCTTGCTGTCGACCAGCAGCGGATACACCAGTTTCAAAATTTTCTCATGGTTGACTTCTTCCATCGGTACGCCAAAAGCAGAGGAAACCTGCAACAGGTTCGCCGTTCGCACATGGTCGGTGGTGGTGTTGTTACCGGCAGCATGGAACAGCGCAGGATTGAAGAACAAGCCATCGCCCTTTTTCAGCGGCAACTGGACATAGTTATTGGCGAAGTAATCCACGAAATCCGGATGACGATAAGCGATGTAACCCAGCTCGTACTGATGTGACCAGGGGAGCAGTCTCGTTGGACCAGAAGCCAATGGCATATCCGAATGAGCAACAGCGCCTTGCAGGGTCAGGTACTGAGAAAGTATCTGCACAGGGATCGGAAACTCGGCGGCAAAGGCACTTTGCTGGAAGCCCAGGTGATAATCACGATGCGGCTGCTGGGCTTCGCCTCCGGGCCTGACCTGGTTAACTTGCGATGTCATGCGCCATGCCGGTCCCAGCCATGCCTGGCAAATCAGCGCCAGAGTGGGGTTTGCGTAATAATCTACGAAGGATGCGGGATCCACTTCAGCCAGCTTTTGCAGTGCATTCCAGATGCGCCCGTTATTGCCTGCCTTAGAAAAATGATCGGCCTGAATTTTCGATTTGGCTTCAGCGCTCATGATTTCTTCAAACACCTGAGATGCCCGATCAACCACCTGAACGTCTTCATAAAGACCACGAACGGTGAAAACACCCGGACCGTAAGAAAGTGCTTTATGGAGTTCACTCAGCACTGCCTTTTTGTCTCGGGTGGCAGCGTTATCCAGCGTCGTGCGATCGTAAACCAGAACATTGTCCACCACCTCACTTGCGAGCGGGAAATCCCCTGCGTCAAGTTGTTGGGCGCAAAAGGTTTTGAAATCCTCAATGGAGACCTGTTCTTCATGTGCAAAATAGGAAGACGTCATAACCACCTCATGGTGTTGATAGGTTAACAGGGCCTTATCATGCATCGTTTCCTTGAGAACACCGGAACATGATAGGGTTGATGCCTGTTAAGTTAGCAGCTACATTCCATTTACATCACATCAAAAAAACCTCACCATTACGTCATGTGACCTATGCCTAAATTTACTCAAAAACAGATCTCTGCTCAGTCTGGATTAAGTCTTGCCACCATTGATCGCGCCCTGCATAACCGCGGTAAAGTGCACCCACAAACTCTGCACAGAATTAAGCAGGCGCTTGCTGACCTGGAGCTGCAACAAAAAAGCAGCCTGGCGCAGGGCCGTACACTCTATTTTGATGTGATCATGCATACGCCTGAACGTTTCAGTGAACTTGTCAGGCAGGCGTTTAGCAGCCAGATCTCCAGCTTTGCCTCTTTCAAAATCCAGTTGCGCTTTCACTGCTATGAGAACATGACCGTTACCCAGGTCGAGAACTTGCTGAAGAAATGTTCGCTTGATTCACACGGCATCATCCTCAAAGCGATGAATTCAGAGAAGCTCATTCCCGTCATTAACCAACTGATTAAGCAACGCATTCCTCTCGTGACGCTGGTTACTGACATCAGCGGTAGCTCCCGTCTGCGTTATATTGGTATGGATAATATTAACGCCGGTAAATCAGCCGCCTTTGTGATGTCCAAATGGCTGGGGAATGAAAAAGCGACGGTGGCTGCCATCACAGGCAGTGAAGAGTTCGCCGGTGAGCAGGAGAGAATCCATGGCTTCATAGAAGGCATGAAGTTGTTTGCGCCCCAGCATGAAATTAACGTTCTTTCTGAAGGGTTCGGGATTGATCATCTCATGTACCAATCCCTGAGTCTCTTTTTGCAGCAACATCCCGGTATTGATGCGATTTATACCGTGGGAGGTGGGAATCCAGGAATACTGCGGGCGCTGGATGAAGAGAGAATCGTGCCAAAAGTTTTCATCGGCCACGATCTTGATCGCGAAAACCGGGCATTGATGCAGGCAGGAAAAATTGATGTGCTTATCGAGCACAATTTACAACTTGATGCGCAGCACGCTTTCAAGACCTTACTGGAATTTCATGGTTTTCTACCTGAAGAGGAAAACTACGCCTCCTATTCACGTATTAACATCATTATGCGCTACAACATGTATAGCTAAGGACTACCGGGTAAGTTCCGAAATGCTGGTTTTATGGCGGACATGATATTGCAATAAAACCCGCGACCACAAATTGCCCCTGCCAGTTTTCCTCTTCCAACTGTTTTTTCATTCGGGCGTGAAGCATGGAAATAAAATTGCTAAACAGCAATAACAGCAATAACAGCAATTTTAATTTCAATTTTCGTGATCTGATTCAGAATTTTGAGAGAAAAAGATCATACCTGCATGGTGAATACGGCATGTTTAATGGATCACCACTGATATTTAACTCAATTAAATCAATTCATTGAGCGCACGCCCGCCGCTATAAAACCCGCCAATTCAGGTCAAAAAAGGTGCTTGCAATTTTATTTGCAATACAACAATTATTGCAATGTTAAGTGCTAAAGCAGACGACTGAAAGAGTCTACACGACGTGACCAGACAGAGTTGAATCTCTCTGCAAAACAACAGGAACTCATACCATGAAAATTGCCGTACTTGGCGCAGGCCGCATTGGCAACGTCCACGCAATGAATGTTGCAAGCAACCCCAATGTTGAACTGGTCGCGATTGCTGATCCTTTCATCGACAACGCTATCAAACTGACGGAGAAATATGGTGGCAAGGCCGTGAAAGAGCCGATGGAGTTGATTGAGAGCAATGCGGTGGATGCCGTGATCATTGCGACACCTACCGATACGCATGTTGATCTGATGTTGAGTGCAGCCCGCAATGGTAAAGCGGTACTGTGTGAAAAACCGGTAGACCTTAACCTGGAACGTGCCGAAGTCGCCTGCGCAGAGCTTAAGCAATGCGATGTTCCCGTCATGATTGCCTTTAACCGCCGCTTTGATCCCAGCGCAGCTGAAATGCACAGCGCCATTGCGAAAGGTGAAGTGGGCGAACTGCATCAAATCATGATTTCCAGCCGTGACCCGGGCTTTGCCTCCATGGACTATCTGCGTCACTCTGGCGGCATCTTCCGGGACATGACGATTCATGATTTTGACATGGCGCGCTGGTTACTCGGTGAAGAGCCTGTGCAGGTATTTGCCTCTGCCAGCCGTATGCTGGAGCCGGCATTAGAACCGTTGAATGATTTCGATACCGTGATGGTTCAGATGATCACTAAATCGGGTAAGCAATGCCACATCAACTGTAGTCGTCAAGCCGTCTATGGACATGACCAACGCATTGAAGCTTATGGTTCTGCAGGGATGTTACTCAATGACAATCTTCGCCCATCCACTCTGCGTCGTTTCAATAAATCGGCAACCGATGCTCGCGTTCCATTAGTCCACTTCTTCCTCGAACGCTATGCGGATGCCTACCGGATGGAACTGGAAGCCTTCATTTCCGCGGTTAAGCATGCGAAGCCCGTTCCTGTTACCCCTTATGATGGATATATGGCGCTGAAGCTCGCCGACTGTGCGCAACAATCGGCTGAAACTGGTTTACCTGTGCAGCTTTAATCCATAATGAACAACGGGACTCTTTACAGAGTCCCGTTTTTTAACCGACAGGAAGCTGGTGGGGAGTGTGTAATGCAGAAAAGTGGTGCGCCAGTTTTTGCTGGTACTGAAACAGCCCCTGCTGCACCTGAAAAATCACGTCTTTTTTGAGTGTTTCCAGTAAGCGGCTTCGATGGGGTTCCAGACGATAACTCGGATCAAAAAACAACAAATACCCCTCCCACTCCAGCCCTTCCGGCAGATGTAACGCAGGCAATAATCGTACAGAGAAATTCAGGCCCGCAGCTTGCGGTGCGGTACGAAACCGCTCTGCTGACACCAGCCGACAATGTTCATAGGGCATGGCGTAATGCGGCAAATTGAAGAGAATATCTTCAGTTTGCGTTGCCATCGTCAATCCACAGACCTTGACGTATATCGGCACAGGCTTTTGATGCTGACGACGAAAATCATCATCAAGGCAAAGAACCTCAACGGACGTCACAGCGCTACGACAGCGCCATTGATTCACATAATTCTCCATCAGCGCCAGTTTTAACTGGCTTACATCGACTCCCTGATACTCAGCAAGTTGGCGAAAGCGCCCTTCAATCCGTTTAGCAGTATTCACAGGGAGTCTCCGCCAGCTTTAACGATATTTGGGTTTTATCCAGACGGTTCCCTGTTCATGACTGTCAACCACAGCATCAACAAAAGCGACACCTTTAAGACCATCATAGATTTGCGGGACGGCGGCCCCAATACCGTTGATTTCACGCTGCTCGCCACGCGAACGCAACGCCGACGCAAAGCCGCTATACAGGTTAGTGAAAGCCTCGATATACCCTTCCGGATGTCCCGGCGGTGTGCGGGTACGGGCTTTTGTCAGATCATAGAGATCATCGCGCCCACGTTTGATGACCTGTGTATGACCATTAAGCGGGGTATAAAGCAACTCATTCGGTTGCTCCTGGAACCAGCTGAGGCTACCTTTTTCGCCATAAACACGTAAGCGCAGTGAATTGGAACAGCCAATCGCCACCTGGGATGACCACAACATCCCTCTCGCTCCCCCTTCATAACGGATCATGACATGGGCGTTATCATCCAGCGCCCGACCTGCAACAAAGGTAGCCAGATCAGCAATCACGCTTTCAGCCTTCAGTCCGGTGACGTATCCGGCAAGGTGATATGCATGAGTGCCAATATCGCCAATCGATCCTCCTCGCCCGTTTTTTTGCGGATCGACACGCCAGGCCGCCTGTTGATTATTGAGCTCAACGCCTGTCGCCATCCATTCTAATGGGTATTCAACCTGGACAGTGCGCACGGCACCGATAAGCCCTTCTGCAACCCGGGTGCGAGCTTCCATGATCATCGGATAACCGGAATAGGTATACGTCACCCCGAGGAAGCCACCGGTACTTGTTACAACTTCTGCCAGTGATTCAGCATCGGCCAGTGTGGTGGTCAGCGGCTTCTCACAAATCACATCAATCCCCGCCTCAAGGAAAGCACGGGCAATCGGATAGTGCGTAAAATTAGGGGTGCAGATGGCCACGACATCGACACCTTCCTCCCGTGCCCGCTCCGCAGCCAGCATTGCCTGCCAGTTGTCATAAGATCGCTCGGCAGCAATGTAATTCTCTGCGGCAAAGGCATGTCCACGCTGCGCATCAATATCGAATGCACCTGCAACCAGTTCATACTCATTGTCCAGACGGGCAGCAAAGCGATGGATGCCGCCAATATAGGCCCCCTTACCACCACCGATCATTCCAAGCCGGATACGACGTCCTTTTAAAGATTGCTTCGTCATGGTGAGCTCCTCAGATACCCAGAATTTTTTTGTTAACTGACTGATCAACATAAGACTTACAAAAGTCATCGAAGGATTTATCCGTCACCCGTATAATGTGCTGGTTAATAAATTCAGCACCCTCGCTTGCACCATCTTCCGGGTTCTTAAAGCAGCACTCCCACTCCAGCACCGCCCAGCCATCGAAGTCATAGCCGGTCAGTTTTGAGAAAATGGCTGCGAAATCGGTCTGACCGTCACCGGGTGAGCGAAAGCGCCCTGCACGACGAGTCCAGGGTTGATAGCCACCATAAGCGCCGGTTTTACCATCGGGACGGAATTCGGCATCCTTGACGTGAAAAGCTTTAATACGTTGGTGGTAGTGATCGATATAGGTCAGATAATCAATTCCCTGAAGCAGCAAATGGCTGGGGTCATACATGATGTTGCAGCGCACATGGTTACCGGTCTTCTCCAGGAATCGTTCGAACGTCAAACCATCATGCAGGTCTTCCGTAGGATGGATTTCATAACAAACATCCACACCTTGTTCATCGAAGGCATTGAGGATGGGCGTCCAGCGTCGAGCCAGTTCATTGAAACCTTCCTCAATCAGTCCTTCCGGCCACTGCGGATAGGGGTAGATATACGGCCAGAGTAAAGTGCCGGAAAAGGTGACGTGCTTAGTGAGTCCAAAACGGCGTGACGCCCTGGCGGCCAGTAACAGTTGTTCGGTTGCCCAACGCTGACGAAGCTGAGGGTTCTGATGGACTTCTGGCGGTGCAAAACTGTCGGCGGGCAGATCAAACGCCGGATGTAATGCCACCAATTGCCCCTGAAGGTGACTGGCCAGGTCGGTTAGTGTTAAACCATACTGATCCAGTGTACCCAGAATTTCATCAACATAAGTCTGGCTCTCCGCCGCCTTGCGCAGGTCAATCAAGCGGCTATCCCAGCTGGGAATTTCAACACCTTTAAATCCTTTATGCGCCGCCCATTCCGCCATGCCAGCCAGCGTATTAAAAGGCGCACTGTCTCCGGCAAACTGCGCCAGAAAAACACCAGGACCTTTAATTGTTTTCATACCCACTCCCGATTAAAAAAGTGCACCTGTAGTTTCACAGGTGCGAAGGACACAGAAAGAAATCTGCCATTAATTAGTGATGAATTTCTGGTAGTTTTGCGGTGTAACCAACTGGAAAGGGATAAAGTTAATATCTTTAAGTGTCTCTCCTTTGGCGGCTTTCTCTGCCATATCGATCGCGCCAAAAGCCTGTGATTTAGCATCCTGAAACACTGTCACTGTTAATAAGCCTGATTTAATGGCTTGCAATCCATTTGGTCCGCCGTCTGTTCCGCCAACTAAAATATCTTTACCGATATTCAGACCATTACTTTTTATCGCCATTGCTGCACCAATCGCCATTTCATCCGCATTCGCTGATAAAATATCGATCTTCTGTCCGGTCAAAATCCAGTTATTCATCAGATTCATGCCATCTTCACGCATCCATTTTGCGGTATCTTCCATCACAACATGCATATTGGGATGTTTCGCGATGACTTCTTTTGCGCCCTGCGTTCTGAAGCGGGTGGCGTCATTGCTTAAAAGTCCTTTCATGATCGCAATATTCACATTTTTACGATCCTTGACCATATCGGCCAAATATCCCATTTGCAAACGGCCCGCTTCAATTTCATCACTGCCAATATAACTAATACCATCACCCATTTTGGAATCAGACGGCATACGGTTAAGATAAATTAACGGGACTTTTGCTTTGCGGGCGGCATCACTCATATTCTTCGTTCCCTGTGTGTCAACAGGGTTAACGATGATCACATCAACTTTTCCATTGATAAAACTTTGTACCTGGCTGAGTTGTTTATCCACCGCACCTTGCCCATCCTCAAACTGCAACGTCATATCGGGATATTGTTTGGCATGCTCAATCAGGTAGCCTCTCAGGCGTGAAAGAAATACATCATCCATTTGTGCAATACTGACACCAACCTGGATCGCAAACACTGATGGACTGAGAGAGAGTAATGTAAGACAGAGTAAGATGATTTTTTTCATGATGCCTTCCACAATAGTTATTAATGTCAGAATAAATCTGACCATGAAGGTTTATTATTACTGCCATTACGTAGGGTTTACTGCTACAACAAAGTTTGCTGATGTTTGCCATCCATTGATGACAGAACGGATAATAATTAAGCCTGTAAGTTCTCGCTCAAAAGTATGAGGAATCCTTTCCTCGTATTACCTGCTCCTGCTACTTATCCTCACCTCTACGTGAGTCAGACCGCAATCCAGCTCCGTTCGCGGCAAGAGAGTAGTGCCGCATCGACCAGTTTCTGGATCTCGAATGCTTCTTTAAAATCAGGGCCCGTTGGTTTCCCCTGTTTAATAGCCTGAATAAACTCCAGCATCTCAATTGTTTTTAGGTCATTAAAACCGAGTTGGTGACCCGCTGCTGGACAAAACAATCCATAAGGTTCATGTTCCGGACCAGCAACCAGTGTCATAAATCCATTTTTATTTTCACTGCTGCCATATTGGAAAAATTTCAACTCATTAAATCGTTCCTGATTAAATATCAAAGAACCACGAGTGCCGGTAATTTCAAAACCAAGCTGCATTTTATGACCGGATGCAACCCAGTTCGCTTCAATATGCCCACGACAACCGCGTGCGAATTTTACCGTCAGACGGGCGATATCATCGACTTCTACCGCTTTCATCACGGCAGAACCTGGCTTCTCAGGACGAAACTTAACCACCGTATCCAAGTCAGCGAAAATTTCCGTCATCGGCCCCAGCAAAAATCTGGCCATCCCCAGAATATGGCTACCCAGATCTGCAACCGCACCGGCCCCACCTGCCGGGTCCAGACGCCAGGACCAGGGTACGTTGGGGTCCGTCATAAAATCTTCAGCGTGAATGCCGCGGAAACCGGTAATTTCGCCGAGATCGCCATCGGCAATCATCTGTTTTGCCAGCTTCAACATCGGGTTCTTGATGTAATTAAATCCAACCTGAGTAATGACCCCGGCTTTCTCCGCCGCCTGATACATTTCACTGGCGATATCGCTAGTGGGGGCCAGTGGCTTTTCGCAGTGAACATGCTTACCTGCGGCAATCGCCGCCAGAGACTGCTCTGCATGGAAACGGTTGGGAGAGGTGATGGAAATAACGTCAATTGCCGGGTCATTAATCAAAGACTGCCAGTCGGTTGTCCAGCGGGCAAAGCCATACCTTTGCGCAGCATTTTCAGCCGCAGCACCATCAATATCGGCCACGCTGACCAATACCGGTTGTATCTCTCCGGCAAAGGTAGCCGCCGCTTTCCATGCCATGGCATGCGATTTCCCCATAAAACCGGTGCCAATCAGCCCAATACCTAATTTACGCATCGTTCTCTCCCTTTCTCATGTTCAGGGCAACTGACTCATCAGGTCCTGCAACGCAATCACCTGTTGATTTACCACCAGCTGGCTATCAAGCTGACCGTTGAAATAATTAACAATATTGGTCGCCGCCGCGACAGACATGCGCATCGCAGCTTCTTGCGTCAGGCCCGCAGTGTGTGGGCTGAGAATGAGGCGATCGGCTTGCAGCAGCAGAGCCGCACTGAGATCGGCGGGTTCATCTCTCAGGACATCCAGGCCAGCACCGCCCAGATGTTCACTCTGTAGCGCAGCCGCCAATGCATCCTCATCAACAATGCCGCCCCTGGCCGTGTTAATGAGAAAAGCCCCTTGTTTCATCAACGCCAGTTCCCGGTAACCAATCAGTGGCTTATCTCCAATGAGGGGTAAATGCACCGTCACGGCATCCGCGATTTTGAGTCCATCATCAATTTCACTGACGCGCTCAACCCCATGTTCGGCAAAAACGTTATCGGGCAGGTAGGGATCGTAAGCCATCACTTGCATACGAAAGCTTTTTGCCAGACGAGCCACTTCGCGGCCAATACGGCCAAAACCAAGGATGAACAAGGTGCGATGGGCAATCTCCACCGCTGAGAATGTATTGCGCTGGTTCCAACGTCCCTCGCGAATACTGCGGTCAAACCAGGTAACCCGTTTTGCCAAAGCCAGCAACATCGATAAGGCATGTTCTGCAACGGAAAGCGAATTCACATCACCAACGATGGTGAGCGGGATATTGCGCTCAGTCAGCGCCTCGACATCAACTGAGTCGTATCCCACACCATGACGGGAGACAATTTTTAACTGCTGCGCGCTGGCTATTTGTTTGGCGGTCAACGGCTGGGTGCGGATCAGTAGTGCGTCGGCATTGACGATGTGCGGCGCATAGCTTTCAACACTGACGTCAGGCACCAACGTAAAGGTGATACCCGCCGCATTGCGTAACACATCCATCCCGGCTTCATGGATCTTACCGGCTACCAGTACATGTGGCATATCAGTAGCCTCCGGGCTGTTTGGCAGGAGAGGAATGCGCCTGAGGTTCATTCAGCTCACGAAATTGCTCAATGCTGGCGGTCGCGGCAGAACGAAGCAGCTGCACATCATTAGAGACCGTGACCAAATCAAAGCCCCAGGCGGCGGCTTTCGCCGCATAGGTGGCGGTCCCGTTGTGCAAACCGACCTTCTTACCTGCACGATGCGCCACATCGAGAATGTGTTTAAGTGCTTCGACGATTTCCGGTTCCTCACGGTCAAACCCCGTGCGGTATTTCCTGCCTGTCAGCCCCAGCGTCAAATCGGCTGGCCCGATATACACACCATCAAGACCTGGAGTCGCGACAATCGCTTCGAGATTTCGCACTGCTTCTGCGGTTTCAATCATGGCAAAACACACAACCTGTTCATCCGCAAACTGGCCGTAATCTTGCCCTGCGGCAAAGCTGACCCGCGTCGGGCCGAAGCTGCGTGTACCATGAGGGGGATAGCGCACACAGGACACCAGTAACTGAGCCTGCTCGGCGGTATTAACCATCGGACAGATGATCCCCCAGGCTCCTGCATCCAGCGCCTTCATGATGATCCCCGGTTCCAGCCAGGGTACGCGCACCATAGGCGCAACACCGCTGGCACGCATCGCCTGTAACATGTGTTTTGCCTCTTCATAGCCGACAAAGCCATGCTGCAAATCAATGGTGAGAGAGTCATAACCCTGAGCGGCCATGATCTCCGCAGTAAAGGCGTTCGCGATACTCAACCAACCATTCAGGACGGTCTGATGGTCACTCCAGCGCGCTTTAATGTTGTTCAGTTTCATCCCTGCTCCTTACACCACGATTTGTGCGAGTTTGATGTTCATATAATCGTGGATGCCTTCCGCCCCCCCCTCACGTCCCATCCCGCTGGCCTTAATACCACCAAATGGCACTTCAGCGGCAGCCAGCGCGTAGCTGTTAATCCCCACCATGCCCGCCTCAAGGCGGGATACTGTTTCACGGATACGTGCAGGATCATGCGTAAAAGCATACGCAGAGAGCGCGTAGGCGGAGTTGTTCACGCGCCCCCAGAGATCTTCACTGTCTTTAAATGACGTGATAGCCGCGATGGGTCCGAAATTTTCTTCAGCAATTGCCAGCGCATCATCGGGCAGATCGGCAATCACCGTTGGCGCATAGAAATAACCGCCATGGAGTTCGATACGTTCACCGCCAGTGACGATCCGTCCTCCTTTACGGCGCGCATCAGCAACGATCTCTTCAATGGCACGTAAGCGACGGGGGTTGATCAGTGGCCCCATGTTGATGCCTTCGTCCTGACCATATCCGACCTTTAATTTGGCGGCCCGGCTGGCGAAACCGGTGACAAAAGCGTCGTAGAGACTTTCATGCACATAGAAGCGATCGCAGGTCACACAGACCTGGCCGCAATTGGCAAATTTGGTGGCAACAGAGAGGTCGAGTGCCTTTTCCACATCGGCATCGTCATAAACAATCACCGGCGCATTCCCGCCCAGCTCCATACTCAGGCGTTTAATCGTGCCGGAAGAATCACGAATCATCTGCTGCCCAAGCTGGGTTGATCCGGTCAACGACACTTTTTTCACCACCGGGGAGGCGATCAGCGGTTCATAGGTGTCGGTTGTCGGTCCGACAACCAGGTTCGCCACCCCGGCAGGCAGGCCCGCCTTGCGCAGGCATTCAAAAATCATCATTGCACAACCGGGCACTTCACTGGATGGACGCAATACCACCGTGCAACCCGCAGCCAATGCGGGTGCCAATTTACGCGCAACCAAAACCACCGGAAAATTCCACGCGGTAAAGGCAGCAACCACCCCCACCGGCTCATGCAGCACTTCACAACGGCCACCCGGTACTCGACTTTCGACAATCCGGCCATAAATACGACGAGCCTCTTCGGCGTACCAGACAAACTGGTCAACTGACAGCTCCCATTCTCGTTTCGCCTGAGCTAAGGGTTTACCGCTCTCCTGCGAAATGGTTAATGCGGCCTCAGCGGCAGCGGCAACCATTTCTCGCGCGATAGCTTGTAAGAAATCAGCACGTGCCCAAGCCTGGGTTGCACGCCAGCCAGGCAGCGCGTTTTCAGCAGCGTCAAGCGCATCGTAGGTGTCAGAAGAAGATGCAGGTGAAAATGTCCCTAGCACCTGTCCATTGCCCGGATCGATAACATTGATCGATTCCTGCCCGCTTCCCTTGCACCATTGACCATTTATGAACTGTCCAACATTCTCGTACATGGTTCGTCTTTCCTCCGGCATCTGGTTCAGGCTTATCGCGTTCCCGAACATGTGGCGACTGTGCAGACGGCAACTGATTGCAACTTAACGCCACCTGACAGCACTGATGTTTGCAATATTAGTTTTATCGCAACAAAAATTGCAACACCACAACCTTTCAACAACACAGGCGCAGAATTGGTTAATTAGTCATTACATTTCAATGGATTGAAACTTAGTAGAATTTGACATGGCGTTAACACGCCAAAAATTTAAGTGATTTTTTCGAGTGAAATCACAAAACAGGCCAAGACATTTTCACAGGGGCTGACGAATACGTTAGAAATAATTGCATGGAAGTTGAATTTGCAATTTTTATTGCTCTTGATGAAGTAGACTGGTCGCGGTGATTTGCTGAGGAACGGTAAATGGGAAAAGTACAGAAGATGCAGGCCACGTCTAAACCGCTGCCTCATTCAACTTATGAACAGGTCGTCAATGACATCACGGCGCGTTATGCGCAGTTGTCCGAACGACATAAACAGGCGGCACGCTATATCACGCAAAACCCGAATACGGTGGCGCTTGAGTCCATTAATGCTGTCGCGGCTAAATGTGGACTACACCCGTCGGTGCTGGTGCGTTTTGCACAGGCATTTGGCTATAGCGGATTTAAACAAATGCAGAGCGTGTTCCAGTCACGCCTTGCCACAGCAGCTCCGGGTTACAACGAACGCCTGAATGCCCTGGAGAATGACCTCCGGAAGAATGATGAACGTGGCAGCCTGGGGTTTTTGCAGAGTCTGGTTATTCGCGATATCGCGACCTTACAGGAGTTACTGCACAATGTGACAGCCGCCGATCTGGACCTTGCGGCGCAGCTGCTAAAGGATGCTGACACCATCTATATCATGGGTCAGCTGCGCTCGGAACCTATTGCATTATTACTGCGCTATCTGTTCACCATGCTGAACCGCAGGGTGGTATTGCTGGATGCTTCAGGTGGCCTGGCACCCCAGATGGCAAAAAATATGCGTGAAAATGATGTGCTGTTTGCCATCGCTTTCCGCCACTACGCGAAAGAAGTGATTGCCATCGCTGATGATGTTTTTGCCCGAGGACTCCCGATCGTGGCAATTACCGATGGACAGTTGTCACCTTTGGCGAAAAACGCACGCGTTCTGTTTACGGTGCCGGAAGAAGAGTACAGCTTTTCGCGATCGCTGGCGGCCCCCATGTGTCTGGCTCAGAGCATTGCCATGGCCCTGGCCTCCGCGCTGCATCCTGAAAAAGCGGAACCGACCATCGAAACCATTACAGAACGAGAAAAGCGCGAAGAAACCGCCCGCAAGCGCAGCCGGGCGTAACCGCCATGCACTTCTCATCCCTGCCCGCACGTCGGGAAGGGATTTTTAGGCTCAAAAATTGCAACATTTATTGCTATTAATCAGATGTCGCAATTTAACTTGTTAAACCAACCATGATGCTGTGTCTGAGCGTCTACTGAGAGTGAGTTAATTATGGCCAAAATTCGTTGCACCACCGCTCAGGCGATTGTTCGTTACCTGAGCAACCAATTCACGGAAGTTGACGGTGAACGTGTTCCCCTTTTCCCCGGCGTCTATGGCATTTTCGGTCATGGCAATGTCACCTGCCTGGGTGAAGCACTCGAAGCTGCACAAGATGTACTGCCAACCTGGCGTGGTCAGAATGAGCAATCGATGGCTTTTGCGGCTGTCGGTTTTGCTAAGGCCATGGTACGTCGCCAGATTATGGTGGTCACGGCATCTATTGGACCGGGTACAACGAATCTTTTGACCGCCGCGGGCGTTGCTCATACCAGCCGTTTACCCGTGTTGATGATCTGCGGTGACAGCTTTGCCCGCCGAATTCCCGATCCGGTGATGCAACAAGTAGAGCACTTCAACGATCCCACCCAAACCGTCAATGACGCTTTCAAAGCGGTATCACGCTATTGGGATCGCATAACCTGGCCGGAACAAATCATGTCTTCTCTGCCACAGGCGGTCGCCACCCTGCTTGATCCGGGTGACTGTGGGCCCGCCTTTATCGGTGTCTGTCAGGACGTACAGGAGATGGCCTATGATTATCCGGAAGAGTTCTTCTCTCCGCGACTGCATACCATGCCACGCCCCCGTCCTGACCGGCGGTTACTGGAACAGGCCGTTCAACTGCTGAAAACGGCGAAACGTCCGCTCATTATTTCGGGCGGGGGTGTGCGTTACTCCCAGGCGGAAGCAACGCTCGAAGCCTTCGCCACAGAACATGGCATCCCGGTGGTAGAAACCATCGCAGGTAAAGGTGCCTTCACCCATGACCATCCGATGCATATGGGGCCTGTTGGCATCCTCGGTTCAACCTCAGCTAATGAATTGGCGGCCAATGCTGACGTGATTATCGCTATTGGCACGCGACTGATGGACTTCGTCACCGGCTCGTGGACCCTGTTCGATCATGGTGCCCAATTTATCGCGTTAAATGCAGCCCGATTCGACGCCCACAAACATCGTTCCCTTCCTCTGATCTGTGACGCACGAGAAGGCATCGCTGAGATGCATGCTGCGCTCGGCGCATGGCAGGCTGACGCGGCCTGGCTGGAACGCGGTCGTAACGCTTTCATTAGCTGGAACACGCTGATCGCGGATAAACAGGAGCACACTGACCACGGCACAGCCCCTTCTTATGCCCAAGTAATTGGCGTCGTTAATGCCCAGGCCGCCGCCGAGGATTACATCATCAGCGCCGCAGGTGGCCTGCCGGGTGAGTTAGTTAAAGGCTGGCGGGTTAAAAATCCCGGTACTTTTGATTGTGAGTTCGGATTTTCCTGTATGGGGTATGAACTCTCCGCCGGCTGGGGGGCCGCGATGGCGGGTAACGCGCGGGATGTGTTCGTGATGATTGGGGATGGAACCTACATGATGATGAACTCCGATATCTACTCAAGTGTACTTTCCGGCCACAAATTTATTCTCCTGGTGTGTGACAACGGAGGCTATGCCGTGATTAACCGTCTGCAAAATGCCAAAGGCGGTGCATCATTTAATAACCTGCTGAAAGACTGTCGGGTACAAGAGCCTTTCCATGTTGATTTCGTGGCAAACGCGCAGTCGATGGGTGCGCTGGCAAGGAAAGTCACCCGCCTCGATGAGTTAGCAGAAGCCATTAAATGGGCCAAAGGGAATGATCGTACCACCGTGATTTCGATTGAAACGCATCCCTACACCTGGACGCCAGGGGATGCCTGGTGGGATGTCGGGGTGCCTGAAGTCAGTGCACGTGACAGCGTTAATCAGGCCCGTGCCGAGCACGTTGCAGGCCGCAAACATCAACGTGCCGGTATTTAAATAAGGAAACCTGAAAATGCTGAAAGCCAAACTGGGTATTGCGCCTATCGCCTGGTCAAATGACGACCTGCCACAACTGGGCGGAGATACGCCACTCTCCACCTGCCTCGCTGAAAGTCACCTGGCAGGTTTTCAGGGCGTCGAGACCGGCGGGAAGTTCCCGAAAACCAGTGAAGAATTGATACCCATCCTGCGTGAATTCAGGCTTGAACTGGTATCGGGATGGTACTCCGGCACACTCCTCGATAATACGGTAGAAGAGGAAATCAAAAAGTCGCTCCCTCAGATGCAGCTGTTTCGCGATTGCGGAGCCGCCTGTCTGGTGTACGGAGAGACGGCAGGAACCATTCAGAATCAGCAACATATCCCACTGGTGAATCGCCGTCGCCTGACCGATGCGCAGATGGCTGAATACGGTGAGAAGCTGTCTCGCTTCGGTGAATTTTGCATGGATTACGGTGTGCCGCTGGCTTTCCATCATCACATGGGCACCGCGATTGAGGACCAGCATGATATCGATCGCCTGATGGCCGCCACCAATGACAAAGTCGGATTGCTGTTTGATTCCGGGCATCTGGTTTTTGCGGGTATAGACCCAATGACCGTTCTGGCTAAACACGGTGAACGCATCATTCACGTCCATACCAAAGATATTCGTAAAGATGTACTGGCGACACTGGATTGGAATAAAGACAGCTTCCTGGATGCGGTACTGAAAGGGGTATACACGGTGCCGGGTGATGGCGGGATCGACTTCACCGCCATCATCAACAAATTAGCGCAAATCGGTTATCAGGGGTGGTTTGTGGTGGAAGCCGAACAAGACCCGGCAAAAGCCCCTCCCCTCAAATATGCACGTATTGGTAATGGCACCCTGCGTAAAGCGCTGAGCGATGCGGGATACTCACTTGTGGAAGGAGTTCTTTGATGAATCAATTAAAAGGTAAAGTCGCCGTCGTTACCGGTGGTACTCAAGGCTTAGGGGCCGCGATTGCGCGTCATTTCGCGCTAAACGGTGCTACCGGCGTGGTGATTTGTGGCAGAAATGAGACCAAAGGCCGTGACATCGCGGCCAGCATCAACGCCGAAGGCAAAGGCAAGGTCGAATTTGTGCACGCTGACTTATCCTCTGTTGAAGATTGTCGCACCGTCATTGCTTCCGCAGATGAGTTATTTGGCCGTGTTGACGTGCTGGTGAATGCTGGTGGCATGACGGATCGCGGCACCATTCTCGATACCGATCCCGAGCTGTTTGACCAAATGTTCGCCACCAATGTCCGTGGACCTTTCTTCCTGATGCAGGACGCCATCAAGATCATGCGCCGAGAGAAGATTGAAGGCAGCATTGTGAATATCTGCTCCATGTCCGGACTGGCGGGCCAGCCTTTTATTGCTGCTTATTGCTCATCCAAAGGCGCACTGGCAACCCTCACCCGCAACACAGCCTATGCTTTGTTACGCAACCGCATTCGTGTCAATGCGCTCAACATTGGCTGGATGGCATCCGAAGGTGAGGACCGCATCATGAAAACCTACCACGGCGCGGAAGATGGCTGGCTGGAAAAAGCCGCCGCTGAACAACCCTTTGGTCGCCTGATTCAGCCAGAAGAAGTGGCCCGTGCGGTGGCCTTCCTTGCCAGTGAAGAATCAGGGCTGATGACAGGATCAGTCATCAATTTCGATCAGTCAGTTTGGGGTGGCTACGACCAGGCCGCAGCTCCCACCAGCGCGCTTTAACGACTTCAATGGCATGGTTAGCCGACAAGTGCAGGCTGACCATGCCTGATATCCGATGTGTTCAGCGAGGATGTGATGGACATTCAACAACTCAATGAAATCATGAATTTTTATAAGCATTTCCTGGCGAAAATCCGCCTGATGATGTCAGGTTCTCAGTCTGACAGGCAAAAGGATGAACACCAAACAGAAGAACTCATTGATTGGCTGGCGCGACACAAATTTAACAAGACGTTTGGTACAAACTGCCGTCATGAAATCATGTATATGATTGATCAAGTCGCAGATGACAGCCTGGCTCAACTCGAGAAGAAAATCAGCACCTTGCAATTGAATTGTGAACTGATCACGCTGGAGCTTGAGGAAAAACATTTCCAGGAACGGGTCAGAATCAAAAGCAGACATCACTCTTTTCGGCATGAGCGAATTTGATCGTTCCAACGCCGCTGCACCAGATTCGCCAGCCCGGTGCATAACAGGTAATAGACCAGACCGGTAAACACAAACAGCGCCGCAGGGTAGACCTGTACCCGATTGTTGACCTGACCTGCCAGCGTCGTCAGCTCTGGTACATTGAGGATAAAGGCCAGCGACGTATCTTTGATCAGGTTGATGCCGATACCCGCCAGTGAAGGTCTGATGTTGCGCAGCGTCTGCGGCAACAGGATATGCCACAATAACTTTCCTGCCGAAAATCCCTGGCTCAGTGCGGCATGATGTTGCCCCGGAGGCAACGCCTGTAACCCGGCCAGCGTGCTATGCATCACCGATGCGGAGGTGAACCAGGCCAGCGCCAGCGCCACCGTTAACGCGCCGGGCATATCGCTCCCCGTCAGCGCAGGCAGCAGATACCACATCCAGAAGATGACAAAGATCAGCGGTATCCCGCGAATCAATTCAGCCCACAGAAACAACAGGGAGCGCACCACACCGCTAAACCGCCAGGCGAGACACGCCAGCGCAATCCCCCCCGGAAACGCCAGCAGGGCGGCTCCGGCTGCCATCAGCAAGGTCAGTAATACGCCGCCGGGTTCACCCTGCGCCAGATTACCCCACAATAAGTAACCCAGGTTATCGATGATCACCTGCAAACCACCGTTCATCGCACACCATCCTTGATTCGCTGTCCCGGCCCGAGCCAGCTGAATATCAATCCCAACAACAGCCCGGTAGCCAGATAGAGCACGGTACCGACCGCAAAGGCTTCCAGCGCATGGGCGTTATAGCTGTCAACCTGACGCACCTGATAGGTCAGCTCCGCAAAGCCGATGCCGCTGGCAAGGGAAGAGAGTTTCATCAGGTTCAAATACTGGCCCGCTACCGGTTGCCAGGCGTTGGCTAATCCTTGCGGCAATAAAATCCAGCGCAACGCGGCCGCCGTGGTGAATCCCTGACTCAATGCAGCTTCACGTTGCCCGTCAGGCACGGCATAAAGACCCGCACTCAACTCCTCCACCAGAAAGGCGGAAATGAAGATGCCGAGTCCCCAGGCCGAGCACAGAAATTCCGGCGTCAGCCAGCCGACGTCGCCGGGCAACAAGGCACCAGGATGGTCGGCATTGATCCAGTCGCGCCAGACACGCGGCAACAGATTCCATGCGGAGAAATACCAGAACAGGAACTGAACCAGAATCGGGGTATTACGGAAGAGTGACACCCACAGCGCCACGCCGCGTACCGCCAGACGGTTCCCGCTCAGACGCAGGAACAGCAGCAGGATAGCCAGCAGCGTCGCCAGCAATGCCCCGACCAAGCTCACCCACAAGGTGGTCAGATAGCCATTAACGATCCACTGCAACGGCTGTCCACTCAGCACTCCCTGCCAGTCCAAGTGCAGATTCATGACAGGAAGTCCTGGTGCAGCGGATCTAACACTTTTTTCATGAAGCGCTGAGCGCGTGGATGTTCCGGCTGGAGGAAGAAACGTTCAGGCGCGGCAACTTCGAGGATCTCGCCACCATCGATAAACACCACCCGGTCCGCAATTTCACGTGCAAACTGCATCTCATGCGTGACAACAATCATGGTGATGCCACTCAACGCCAGCGATTTCATCACCTGTAATACTTCGCCAATCATTTCCGGGTCCAGCGCCGATGTTGGCTCATCAAACAAAATGATTTGTGGCGAAGAAGCCAGTGCCCGGCCAATCGCCACTCGCTGCTGCTGACCACCGGATAATTGTGCCGGAAGATGCGACGCTTTATCCGCCAGTCCGACATGTGCCAGCAGCTCGCTGGCCCGCTGCACTGCCGCTGCTTTTTTCCAGCCATGTACCACCTGTAACGGCACGCTGATATTCTGTAGTGCCGTCAGATGGGCGTACAAATTAAACTGCTGAAACACAAAGCCAATGCGACTGCGCAACTGGCGCAAACCCACGCCAGACAGACCCGCTGTCGGGCGATTGTCGATGAGAATTTCACCCTCGCTGAGGTTTTCCAGTTGGTTGATCAGACGGATCAGCGTCGATTTTCCCGAGCCGGAGGGGCCGATGATGGCCACCACTTCGCCTGACTCAATATGCAGATCAACCCCGCGCAATACCTGCCGGTCACCGTAACGTTTACCGACACGGCGAAAAGTGACGCTGGCTTGTTGCAGATGTGAAAAATCCGCAGCCTGGACTGCGGATAGCGATTTCATAAACACCATAGCCGCTTACTTCGCTTCAATCCTGAAGTTACGGGGAGAAGGTGCGGGCGTACCCGGGCCAAACCAGATGTTATAGATCTGTGCCGCCTGACCATTTTTCTCCAGCGCCAGCAGTTCATCATTCACCGCTTGCAGTAATGCAGGCTGATCTTTTTTCACCCCGACGCCGATTTCCTCTTTACTGAGTAACGCTGGCAGGATTTTAAAGTTTTCCTTGTCCGGTGCGGCGGCCAGCAATCCGGCCAGGATGGTGCTGTCCTGGGTAATCGCCTGAACGTTGCCATTGCGTAACGCCGTCAACGCCAGCGGAATATCGTCATAGGCAAGCACTCTGGCCTGCGGATAGCGTTGATGCAGCGCCTGCTCTCCGGTGGTGCCCTTCACCGCGCCAATGCGCGCATGGCTGTATTTATCCAGCTGATCCGGCGATGTTGCCGGAACGAGGAACTGCTGTCCGGTAACGAAATAGGGCGTGGAGAAATCAATAACCTGCGCACGTTCCGGGGTGATGGTGATATCCGCAACAATCAGATCGGCCTTGCCAGACTGGAGCAACGGGATACGGTTGGCCGGATTCGTGGCAACCAGTTTCAACTTCACGCCCAGCGAGTTGGCCAGCGCTTTGGCGAAGTCCACATCGTAGCCCACCAGCTCATGGCTTTTGGCATCAATCGAACCGAAGGGGGGATTGGCGTCAAAGGTGGCGACCTTGATCACACCGGCGGCTTTGATATCCGCTAACTGATCGGCACTGGCTGCGGCTGAAACCAGCAGCGTAGCCAGCACGGCAATTGTTAATATATTTTTCTTATGTGTTGCTTTTAGGTTACTCATAAAAATCCTTTAAAATCAGTGCGTGTGTGTACTTCCTACGCTCCCACATCCCTGTGGAGGAAACAAAGAATAAAAAAAACTTATGAAATGTCAGAAATGAATAATCGTGGTCCCAACGGTGCCCATGCGCAGGAAGAGGTAGCGTTATGCTTTCACCTCTTCATCAGCAGGCTGATCCGCATATTGTGCGGGGTCGCGATAGCGCTGGGCGGGGTGACTGCCCGGCAAATGTGGCCCCTGTCCGAACAGTTTCTCGCGCAGGGTTTTACCCGGCGGATAAGCCGTGCGATAGGCACCACGTCGTTGCAGTTCCGGCACCAGCCAGCTAATCACATCGGCAAAGGTTTCATGCGCCACCACATAAGCGAGGTTGAAACCATCCACATCGGTCTCATTCACCCAATATTGCAGCTGATCCGCCACGGTCGCGACAGAGCCGATAAACACTTTCCCCAACCCACCGATGCTGCCAAACTCGGCCAGATCCTGCACCGACCAGTTTTCCTGTTGCGGTGCAAAGGTGTTCACCAGAGAGGCGATCCCCCCGGCGGTATCTTTCTCAATCGGCTGATGCCGCTCCACCGCTGAAAAATCCTGCCCACTCCAGCCCGAAATCAGCGCCAGCGCGCCTTCAGGCGAGATATATTGCTGGTATTCGCGCCATTTCGCCTGCGCCTTTTCATCGGTTTCATCGACGATGATAGTGATCAACGCATACACCAGCACACCTTGGGGATCGCGCCCCTCGGCGGCGACCTGTTGACGCAACGTCGAGACATAGCTTTTCAACCCTGGTAGCGTGTGCGAATTAACAAAGACACTTTCGGCATTGCGCGCCGCGAATCGGACACCCGCCCCGGACGACCCGGCCTGAAACAGCAGCGGCGTTCGTTGGGGTGAAGGCTCGCTCATATGCACCCCCGGCACCTGCCAGAATTTGCCGTGATGGCGAATCGCATGCACCTTTTGCGGATCGGCAAACACACCGCGCTCACGATCGCGCACCACTGCATCCGGCTCCCAGCTGCCTTCAAGCAGTTTATACAGCACTTCCATGTACTCTTCGGCGCGTTCGTACCGGGCGTCATGCTCCAGTAATTCGTGATTCCCCACGTTGCGTGCACCGCTATCGAGATAGGACGTCACAATATTCCAGCCAATACGGCCACCGGTCAGGTGATCGGCCGTCGACAACCGTCGGGCGAAGGTATAGGGATGTTCATAGGTGGTGGAGATCGTGATGCCAATTCCGAGATGTTGCGTCGCCATGGCAATCGGTGCAGCCAGTTGCAATGGGTCATTAACCGGGATTTGTGAGGCCTCACGCACTGCCGTATCAACATTGCCGCCGTAAACATCGTAATAGCCGATGACATCAGCGATGAAAATGCCGTCAAACAGCCCCTGCTCCAGCAATTGGGCCAGATCGGTCCAGTAGCTAATGTCTTTGTATTGCCAGGAACGGTCGCGTGGATGACGCCATAACCCGGATGACTGATGCCCTACACAGTTCATTTCAAAGGCATTAAAACGTATTTGCTTGCTCATTGATGAGTCCTGTTGTCGCGGGTGCAAAAGAAGAAGCCGCCAGGAGCTGGCGGGTAAAGGCATGTTGTGGCCGAGTGAAAATTTCCTGCACCGTACCTTGCTCGACTACCTTGCCATCGCGCATCACCAACAGGCGGTCGCACAGGTGACGAATAACGGCGAGATCATGGGAAATGAACAAATAGGCCACGCCCAGCGAGGTCTGCAACGTATTGAGTAAATCAAGAATCTGCGCCTGAACCGACGCATCAAGGGCCGAAACCGGCTCATCGCACAGAATCACATCCGGTTCGGTCGCCAGCGCACGCGCAATAGCAACGCGCTGGCGCTGCCCACCCGAGAGCTGCTTTGGCCAGTGCTCGGCGAGCGAAAGCGGCAGGCGCACCTGTTCCAGTAACATGGCGATACGCTCCGCATGGGCACTGCGTGGCAGCCCTATCACATCCAGGGCATCACTGAGGATTTGACGTACTGACCAGCGCGGGTCAAATGAACTCAGCGGGTCCTGATAAATGATGCTCAGTGCCCGCCGCCGCGCCCGTCGCTGCGCCTCTTTCAGCGGCGGCTGCGCCTGCGGGTTGACCCACGGCAGACCGGCAAAATCGACCTCGCCGCTATCCGGCTCGATCAATCCCATCACCATGCGTGCAGTAGTCGTTTTACCAGAACCCGACTCTCCAATAATGCCGAGCGTCTCGCCCCGGTAGAGCTGAAAACTCACCGTATCAACAGCGGTGATTTGATGATGCGCACGGGTGTAGGTTTTATGCAGGTTGCGCGCCTCCAGCACCGCAGCTTCTCCCGACTGGCGCTGGCTGCGATGATCCGGTTGCCGACTACCGGGTGCGGCGGCCAGCAGCTGACGGGTATAATCATGTTGCGGATGACGCAATACCTGCTGCACACCGCCCTGCTCCACCACCACTCCGTGATGCATCACAATCACCTCATCAGCCAGCTGCGATACCACATTGAGATCGTGGCTGATAATCAACAACCCGCGCCCCTGCTGGCGGATTTCCTGTAATAACCCGATGATCTGCGCCTGCACGGTGGTATCGAGTGCCGTAGTCGGCTCGTCAGCAATCAGAATCGGCGGATCGAGCGCTAACGCACTGGCGATTAATGCACGCTGGCGTAACCCACCAGACAGCTCCCCGGCTCGCTGGCGTGCACGCAGTGCCGGATGGGGAATCCCTACTTTTTCCAGCAGCGCCAGCATGCGCGCCTGACGTTGTGAGCACGTACCCCAGCGATGTGCTTGCAGCGATTCAATGATCTCGTCACCGATGGTACGCAGCGGGTCGAGCGACACCAGCGCATCCTGCAATACAAAACCGATGCTCTGACCGCGTAACACGCGCCACTCTTTCTCGCTCTGTCGGAGCAATGGGCGATCGCCAAACGTTAATTGCCGTGCCTGTACCTCACAACCCGCAGCAGACAGGCCAACCAGTGCACGGGCGGTGACGCTTTTGCCCGAACCCGATTCACCAACCAGCGCCACCACTTTGCCCGGTGCCAGGCGAAAAGAAACGTTACTCACCAGACGTTTGCGTTCACCGTGTTGATGTACGTCGATGGTTAAGCCATCCACGATCAATTGCTTATCACTCATGCTAAACGTCCCTCGCTTTTCCGTTGCAGATAGCGTCCCAGCACCGAAGTTGACAGGGTGGTTAACACAATAAATAACCCGGGGAAGAAGGTGAGCCACCACGCCTGCTCCACGAAATCACGCCCCATCGACAACAGGGTGCCCCATTCAGCAGCAGGTGGTGGTGCGCCAAGCCCGAGGAACGACAGTGCCGATGACCAGACAATCGCCTGACCGCACCCCATGGTCAGTGCCACCAGCAGCGGACGCAGCGCATTCGGCAGCAGCTGGCGGGTGATAATGCGCGCAGGCGCATGGCCTAACGCCCGCGCGGCATCGATATAACTGGCATGGCGCACCGTCAGGATCTGGCCGTAAACCATTTTGGCGTAGCCCGGCGCATTGCTGATGCCGGTGGCGATAATCAACGGGCCAATGCCGCTGCCAAGATGAGCGCTGAACAGCAGCGCCAGAATCAGGGTCGGAAAGGAAAACAGAATATCCAGTATCCAGCCGGTGATGCGCTGCCCGGTCTCACCACTGAGTCCCCCCACCAGGCCCAGCGCAATCGCCAGCACCGCAGAGAGCGCCACCGCACCGATCCCCAGTAACAACGACAGCCGGGCGCCATGTATCACCCGGCTGAACAGGTCACGACCGGACTGGTCAGTACCAAACCAGTGCTGCACACCCGGCTCCTGAAAGGCATCGCGCGGGGAAATTGCCAGCGGGTCATACTGGGTGAATAAGCCGGGAAACAGCGCGGCCAGCAGCAAAAATAGCAGGAACAGTGTGGCGAACAGCGCGCCAGGCGTGACAGGTTTTCGCCGAGGGCGGGCGCGTTGCAGGGTGTCTGTCAGCGTAACCGGGGAGCTACTCATGGACGGTTCTCCTCAATGCGGGGATCGATCACAACGTAAAGAATGTCCACCAGCAAGCTGGTGACGATATAGGCCAGGGTGATCACCAGCGTGATACCGACGGTCAGTGGCATATCCTGTTTCATCACCGCCTGATAAAGCTGGCGGCCAATGCCCTGTCGCGAAAAGATCAGTTCAATCAGTACCGCATTGCCCATCAATGCACCGACGGCCCAGGCCGAGAGGCTGACGGCAGGCAATAACGCGTGCCGCAATACATGGCGCAGACGCACCGTGATATCTCTGACGCCACGCGCGCGGGCGCTGAGCACAAAAGGCTGTTCCATACCAATGTCGAACGCCTCGCGCATCACCTGCGACATAAAACCCGCAAGCGGAATGGCCAGCGCCAGCGCAGGCAACACCAGACCCGCCAGCCCCTCATCGCTTTCCGGTGGAAACCATTGCAGACCGAAGGCGAACACCGACAGCAACACGATCCCCAGCCAGAATTGCGGCAGCGCCGCGCTCAGGGTTTCCAGCGCGGAACCGATGGAGGACAACAGCCGGTGACGGCTGGCTGTGCTAAGCACAGAAATCAGCGCCAGCAGCCAGGCGAACAGCAACGCCGCCAGCGTCAGTTGCAGCGTCGGCCCGATCTGTTCGGCAATCACCTCGGCCACCGGCTGATGCTGAGAAAAGGAAACGCCAAAATCCCCACTCAGTAGCCGCTTAAGCCAGATGAGATACTGCTCTGCCACTGGCTTATCAAGACCAAACTCTCTGATGGTGGCAGCAATGGTTTCCGGCGTCGGATTGGCCGATGGCCCCCCGAGCAGGGCGCGCACCGGATCGCCGGGGGTGAGTTTTAACGCGAAGAAGGTGACAGTGGCGGAGGCCCACAACACGATAATCCCGCCCAGCAACCGTTGTAGCAGGCGACGTGTGTGCTTCGTTAGTCCCGCCCGTCCCGGGCTTTCGTTCAGCAGGATACTCATTTGCTGACCCACGCGTCATACAGCCACGTCACCGTCAGCGAGGGTTCGAGACGGACATCATGGGCTGTTTTGTAGATGCCTAAACGGGTACTTTGTGGATAGGTGCGTAACTGGAGATAGTTATCCGCGATGATTTTCTGCGCCTGATAGTAAAGCTTGCGACGCGCCTCGCTGTCCTGAGTCTCCAGCGCCTGTTGCACCAGCGTATCGAATTGGGGATTGTTGAACCCGGTATCGTTCTGGTGATAACCGCCCGAGCCAGCGGCACCGAGAAACGCTGAGCCGAACAGGATACGCAACACATCTGGCGTATTGGTATTCCAGTAACCGAGGCTGACATCGTAGTCCCATTTGCCCTGCAAATCGGTCGATTCCGCATCGCTTACCGGTTGCAGCTGGACATCAAAGCCCACCTGGCGCGCCGTAGCCTGGACCTGTTCCCACAGGGTGCGCTCCGGCGTACTGGTCGAAGCGCCAATCGGAATATGCACCGTCAATGGTTTGCCATTGCGGGTGCGGATGGCACCTGGTGCCGATTGCGTCCAGCCTGCTGCTTCCAGCAATTGTGCCGAGCGCTTCGGATCGTAATCATCAGCATGAGCAAAGTCCGGGCTGTAGAACGGCGTTACCGGGCTGAGTGGGCCACTGGCACGGTGGAAATGGTTAAAGAAGATGCTCGCCAGCGCGCCATCAATATCTGCCGAGCGTACAAACGCCTCTCGCACTTTGACATCGTTGAACGGTTCGCGTCGGGTGTTCAGCGCGCCATAGGTGGGGTTGCCAGGCCGATCTTTTACCAGCACGGCGAGATTACTGTTCCTGCCTGCGGCAGTTTCCGACTCCGGCGGCAGCGCCTCAATCACATCCACTTTGCCACTGCGCAACGCGGCGAACCTGACCGAAGGCTCAGGGATAAAGCGCCAGATGATCTGGTCAAGATACGCCGGTCCCTGATGGTGGGCATAAGGCGGTGCCCAGTTGTAATCAGGATTGCGCTCCAGCACCACCTGGTTTTGGCGCTCCCACTTCACCACTTTAAACGGCCCTGAACCGACCGGTGCCTGACAGTTTTCATCACGCGAGCGCGCCAAGGCCGATGGGGCTTCAATCCCTAAAAATCCCTGAGCCAGTACTTCGAGGAACGCCGCATAAGGAGTGGAAAGGTGCACCACGGCGGTATAGTCATCTGGCGTGTCGGTCGAAACATATTGGCGAATATAACCACCGGCGGTGGAGGATTGCGTGGCGGGATTTGCCATATGGTCGAGATTGGCTTTTACCGCCTGCGAAGTAAATTTCTCACCATTGGTGAATTTCACATCGTCGCGTAAATGGAACGTATAGGTTTTGCCATCAGCAGACACGTCCCAGCTTTTTGCCAGCCAGGGATGGATCGCCCCTTTATCATCCATCGACACCAATGAGTCGAGAAATTGTTGCGCGACGAACACCTGCGGCATATCGCCATCGACATGCGGATCGAGGCAGGTTGGCTCGCGGTCAGTGGCGTAAATTAACGTTCCACCTTTAACTGGCGTCTCTGCCGCCGATGCTTTCGCCGCCATGCCAAGGCTACAGAGAATAAATAACGGCGTGAATAACCAGCGATGCGTCTTAATTCCTTGCTTAAACGAAACGTTTTTATTTTTTAATAAAGTCATAATTATTCTCTGATTGCGATGGTACGTTACCCGAAAATGACAAGCAGATAACTGATAGCAACCCGAAGAAATCTTGTCTAACAACAAAAGCGCAATAATTATTCCCGCTCGTTTATATCAAAAATGAGATTTCTTATTTAAATTCACCACTGGTGGTGAATAAAAAAATACCCTGGCGACGGTTATCTATTCCGGTGAGGAGACCGACGATTTCTACCAGGCACAACGGACGCAAATTCAGCTTTATCAGGTCTGCTTCAGCCGCGCATCGCGCTGGGTCGCGTGATCATTCCCGCCGATAGCGCGGATAAAGCCACTCGCCAAGGTTACCAGCGCTTTGCCGACAGCCGATATGAACGAACGCTGACTCCGCAGGGACCGTGACGCACCCTGTTTTCAAGGGATATCGTTGGCAGCGCAGAACAGATTCTCGAACGCCTGTATCAAGATCCGGTGATACCTCTGGTGACAGAATTGCGCATCGAGTTGCCTTATGAGTTTAGCTTTGCGGAATACAGCCATATTATCAGCGATTTTGCGACGTGGATTGCGCCGGAATTAGGCTGGAAAGCCACAGACACACCCCCTCCATTTAGTACCATTCTTAACCATTAATTTACTAAGGTTGTTTCATTATTTGTTATAGCTTTTGATTGTTAGACACCTGGACGATGGCAGATTAATTTTCAGTTTTTGTAAATTGATATTGCAATCATAGTGATGAGGGATCGCCATTGATCAGGTTAATAAATCAGCAAAAGACAAAATCTGCACGTTTCGCAATCGCATTCAACCTGGCCATTCTGGGTGGTGTGACGGCATTTTCAACCATGAGCTATGCCGATGAAACACTGAAGGAAGGGATTACCCCGGCAACGGATGCCAGTCAGATTCCGGCAGCAGCCAAACTAAGAAAAGACACGGTGGTGGCCGGAATATCCGAACCCCAGGGGATCTTCAACCCCTATTTCTTTGTTAATGGCTGGGACGAAAACGTCACTAACGTCATCTTTTCGCGCCTGATTGACTGGGACAGTCATGGCAATCTGGTGCCGGGCCTGGCAGAGAGTTGGACCGTCAGCCCGGATAACAAGGTGTATACCATCAAGTTACGGCCGAACCTGACCTTTAGCGACGGCTCACCGCTGACCGCCGAAGACGTTGCCTTCACGCTAACCGTGCTTTACGACCCCAAATACGATGGCGATACCGATATCACCCTCGCGCATATTGCCGGCGGTGCCGAGTATAAAGCCGGTACCGCAGACAGCGTCAGTGGCCTGAAAGTGATCGACCCGCTCACGTTACAGGTCACCACCACCGAGCCCGGCGCAACCACGCTGGCTAAAATCGGCGGGCCGGTGCTGTCGAAAGCGTATTACGGTAAAGGTTATCAGCGCGGCAATCTTGATTACCTGCGGACCCTGCATGGTAAGCCGCTGGGCAACGGGCCTTACGTGTATGACAAATATATCCCTGGCCAGGAAATCCGTTTCCATGCCAACAGCCACTTCTATCGTGGCACGCCGCCGACTGCACGCTTTATTTATCGCGTCACCAATCCATCAACCAACTTCCAGCTCTTCCAAACCGGTGAGACAGACTATGACGCCTTCACCTCGCGCCCGGATGATATCGAGCAACTGAAACTGTTGGGCTTTGCCAATATCAATCTCTACGGTTCCAGCGATTACAGTAAGGTCGAGTTCAACGTGCGCCGCCCGGCATTGCAGGACGTGAAGGTGCGCCAGGCCCTGATTTATGGCCTGGATCGCCAGAAGTTGATCGATGTGGTGTATCAGGGGTACGGCAAGGTGGCGATTGAACCCATCGCGCCCATCTCCTGGGCGTATAATCCTGATGGCGTAAACCCATATAAATACGACCCGGCTCAGGCCAAAAAACTCCTTGATGAAGCAGGCTGGAAGCCAGGCCCGGACGGCATCCGGGTGAAAGACGGCAAACGTCTTGAACTGACACTGCTGGTCAGCAAGAAAGTATTGAATGATGCCTTAATCCCCATCGCCAAAGAGAACTGGCAGCAAATTGGCGTGGTACTTAAGCCCCAGGTGGTGGATTTCAATGCCTTGATGGCACAGCGTAAGGCTGGGAATTATGATCTGGCCTCCTTCAGCACCAGCACGTTAAACGACCCACACGATGGCGTATGGGACTACTACAGCACTGAGGCAAAGGAATCGGGCTATAACAATCCGCAAGTCGATAAGCTGATTAATGAAGGCAATGCAGTGCTGGATGTGGCGCAACGCAAACCGATTTACCATCAGTTGTACCAAGTGCTGGCTGACGACCCGCCCGTGATTCTGCTCGGCTATCGCCAGATCTTATCGGCGAGTAGCGCCCGCGTCAGCGGCTTCAAACCGGATATCTATAACGGTCTCACCGGCAGCCTGCCGGACGTAAAAGTCATTAAGTGATGCAGCCCACTGCCCAGCCGTCGGATTAACCGGCGGCTGGCATGAGAGAGCCATGAGAAATTTTATCCTCAGAAGATTGCTGCAAACCTTGCCGATGCTGCTGTTTGCCTCCTTCATTATTTTTATGCTGTTTGCCGCCACCCCTGGCGACTTTATTGACGGCAATGTGACACTCACCGCCGCCCGTGCCGCCGAACTGAAAGCCATTTACGGCCTCGATCAGCCGTTACTGACCCGTTATCTGCACTGGCTGGGTCAACTGCTGCAAGGCGATTTGGGTTTTTCCCTGCAATATCAGATTCCTGTCAGTCAGTTGCTGAATCAATACATCTGGAACTCATTCCTGCTTGCCATCATTGCGCTGGTTTTTTACTGGGGCATTGGCCTGGCGGTGGGTATCGCTTCGGCACTAAAACCGAATTCGCTGTTTGATCATCTGGTCAGTGTCATGGTGTTTGCCGCCATGTCGTTCCCCACCTTCTTTCTCTGCCTGCTGCTGATCAAGTGGTTTGCGGTTGATCTGCATTGGCTCCCGGTCGGCGGGATGACCAATACCGGCAGCGATGACACCGGCTGGGGGTTAGTGGTTCAGGTGGCGGCTCACCTGGTGTTACCGGTGATGGCGCTGGTGATGCTCCAGGCTGGCAGCCTGACGCGTTATTTTCGTGCCAGCATGCTCGATGTGGTGAAGATGGATTTTATCCGCACGGCGCGTGCCAAAGGACTGCGCGAACGGACAGTGATTCTGAAACACGCGCTGCGCAATGCGCTGTTGCCGATTATTACCCTGCTCGGTTTTGAACTACCGGGGCTGTTCTCCGGGGCCATCATCACCGAGAAGGTGTTTAACTGGCCGGGCGCGGGGCATATCCATATCGATTCGCTGGCCGCCCGCGATTACCCGGTGCTGATGGGGTTCACCCTGTTCCTGGCGGTATTAACTATCCTCGGTAACCTGATTGCCGACGTGCTCTACGCGTGGGCTGACCCGCGCATTCGCGTGAGGTCATAATGCTCAGTTCGCTTTTTTCCACGCAACGCCGTCTGCGGAAAGCAGCAATACCGGCGCTGGCCCAGGTGACGCCTTCTCCATGGCGACAGGCCTGGCAAGCATTGCGCCGTAACCGGCTGGCGATGTTTTGCCTGTTTTTACTGTTGGTGATGGCAGCCTGGTGCGTACTCGGTCCTATTTGGTCACCGTGGCAGGATGACGCTACCGATGCGCTGATGATCAATAAGCCCCCCGGCACCCTGCACTGGCTGGGAACCGATTTCCTCGGTCGCGACGTCTATACCCGGTTACTGCTCGCGGGCCGTATTTCATTGATTATTGGTCTGCTTACGATGGTGTTGTCCGTAGCGCTCGGCTATCTGCTGGGTGCGGTATCCGGTTACGCCGGTGGCCTGACTGACAAACTGATCATGCGCCTGGCGGATGTGGTGATGACCATCCCGAGCCTGCCGCTGCTGATTGTGGCGGGTGCCATGCTCGCCGAGCTCGATTTCTCGCCAGACTCACGCATCTATATGGTTATCGTCATGTTAAGTCTGCTGGAGTGGCCTAAGCTGGCGCGCCTGGTACGCGGGCAAATTCTTTCTCTGCGCGAACGCGACTTTATGCTGGCAACACAGGTGCTGGGGCTGTCACCACGGCGGCGTCTTTTCGGTCATTTATTACCGAACACCGTCCCGATTCTGGTGGTGATGGCGACGATGGCGGTGGCGAACGCCATTCTGAGCGAGTCAGCACTGAGCTACCTTGGACTCGGCGTCGTGCCACCGACGCCCTCGTGGGGCAATATGATGGATGCCGCCAACAGTTTAATCGACTTTCAACGCCGCCCGTGGCTATGGATGCCGCCCGGTATCGCTATTTTTATCACCGTTGTTGCCATTAATGTGTTGGGTGATGGACTGCGTGATGCCCTCGATCCCCGCATGAAACGGAGCCTGAAATGAGTGAACCGTTAATCACTTTTGACCGGTTATCCGTCTCTTTTGCGGCCGAACAGGGGCGGGTTCGGGCGGTGCAGGATGTCTCATTTACCATCAACCCCGGTCAGACCATCGGTATTGTCGGTGAGTCGGGTTGCGGCAAAAGCGTGACAGCAATGTCACTGATGGGACTGCTACCGCCACAGGCCGCACGTATCGACGGTGGTGAAATCCGTTTTCAGGGGCAGGACCTGCTGCGACTGAAAGCGGCAAAAATGGCTGATCTTCGTGGCAACCAACTGGCGATGATTTTTCAGGAACCGATGACGGCCCTGAACCCGGTCCTCACCATTGGCGAACAGCTTTGCGAACCACTGATTCGCCATCGCGGTGAGTCACCGAAAAACGCCTGGCAGCACGCCACGCAACTGATTAGCCATGTCGGTCTCGCGCGGGCAGAGAGCCTGATGAGTAGCTATCCGCATCAGCTTTCCGGCGGCATGTTGCAGCGAATTATGATCGCGATGGCGCTCAGTTGCCGGCCTAAATTGCTGATTGCCGACGAACCCACCACGGCGTTGGATGTCACCGTACAGGCACAGATTCTGCGTCTGCTGCGCGATGAGGCGCGCGCCAATAAGATGGCACTGATGCTGATTACTCATGACCTCGGTGTCATTGCCCAGATGGCGGAAAAGGTGGTGGTGATGTATGCCGGACGCATTGTTGAGCAGGGTCCGGTCGCCGAAGTATTGCGCAATCCGCTGCACCCTTACACCAAAGGCCTTATCGCCTCCCGCCCGGTGCCGGGCGAGCGACGTCGCCGCCTCTATTCGATCCCCGGCCAGGTGCCGGACCTTGCTGACTTGCCACCCTGGTGTGCCTTTGCCGACCGTTGTGCCAATGCCCGTGAAAGCTGCCATGCGGCTATCCCGCCGTTACGTGGGCAGCAGCAGCAGCAAGCCGCCTGTTTTTACCCTGAATCCCTGGAATCCTTAGTATGAGCAGCGAATTTGTGATTGAAGTCGAAGGGTTGAAAAAACACTTCCCGATCCGTAATGGCCTTTTTGGTCAGGAAACCGGGCAGCTTCGGGCGGTAGATGGCGTCAGTTTTCGCATCCGTCGTGGCTCCATCTTTGGCCTTGTTGGAGAATCAGGCAGTGGCAAAACCACTGTCGGCCGCACCATTCTCGGGCTGTATGACAAAACCGCAGGCAGCATCAAATATCTTGGCAAAGAGTTGCAGGCGCTGACAGCGCAGGAGATGCGCACCTTACGGCCAAAAATTCAATTGGTCTTTCAGGACCCTTACAGCTCGCTCAATCCACGCATCCGCGTCGGCGATGCCATTGGCGAGGCGATGCTGGAACATAAACTCTGTAGCCGGGCGGAACTGCATGAAAAAGTCATTGAGGTAATGAAGATTTGCGGGCTGGCTCCCCAGCATTACAACCGTTTTCCCCATGAATTCTCCGGGGGACAGCGCCAGCGAATTGGTATTGCCCGCGCACTGATTCTCAACCCGGATTTCATTGTTGCCGATGAGCCAATCTCCGCCCTGGATGTCTCCATCCAGGCGCAGATTATCAATCTGTTCTCCGATCTGCGTGATGATCATGGCGTTACTTTCCTGTTTATTTCGCATGATCTTGGCGTAGTAGAGCATCTGTGCGATGACGTAGCAGTGATGTACCTGGGTCAGTTGGTGGAAACCGCCAGCCGTGATGCGTTGTTCCGTCAACCGTTACACCCCTACACGCAGGCGCTACTGGCTGCCGTCCCGACGCTCGATCCATTGAGCGAACCGGTCGCGGCCGTGCAAGGCGAGATCCCTGACCCTGCACGCCCGCCATCTGGTTGCCGATTTTCGACCCGTTGTCCACGGGCAGAAGCGAAGTGCCATCAGGTTGCACCGACACTACGTGAAGTGTCCCCCGACCACCGGGTCGCATGTCATCAGGTTTGATTAACAGCGCCAACAGATGATGTTGTTATTCGGTTTGATTCCCCCTACGCCCCGCACGTTTATCGTGAGGGGATAGCAGGCTTGTCGGGCTATTTCGCACCTGCCTTCCGCTATAATTCCAACCCTCATTTCAACGTCTATATTGATTAAAATACAGACCGACTAAAAAGTGGCTCATCTTATTATTTGTGCGATTGAAGGCATTAATCTCAATATCCGTTTTTTCCTGCCCATTCCTCCGCTGTCGCCCATTACAAGGTGATACACCCGTCACAATATAAATGAAACTCATACCTTCAGAAGCTAAAACCACCTGATTTATCCGGTCAGGAAAAGATACTCTGAGCGGGAAATAAATAAACCTCTACGATTCGATTACATTTTGGGAGCCGCAAATGACAAACCACATAGCCGAGCCATGTCATGATATTGCACATCTGGCACATGTTGAGATGTTCTCAAATAAATTCGAAGAGAGCCTTGATTTCTTTGTCAATGTCTATGGTCTCACCCTCTCAGCTCAGGACGAAAACCATGCCTGGCTTAGAGCATGGGATGACTACGAATTCCATACGCTGAAACTGACTCGTCACCACACGACTGGTGTGGGCCATATCGCCTATCGCGCCAGCTCTGAAGCGGCGTTGATGCGACGCGTCGCGGCTATCGAAGCCAGTAAATATGATGTGATCGGCTGGGTGGATGGTGAACCCGGACATGGGCGCGCTTTTCGCTTCTCAGATCCCTTCGGTCATGTGTTTGAAATCTATTACGACACGGTGCGCTATCAGGCAGTTGGGGATGAGCGCCCTTCATTAAAAAACCTGGCACAGCGCTATCATGCTCGCGGCGCTTGTCCGCGTCGTCTGGATCATCTCAACCTGCTGGCTGCTGATGTCCGTGAGTTTAAAAACTTTATGGAAACCTGCCTCGGCTCCCGCGTGACCGAAATGATTCAACTGGATAATGGCCGCATTGGTGGTTGCTGGTTCACCATTAATAACAAAACTTACGACCTGGCCTGTACCGAGGAACACGCTGGAGGCAATGGCCGCCTGCATCATGTGACTTATGCGACCGATACCCGGGAAGATATTTTACGCGCCGCAGATATTTTCCTCGAAAATGGGGTACATATCGAAACCGGACCGCATAAGCACGCCATTCAGGGAACATTCTTCTTGTATGTCTGGGAGCCTGCGGGCAACCGTGTTGAACTGGCCAATTCAGGGGCACGGCTTATTCTGGCACCTGACTGGCAGACCGTGGTCTGGACGGAAACCGAGCGTAAAAAAGGACAGGCATGGGGCCTGAAGACCATCGAAACCTTCCATACCCACGGCACACCGCCCACGCCGAAACAACTGGAAGAGTGATGCATGTAACATCAGTATGGCAGGATGCTAAATACGTCCTGCTTTTCTGCATCAAACGTTGGTCTCTTTATCCATTTCAATCAAGAGACAATTTCCGCTGTGGATGCGAGTCAGGTAATTTGCTCCCCTTGCGGAAAATCTTCTCGCGCAATGTCCCTGATTGATATGCCGTTTGCGCCAGGCCACGTTTTTGCAGCACCGGAACCACATGTTCCACCCACTCGTCCCACCATCCCAGAGTTGTCACTGGCACAACGTTGAAGCCATCCACTCCCGCATCGGCAAACTGTTGTACTTTATCGGCGATTTGCTCCGGTGTACCGGCGAAACGGCCTGGCAACAAGGCGTGTTTGATCAGATATTCACGCCATGTCAGCACCCTGCCCTGACCATAATCAGCATCCACGGCGATGCGGAATTTTGAGCGCATATGCTGGCTGAACTCTTCACGGCGGCTTAGTTCCGTCAACGGCGTGTCCGGGTCAATATTCGCCAGGTCAATACCCGAGCCACCGCTGTAAAAACCCTGCAATGCATTGATGTCGATATTATCGAACAGATATTGCTGCTTGCGTTTCGCTTCTTCTTCCGTCGAACCAATCACCGTCGAGAGCATCACCAGCTTTTTCAAATCTTCAGGCTGGCGTCCGTAATCCACCACATCCTGATTGAGACGAGCAATATCCTTGCGCGCAGTCTCAGGGGTTTGCGATGGCAGGAACGTCACTTCGGCATTGCGCGCCGCAAAATGACGCCCGGCTTCCGAATTGCCTGCCTGGAAGAAGACCGGACTGCGCTGCGGCGAGGGTTCAACGATATGAGGGCCTTCAACACGGTACCGCTTACCAACATGGTTGATTTTGTGAATTTTATCGGCGTCGAAGAAGCGATTGGTCGCCGGATCGTGCAGCACGGCACCGTCCTCCCACGACAACTCCCAAAGCTTATAAACGACATCGAGATACTCCTGCGCCCAGATATAGCGCTCATCATGCGGCACGATCTCGTCGTAACCATAATTACGGAAACCGTTTGATAAGTAGGACGTGACGATATTCCAGCCGATCCGCCCGCGCGTGAATTCGTCCAGCGAGGAGATTTGCCGCGCAAAAGAAAAGGGATGCGCCTGAATAACGTTGCTGGTGACCACCAATCCTAAATGCTCGGTTGCCAGCCCCAAGGCTGAGAGAATGGTTATGGGATCGGGTTCCGGGAATTGCGTCCCGGCGCGAATAGTGGTTTTGCCATCGCCATACTCAATGTCGTACACCCCCACCACATCGGCAATGAACAGCGTGTCGAATAAGCCTTTTTCCAGCGTTTTGACAGTCCTGACATACGCATCCAGCTGATTGTAACCGTACTGCACCTGGCCCTCGGGCGTGCGCCAGTAGCCGTGGCTGTGGTGATTAGGGGTCAGATGGAGAAACCCGTTATAAATCAGTTCACGAGACATAGTTGCTCCGTTAGCCCTTTCAGGCCGGTTCAGCCACACCCAGGCGGGGCAGCGAGGCAAGTAATTTGCGGGTATAAGGATGGTGTGGCCGATAGAAAATCGCATCGGCCGTGCCCTGTTCCACCGCCAGACCGTTTTGCATCACCAACACCCGATCGCTCATATGGTGGATGACGCCAAGGTCATGCGAGATAAACAGATAGCTGACGCCCAGTTGCGTCTGGAGATCCGTCAGCAGATCGAGGATTTGCGCCTGGATGGTGACGTCCAGCGCCGATACCGCCTCATCCAGCACGATGATTTGTGGGTGCGTTGCGATGGCACGGGCAATCGCCACACGCTGACGCTGCCCGCCTGACATGCGTGCTGGCCACTGACGCAGATGTTCAGCACCAAGGCCAACTGACTCAAGCAGACTGATGGCGCGCTCACGCGGTGTTTGTGTCGCGGGATGACGATCCAGTGCGATGGCGTCCAGCAGGATGTCTTCGACCCGCCAGCGTGGATCGAAAGAGGACAGCGGGTCCTGGTAAACCACCGCGATCTGCCGACGAATCTCGCGCTGTTCAGCCGCAGAAGCCTGACTCCAGGGTTGGCCGCGAAAACGCACCTCGCCGCTATCCGGTGATTCCAGCGCCAGCGCAATGCGCGACAGCGTGGTTTTGCCCGACCCCGACTCCCCAACGATGCCCAGCGTCTCACCGCGTTTGAGGGTAAACGAGACATCCGCAAGCGCCGTATGTCCGCGAAAGCGTTTAACGATATGACGGGCTTCCAGCAGCACCTCATCATCTGGCGCATTTGAGCGGACAGGTTCTGCGCTGGGTGCTGAAGTGGCAGCGGAAAGTCGTTGCCCTTTGGTGTGCTCGCTCGGAATCGCATCGATCAAACCCTGGGTATAGGCATGACGCGGCCGTTGCAGCACATCCTGCGTCGCCCCAGCCTCCACAATACTGCCGCCCTGCATCACCAGAATATGGTCAGCAATCTTCGCGACCACCGCCAGATCGTGGCTGATAAGAATGATACTGGTGCCGCGATCCAGCATCTGCCGCAGTACCTCCAGCACCTGCGCCTGCACGGTGACATCTAACGCCGTGGTTGGCTCATCGGCTATCAGCACGTCGGGATGCAGCGCAATCGCAGAGGCGATCAGCGCACGCTGACGTAACCCGCCAGATAACTCGTCAGGACGCTGAGTGGCGCGATGCGCGGCGTGTGGCACACCCACTTCCTCCAGCAAGGCGAGGACCTTTTCCTGACGGCTGGAGGGGGTGCCCCAGCGGTGCAGTGCCAGCGCTTCAGCGATCTCTTTACCCACGGGACGCAGGGGATCGAGGGAAACCAGCGCATCCTGCAAAATAAATCCGACTTTCCGGCCACGTATCTTTCGCCACCAGCGATCGCTACGACCCAGCAGATCTTCCTGTTGCAGTGTAAGCGTCTCGGCCTCTACCCGGAGCTGCTCACCCGCCAATCCGACCAACGAACGTGCCGTGACACTTTTACCGGATCCCGATTCACCCACCAGCGCCAGACATTGCCCGCGTTGCAGGTCAAAACTGACGTTTTTCACGATATGACGCGGTTCCGCATGGTCACTGGTTGCCCAAACGTTTAGTCCGCGCACCTCGATTACCTTGTTATCGCTCATCAGCGCTTCTCCCCTGCGGCACGCTGCTGGATATAGCGGCCGATTTGCGTGAATGACAGCGCCACCAGCACAATGGCGATGCCCGGCAGCACTTCAAGCCACCAGGCGACCGTGACGTTAATTTTCCCGGCTTCCAGCAGCGCGCCCCATTCAGGCGAGGGAGGAACCACACCCAGGCCCAAAAATGACAACCCCGATGCCCAGACCACGGATTGCCCAATCCCCAACGCCACCAGTGAAAACAGCGGGCGGAAAACATTCGGCGCGATATGTTGTAGGAACACCTGATGCCAGCCATGACCCAGCGCACGAGCCGCCTCGACATAGCCGGATTGCCGCACCTGCAACGCCTGCGCCCGCACCAGTCGTGCATAGCCAGGGGCAGTGCCGATGCCGACCGAGATGAGTAAACTGCTGGCGGAAGGTCCCAGCAATGCGACAAACAGCAGTGCCAGTAGCAAAGTGGGGAAAGCCAGCAGAATTTCCAGTAGCCGGTTGACCGGTTCGGCCAGCCAGCGCGGACCTAATGCGGCACTGAAGCCCAGCACTATCGCGCCAAACATCGCAATGACCATGGCACCCAGGCCAATCAGCAGCGATAGCCGGGTTCCCCAGATAATCCGGCTGTAGAGATCGCGGCCAATATCATCCGTACCCAGCCAGTGAGTCAGCGACGGCGGCTGCAATGCCCGCAGGAGATCGGTGCTGAAGGGGTCATGCGTCGCCAGCCATGCCGGTGCGATGGCGGCAACGATAAAGAACAGCGCCACCATGCCTGCCAGCAACACGGAAAACGGTATTCTTCGGGTTACGGCTCTGGCCGGTGCTGTGGTTTTCAGCCCGACGTAATCAGAAAGATGAGTTGTCATGACCGACCTCGCAGGCGGGGATCGATGATCAGGGAGATAAGATCGACCACCAGGTTGATGACGATATAGAGGAAGCTGATGAGGATCACGATCCCCGACACCAGCGCAAAATCTTTATTGCTGACCGCGTTGACCAGCACATTACCCAGCCCCGGACGGGCAAACACCGCCTCCACCAGCACCGCCCCGGACAGCAGGTTGCCAATTGCCCAGCCGCTCAGGGTGATGGCCGGGATCAATGCATGACGCAGCACATGGCGTAAACGCACCCCGGCCAGACTCATCCCACGCGCGCGTGCTGATAGAACAAACGGTTGTTGCAACCGGCTTTCAAATTCCCCACGAATGGCATGCCCGATAAATCCGGCCAGCGGAATCGCCAGCGTGAAAGCTGGCAGTACCGTTCCCCACAGACTGGCACCCCCCACTACCGGAAACCAGCGTAGATCGATGGCGAATACAATCAGCAGCAGGATGCCAATCCAGTACGGCGGCAGCCCGGCCATGATGGTCTCCACCGCTGCACCCAAGGCCCCCAGACGGCGATGCCGCCCGGCGGTCAGTAGCGTCCACGGAATCGCGATCAGCCATGCCAGCAGCAACGCCGCAATGGCCAATGTGAAGGTTGGGAGCAGTTGTTCAGCAATGATGTGTGACACCGGGCGTTGCAACTCAAAAGAGAAGCCCAGATCGGCATGCAGCAGCCGGGATAAATAATGCAGATACTGCTCAGCAATCGGCTTATCAAAACCGTATTGCGCGTTGATCGGGGCTAATTCCGCTGGCGTTCGCTCAATCACCTGCCCGGAGGTAATGTTGAGCAAAATGGTGGCGCGATCGCCAGGCAGCACCGCCAGTACCAGGAAGGTGACGGTGATGGTGCCCCACAGCACGAACACGGCTGCGCCAAGGCGCAGCGCTATCCTGCGCAGTAACCGCGCGCTGCCACCCACCTGCTGCGCTTCGTGCTCGGGTGCGGAGATAATGTCACTCATGGCTTCTCCTTCACAAAGTAAGCATCGTTAAAATTCAGCAATCCATTACCCTGGTCCTGCCACAATCCGCGGATGTTATTGGCAATCGCGACGTTGTAGGTGAAGTTGTAGCCACCAATCGCAATCGCCTGATCGTCAAACCACTGTTGCAGCACCGCAAATTTCTGTTGTCTGAGCTGTGGATCTGGCTCGCGCTGGGCGTCGAGAATCTGCGCTTCGATGCGGGGATTATTGAAAAACGTGGTGTTATTACCGTTGAACGCACCGTTAAGCGTAGGGTTGTAGACAATGTCGAGAATGTTGGGCGACGGCCACACCCAGTAACCAAAGCTGATCTCTTTATCCGCTGGCCGCGAGCGAGCGCCAGCAAAGCCTTCGGTTTGTGTCAGCGGAATCAAATCCAGTTTGATGCCCACGTGCTTGACCTGATCCTGCACCGCCTGCAACATCAGCGCTCCTTCCTGGTCAATGATCGCCTGAATAAAGGGCAGCCGGGCTTCCAGCGTGGTGCCTTCTTTGGTGCGATAGCCTTCAGCATCGCGGCCTGTCCAACCGGCCTCGTCCAGCAGCTGATTCGCTTTGGCGATGTTCTGGCTGTAGCGGTCGTCAACATTCAGATAAAGCGGCGTGCTTTTACTGAGCGAACCATTCCCTTCATACGGCACCGCGCCTTTGAACACGGTTTTGACGATCTGTTTGCGGTCCAGCGCATAAGCAAATGCCTGGCGCACACGCTGATCGGTAAAAGGGCCACGCTGCACGTTAAAGGAAAACGCCTGCGGCCGTCCGGTAGCGACATAAGAGAGGGTCTGATATTGCCGTTGTAGCGCCTGCCATTGCGCCGAGGGCGGTTGGTAGATGATGTCAGCACCGCCGCTGACTAACGCCCCCCAGCGCGTGGTGGCATCTGGCACAAATTTCCACTCCAGATGTTTGATCCACGGCGGTCCGTTATGGTGCGCATTTGGCGGTGCCCAGCGATAATCATCGTTACGCACAAAGCTGATGCCCTCGCCCCTGACCCAACGCACCACTTTCCACGGCCCGGTGCCGACCGGACGCAAACATTTCTGTTCGCTGCTGTTATGTGCCAGTGAATCAGGAGACTGAAAACCATAATGTCCATTCGCCAGAACATTATATATTTCCGGATTCGGCTCAGATAAATGCAGCGCGACGGTATAGTCATCGATTTTGCTGAAGCCGGTCATATAGGTAAAACCATGCCAGCCAATTCCTTTTTGCCATGCCGGATAATTCGCAATCACCGCATCAGCATTAAAGGTGTCGCCATCAGTAAATTTCACGTCGTGCCGTAAATAGAAAGTTATGGTTTTCCGGTCGGCAGATTCTTTCCAACTGGTCGCCAGCCACGGGCGTATTTTCCCGTTGTCGTAACTCACCAGATAATCAAAAACCTGCCGCGATAAATAAGCCTGCTGGACCCAGCCACCCCATAAACAGGGCGGTTCCTGTTCATGCAGGTAGATCAACGTGCCATCACTGTACGCGGGCTGCTGTACCTGCGAAGCACTGGCAGGATTTAGTGCCGTAACCAAGGATATGGCCACCGCAGTGGACAGGAGCGATTGCCGAAAATAATCTTTCATCATCGGGTTTTAGTTTTCTCTTATATTAGCAGGTGTTTTCTCGACAGATTTTGAATAGAACACAGCATGACCATGTGACAAATATCAATATCAGCAGTGGATATGAAAAAAGTTATTTTTTGTTCCGCATAGCGGAAGCCAGGTAACTCATCCTCTTTTGACGATTACTTAGCAGAAAAAAACATTAATGCGGGGACAGGGGATAATGCCATAGTGCCTTTTATTGTGATCGAACATATTATTGCGGGAGACAAATCCAATGTCGCAAACCGATTCTGGCTGGGGTGCTGCCCCTACAGCAAATTACGAACAACTGGCGCAGCAGTTTCGCCCACTGTTTGCCGACATCCGTGCCGGCGCAATTGAACGCGAATTGCAGCGGCAGTTGCCGTTCGAACAGATTGCATGGTTGAAGCAAAGCGGATTCACCGCGCTGCGGGTACCGAAGAGCGCCGGCGGCCAGGGTGCCACCCTGCCAGAACTTTTTAACCTGCTGATTGAGTTGGGTGAAGCGGATTCCAACCTGGTGCAGTCCATACGCGGCCATCTTGGCTTTGTGGAAAATGTCCTCAGCAGCGGCAACAACACCTGGCGCGATACCTGGCTGTCACGTCTGGGGCGCGGTGAAATTGTCGGCCCTGCCTGGAGTGAAACTGGCGAAGCCCGTCAGTCCACCTTTTCTACCCGCATTCAACGTAGCGGCAACCAGTGGCAGCTGAATGGCAAAAAATTCTATACCACCGGCTCCCTCTATTCGGACTGGATCGACGTCGGCCTGACAGATGAAAACAACCAAGGTGTCTCCGTCACCGTGTCACGTACCGCTCCCGGCGTGATGGTACTGGATGACTGGGACGGTTTTGGTCAGACGCTGACGGCGAGCGGGACGGCAATCTTTGACAACGTCGTGATTCAGGATGACGACATCAACGAAGAAGCCCACTTCAAATATTCGCCCGCGTTCTTTCAACTGGTCCATCTGGCGACCATTGCCGGGCTGGGACGAGCGCAAAGTAGCGAAGTTGCCGCGCTGGTGGCAGCTCGAAAGCGCACTTACAGTAACGGCAATGCGTCGCGTGCGGCGCAGGATGCGCAGATCCTTCAGGTCGTCGGACGTCTGCGCGGCGCAGCCTATAGCAGTGGTGCCATTGTGCTGCATGCTGCCCATGCGCTGGAACGTGCGTTTGTGGCACAACAAAGCGGCGATCAGGAGCAGGCTAATCATGCGGTTGCGATCGCCGAACTGGAGGTTTCTCAGTCGCTTAACGTCGTTACTGACCTGCTGCTGAATGCCAGCTCCATCCTGTTTGATGCGCTGGGGGCGTCCGCCACGTTAAAACCGCTGGGATTGGATCGCTTCTGGCGGAATGTCCGTACTTTGTCTTCGCACAATCCACGCGTCTACAAAGACCGGATCGTCGGTGATTTTGCGGTGAACGGCACATTGCCACCCGAACAATGGCGTATTGGTGTGGCCGATATCGATAGCGACATAAAATAATCTTTAACCGGCATTGCACCGCTGGCGATCACCCCAAGTGCAATGCCGTATGCAAAAACGTCACGATAAGAAAAAGAATTAAATATGATTAGCGCAACCTGGCAACCGGGTATCAATTAACAAATCACCCTCAACCTTAATTCCCGTCATACCGACCATTAATGCCCAGTTCAATTGGGTGACCTCGACATTGGTCAGACCTACGGCACAGCGGTCCTGCGCAATCGCACTTGAAATCGCCTCACCCACCTTTGGTACGCCTAGCGGAAACATAATCACTGGATAGCGATCATAACCCGTCACCCTTTTCCCTTTGATGAGTTTTTGATTATCCATCGCAAATTTTTTTGTGCTGGCAACGGTGAGATCACCAATATTTAAAGAGCAAGCAGTAAGCAACGAAACGATACAGGAAATAAATATAATCTTCTTCATCTTAAACCAGAGCGAAAAAGTTAAAAAATAAGCATAAATTTCTTTCAATCTACCTGAAAGCGCATTTACGCCTTCTTTTCCTATAACCTACACAGCAATGGTTTTATTTGCCGTTTCCAGCGGATGCCTATAATTGCTAAGCCTGCATTAACCCTCTGTGACGCTATAAAAGGATTGCCGCCAGCACATAAGCACCACGATCACCAGCACACCAGTTAATGCCGTACCAAGAAACACGCCAGCGAGGCTACCAGGGATGAACTCCATAAAAGATGAGATAAACTGACCAGAGAAAATAGCCATTGAAAGCCGTGCCAGATTTTTCCCGCGACGACGTTCGTGACTTCTTTCCACGGTCATGTGATTGACCAGCGGCACAGAAAGACCAAAGCCGCAACCCATGAACGCACCACCGATGACCAGAACCGGTATGCTGACGGCCAAAGCGAAAACCAACTGGCCCAACACATAACAAATAAAAGCAAGATAGAGGGTATAAAGCTCGTGCAATTTTGCCACGACCTTTGGCATCGCGGCGGCGGCGAACACCGCAACCAGGGAGATAAACGACAGGAAATAGCCCGTCTCGGCTGCACCAATATCCATCTGATGGAAGTATTGTGGAATGATGATAATAGCGGTGAAAAAACAGACCATGGAGAATAATGCGGCAAAATAAATCGGGGTAAGCGCTCTGCGACTCAGATCATCCGTTACGTGAATATCCAATCTTTCCGACACTTCCTGGCGCAATACGGGTTCTGGCACGAAAAGGAACATCATGCCCAGAAATAACCATGACACCAAATACAGCAGGAATGGCCATTGCCATCCCAAAGTAGCCAGTAGCCCACCGATAAAAAGAAAAATGACCCCGCCCAGCTCAATGGACATACCCTGTGTGGCAATCATTTTGAGACGAGCCTGCCCGCTAAAAAACGTAGAGATAAGACTTGTTCCGGCTGACATGACTACTGCCGTCACCCCACCCAGTAGTAGGCGGTCGATAAGCACTGGCACCATCCCGTGCAGAAACACGCCTCCGGCACCCAAGGCACCATACAGGGCCAGACCACCGCATAACGCTTTGTACGCTCCGACCCGATCGATAAACCAACCGGCCAGGGGACCAAAAATCACCACGCCAAGAGAGGGAACTGTGACCAGCCAGCTTGCTGCCGCTGGTGTCCCAAGATTTTCTGCGATTTCTGTCAGGCCAGGCACGATGACGCAGCCGACCATAATCGTCAGACAGGCAACCGCAAGCAGTGTCACTGTGCCCGCTTTGCTGATTGTTTGCATTGCTCCTCCCTCATGACCATTTAATGGATATGATGTCCAATATGTGGACAGATATCTTTCAGCATTTTTCGCCATAAGTCAAAAATGTTGGCTATCAAATGCTCAGGCATTAGCTATCCAATTGATTAAACGTCATTAATATGGTTAGGTTGAACGCTCTAATCAGGTCGACGCGTTGACAGAAATTCATTAGCAAATGGCGTTACATCACAACGATTTTTAAGGCGGGAGTTATGGCTGGCGATTCGGAGCAAAGCGGTTCACAGGTAATAGCACGTGCAGCGATCATCCTGCGCACGCTTGAAACTCAACCCAAAGGCCTGACCATTACTGAGCTTGCCAGGCAGACGGGCCTTGCACGCGCCACTGTTCATCGTCTGGTGGCCTCGCTGGAACAACAGCAATTGTTGATGGCAAACGGTGGTGAGATCCGCCTGGGGCCTGCGCTCGCCAGACTGGCAGCGGCGGCACATACCGATGTGATCGCCCTGGCCCGCCCGGCTATGGAAACGCTGGGTCGCCGCACACGTGAAACGGTAGATTTGAGTGTTTATCGTGGAAGCCACGCAGTGTCAGTCAGCCAGTATGTTTCTGATCAGGAACTTCGGGTGGTATCCGCCGTGGGAACAGCGTTTCCCAGCCACTGTACCGCGCATGGCAAAGCCCTGCTCGCACAAATTGATGATCAGACCATTGCCAGCGTTTTCGGCGAGCAGATTGAAGTACGCACCCAGTATTCACACGGTAATTTAGCGGCATTGTTAGCCGATGTTGCCCAGATTCGTGAACGTGGTTATGCAGTGGATACTGAGGAACATGCCCTTGGCGTATGCGGCCTGGGCGTCAGTATCAATGCGCATCTGAATGAACATTATGCTATTTCGCTGGCCATACCGGCGCTACGCTTTGAGGATAACTTCACCCTACTGTTAAGTGCGTTAAAGCAATGCAAATCAGAAATTGAAGCTCTGGTACGAGCCAATTAATTCCGCCTTTCGATGACTTTCTCAGGTCTCTGGTTGATGACATCGGTGACTTTGCTTGAATGACAACGGAGCCGTGACCATGAAATTAACAGATGAAATTGGACAGCTCTATGAACAAACATCTGCTGCCACTCTGAGAAAATGGGCTAACCAACCTCACCACGCAAGATCTCTAACACCTCCCGCCTGGCATCCAACAAAATTAGCCATCGTCACCGGCATGACGCCGCCCATGCCCCCAGCGCTAAAACAACTGCGACAACAACTTGCAGCCATGGCGGATGGCGATCAAAAGGCAGATGTGGTTCCGGCAGCATCATTTCATATCACTTTTATGGCGATTACCGACTCAATCTATGATGGCGCGGTTTTACCTGAACACAGTGATGAGGTGATCCATTTATTCCACTCACTGAGACTTCATCACCTACGGTTAAGCGCATTACGCTTAGTGGCCCTGCCCAACCAGTTGCTGATTGCAGGCATTGCCGACGAGAGCTGTGTGGCTGAACGCAAGAAATTTGCTGATGGTTTGCTTGCCAGTTCATGGTCAGCCTCGGTGAAAAACCGCTACGGCAATATCACCCTGCCGCCGCCTTTCTGGCACAGCACGCTGCTGCGCTATCGGGCCGAGACATTGCCTGAATGTTACCGCCAGTTTTTTATCCAGCATCGCCAGCTATTGATACCCGAAGTCACCGGCAAGCTGCGTTTGGTGATGTCGAATTACAACTGGACTGAGGTGCATGACTTTGCTGATTGCACTTAAAGCAGGAGGGAAATCATGTAATTAACACCGGGCTTCCGGCTTTGTGTAACCAGGCTGTAACTATTTTTTCTCAACTCATCTACTGAAAATCCTAATCCCTCCGATAACTCCTCCATGTCGTTTTTAAATTAAAAAATGATCATTTTTGAGGTCATTCGGGAGTGCGTGTGAGGGGATATATTTACCGCTTAATGTGGCGGGTTCGCTTGTTAACAATAAAACAGAGCGGAGCCAGCCATGACTGAAATTATCCCGGTGGTGAGCCTGGCGGCATCTGCATCTGACAATGCCGCAGAGTCAGTCCCTTATCCCTTCGTCCTTCCTCCCGATCGTCCTTCAATCAAGGGACCCGCGGGCATTTTCTACGACTTCAATGATGGCGTGCGGATCCTGCTGCCCGCAGGGCGCTGGCGTGTTGCCATACTGGACAACGACTCAGACAACATCCTGTTTCATTGTGAGTCCGGGGCGGGCTGGGTCACGTCGGCAAAGAAGTATTTTGTCTGTTTCCGCATCCAGGTCTGGCGTGGTGATGAAAAGGTTCCCTTGCTGGATGAAACCCTGTCATTGAAAGGCCGGGACGTACTGATTTCTTTCCCCACCGGCACGCTCGGCGACCTGCTCGGCTGGTTTCACTACGCAGAGCGTTTCCGCGTGCGACACCAGTGCCAACTGGAATGCGTAATGGCACCGAACATCATTGCCCTGCTGGAAGGCCAGTACCCGGATATACGCTTCTCCAGCCCGGACGCCGTCGTGCAGCGTTCCCCGTATGCCACATATCGGGTTGGCTTGTTCTTTGGCGGCAACGATACCCACCAGCCGATTGACTTCCGCCAGACCGGTTTCCACCGCATCGCCGGACATATTCTCGGCGTGGACCCTCGCGAGGCGCCCCCGCGCCTCAACCTGAGCGCGCCGCGCACCATCACCGAGCCTTATGTCTGCATCGCTGTCCAGTCCACCTCTCAGGCCAAGTTCTGGAACAACGGGCACGGCTGGGCGGAGGTGGTGGCGCACCTGAAATCTCTGGGCTACCGGGTACTGTGCATTGACCGTGAGGCCCGCACCGGTCGCGGCTTCGTCTGGAATCACATCCCCTTTGGCGCCGAAGACTTTACCGGCAACCTTCCCCTGCAAGATCGGGTGGACCTGCTCCGTCACGCCAGTTTCTTTATCGGCCTGGCCAGTGGACTGTCCTGGCTTGCCTGGGCAGCACAGATACCGGTGGTGCTTATCAGCGGATTCAGCCTGCCGGGTGCCGAATTTTATACACCCTGGCGGGTGTTCAGCAGTCACGGTTGCAGCGGCTGTTGGGACAGCCTGCAGGAGACCTTCGACCATCGGGACTTCTTTTGGTGTCCCCGTCACAAGGGAACCGACCGACAATTCGAGTGCACCCGCCTGATTACCGGAAAACAGGTCTGTCGCGTAACTGACCAGCTCCATGCGCAACTGCATGGGCATTAAAAAACTACACACAAGGTGACCTGTTCACCTGCATACAATAAAACAAAGAGAGACTGGGAAATGAATAAGGCTTACAGGATTGTCTGGAGCGCTGCGCGTCAGGCGTGGGTAGTGGCATCAGAGCGCGCCGGCAGCGGTGGACGTCCACCGTTGGCGGTAAAGAAGGCGGCAGGCGCAATCCTGCTGCTGGGGGCTGGTATCGCATCACAGCCAGTCTGGGCGACATATTACATGGGCACCGTTGTTTCAGGAGCCGGCGTCTCGCAAACGCTTAACAATGGTGATGACGCAGAAAATGTTACTGTGACCAGCAATGCCCGGCAGTACATCAGTGCCGGTGCTGAAGCAACGTTAACGACAGTGACCAACAGTGGCAATCAGGTGATTTACTCCGGGGGCTTAGCGTATTCGACGACGTTAAGTGACAGCGGATCTTATCAGTACGTCAACAGTGGTGCCGAGGCATGGTTCACAACGGTCAACAATGAGGCAACACAATATGTCTCAGCGGGTGGTTACGTTTACTGGACCATCCTGAGTAGTGGCGGCACTCTCGAACTGACGCCGAATGCCTCGGCTTATGATATTACCGTGAATTCCGGCGGGCGAGCGCATATTGCTGGTGGTTCAGCCGGTTGGATAACGCTGAATTCAGGTGGTGCCTTAACGGTAACAGCTGGCGGTGTCGCCACGGCTATCTCTCAGCTGGCTGGTGGGGCATTGACGGCGGATACCAGTACCACGCTTGACGGCAACAATAGCCTCGGCGCATTTTCTGTCAGCGGCGGGCAGGCCAATAACCTGCTGCTGGAGAATAACGGCATATTCAGTGTGCTGTCCGGTGGTAACGCGACGAATACCACCGTTGGCTCCGCAGGGTTGGCTGTCGTTATGAGCGGCGGCACGGCTGACGGCACCACCGTGAATAGCGGTGGCAGACAGATCATTTACAGTGGTGGCTCCGCTACCGCTTCAATACTCAATGGCGGACTGGAAACGGTAGAGGGGACGGCAACGGGCACCACCATTAACCAGTATGGTGAGCAAGACGTCAACACGGGTGGTCTGGCCATTGGCACTACCATCAATTCAACGGGTACTCAGTATGTCTACGGCACGGCCACTTCCGCCATCGTGAATTCCGGCGGTGTGCAGTATGTGCAGAGCGATGGCAGTACCAGCGCCACCACCGTGAACAGCGGTGGCTACCTGACGATCTACGGCGGAGGCTCCTCCACCTCTTCAATACTTAATGGTGGACGGGAGACGGTAGAAGGAACGGCCACGGGGACCACTATTAACGAAAATGGCGAGCAAGACGTCATTATCGGGGGCCTTGCCACCAGCACTGTCGTCAATTCTGCGGGTACTCAGGAAGTCTATGGCAGCGCCACGGCTACCACCGTGAATTCTGGCGGTGTGCAGTTCGTAGAAAGCGGTGGCAACGCCAGCGCAACGACCGTCGAGGGCGGAAACCAGTTCGTCGTCAGCGGCGGTACAGCAACTGGCACGGTGGTGAATGCGGGCGGCCAGCTGAATACCTACGGCAGTGTGACCTCCGCCACCCTTAATGCTGACGGTAGAATGTTCCTCTACGGTACAGGATCGACAGTTTCGACGCAGATCAATTCGGGTGGCAGCGAGTATGTCAATTCAGGTACATCAAGCACTTCCGCCACGGTGAATGCAGGTGGCTACCAGACGGTATACGCCGGAGGATCAGCCGTCGCTGCTACCGTGTCAGGTGGTACTCAGCAGGTCTTCGGTGAGGCCACGTCAACCACGCTGAATTCCGGCGGCGCGCAGTATGTTTACAGCGGCGGTACGGCGACCGATACGCTGATCGGCAGTGGTGCCGCGCAGGGCATCTCCGGGACGGCCAACTCAACCACGGTCGCGGCTGGCGGTGCACAATACGTTTACAACAGCGGCAGTGCGAACTGGACCACCGTGACCAATAACGGTTACATGAACGTCATGAGCGGCGGCGCTGCGTCGGGTACCAAAGTGAACTCCGGAGGCACGCTGTCTGCCAATGATGGTGCTGTCGTCACCGATTTGACGCTGGCATCCGGCGCAGTGCTGAATACCACCACCAGTGCAACCTTGGCCGGTACCAACGCGCTCGGTGCCTTTTCCATCAGCGGCGGGCAAGCGCAGAATGTGCTGCTTGAGAACAACGGCTTCCTGAACGTGGAAACCGGAGGCACGGCAACCGGAACGGTCATTAATCAGGGCGGCTGGGAATACATTAACGGCAGTGCCACCGGCACCACCGTGAATTCAGGCGGATTGCAGTCGGTGACATTCGGTGGCACCACCACTGATACCGTGGTGAACTCAGGCGGTGAGCAAGATGTCGCGGGCACCGCCATCTCAACCACCGTCAACTCCGGTGGTACGCTGACCGTGTTTAACGGCGGCCTCGCCTCCAGTTCTGTCATCAACAACGGCGGCCAGCTAACGGTTAACAGTGGTGGTACCGCTACTGACACAACGGTGGCGTCGGGTGGCCTGCTGAACATTGCTGACGGCGGCATTCTGACGCTCGCAAACAACGGCTTCGTGAACGACGGCGTTACTACCTATGACACCAGCACCGATGTCGCGCTGAACACCACCATCTCCGGCAGCGGGCAACTGACCAAGAACGGTTCCGGGGCACTCACGTTGGGTGGCACCTTTAGCCAGTCGCAGGTTAACCTGAATGACGGTTCGTTGATCATGGACGGCCTGCAGGCCACCACCAACATTGTGGCACAGTCCGGTACGTCCCTGTCGCTGGTCAACAGCACCACCCTGACCGGTATCATCGACCCGACTGACGTGAGTATTGACCAGAGCAGTAGCTGGAACATCACCGGCGACTCACTGGTAGATACCCTGACTAACGCCGGCAGCATCACCTTCGTTCCGTCGCAAGGGGCATTTACCCCTTATACCCTGACCGTGACCAATCTGGTCGGCAATGGCGGCACCATCACGATGTATACCGTGGCGGGTGACAGCAGTTCACCGACCGATAAACTGGTGATCGACGGCGGGCAGGCGACGGGCAGTACCGGACTGCTGGTGCTGAACCGCGGCGGGCTGGGTGCCCAGACCACCGGCAACGGCATCGCATTGATTGAGGCGATTAACGGAGCGACGACAGATGTGGGCGCGTTCACCCTCAATCAACCGTTGGTGGCCGGTGCGTACTCTTACACCCTCTACCGCAATGCCGATCAGAGCTGGTATCTGACTTCCCAGCTGACGCAAACCCCTGACACAGATACCGGCACCACGGATCCTGATGACAGCGGTTCCACACCGTCCACTGGCGTGACTGAACAGGCGAACTACCGCGACGGTATGTGGAGCTACGCGGCACTGCCGTCGCTGTCGCTCGACTTCGATCGCCTGGTGGCAGGTTCGGCTGACACGCGTTTCCATTATGCACCGGACAGCCGGATGTGGGGACGTCTGGCAGCAGGCCAGTCCCACCATGCTGACAGTGGAACCCTGACCGGCGGCAGCGTGCCGCAAAGCAACAGCGCGTATACCTTCCTGCAACTGGGTGGTGATCTCTGGCAACTTGACGGCGCAAATGCCGACTGGCGGGCAGGTGTCTATGCGGCCTCCGGTCTGATGCGTAGTGACGTCTGGCGCGACCATGGCCGCAATGCAGCGGGTACGGACCGCGACACAGCCTATACCGGCGGTGCCTACCTGTCGGGCCGCAGTCACGCGGGCTTGCATCTTGACGGCCTGGTACAGGCAACGCACCACAGCATCTCGACCGATTCGAACGACGGCACACGCCTGTCAACCAACGGTACCGGCTGGCTGGCAACGGCGGAAATCGGGCAGGCCTTCAGCGTGGGATCAGGTCTGTCACTGGAACCGCAGTTGCAGTACACGGTACAAGGCCTGAGTCTGGATGATGGGCAGGATGGCGCGGCCTCACTCAACTGGTCCGATACTCACCGTCAGTCGGTGCGCGCCGGACTGAAGGTGGGTACGTCGGAGGATACCAAGGCGAAGTTAAGCTGGTGGGTAACCCCATCGTTAACGCAAAGCTACGGTGGTCATAGCGGGGTAACGGCATCAGTACCGGGCGTGGCGGATTCAGAAGCGTCATTCCGCAGCAACCTGTCAGGCACTGGCGTCGGGATCAACGGTGGTGTGGATGCACATATCCGTCAGAACGTGACGTTGGGTGTGCAGGCAGGCTGGTCTGATGCACTGCACGGCGGAGAATCCGGCGGCTACTACGGTCAGGTCAGACTGGGTGTGTCGTTCCGGTAATCAGACGGCGGTGCCGCGGTGCCGCAATACTGATAGTTTAAAGAGCGATTGATCGGTCCTTAATAACGGCTTCCATATCAGGAAGCCGTTTTCTTATGTCGTTAGCCCTGCCGATTTTCTGTTTGATTCAAAACCTATTTTTTAACCAATGCATCACAAACGATGGGCTTCAGCGGTATTTTGGAGTACAGCCCGCGTTTCCCACTGCTCATTATCTGCAAGGGGTAATTGGGTAAAAATTTCTGACATATATAGATTCCAATCTTTTTTATATCTGTAAATTTTTACGTGTATAAATAATCGAGAAAAATATATATGACCCCTAAAACATGTATAGTTTTCATCACTTTTTATACACGTTTTTCCTGTCAGCCCTCCGCGCAAACGTACCCGATTTATCCATTATAGTGACTCAACACAGGGCACTGGCAGCGGGTGAGGAATTGATATTGAGTTGGTATTTCGCTGATTTTCTTGCAAAAAGAGAGGCCCCCGACCATCGAGATCGGGGGCATTACAGCACTGCCGGGCATTTTTTTATACCGCTGTTTGTCGCAACGGAGCCAGTTCAAGGCTGCTGCGGAAATCATCGCCCTGATAATCCGTGTCCAGTAGCTTCCTGCGACGCAGTTCCGGTAACAAGCCGTTCAGTAATAAATCCTGCTGATCCGGTTGTCCCAGCCCATGCAGGGAAATCACATCCAGCACCCCGGCCTGATAACGTTGTTCAATGGCATCCGCCAGCGTGGCAGGCGTCCCGGCAACAAACCAATGCCCGGTCTCTTCTGCTTTAATAATCAGCTCACGCAAGGTCATTCCTTCCAGCGCATACTGGCGGAAAATCGCGGCGCGGCCCTGACGGCGCTGTACCTGCGCCACTTGTGGGATCAACGCGGCAGGCAAGGGACGATCCAGCGGTTGATCGTGCAAATCCACCTCGCCGCCGAGCATATCCGCCACGCGCAACCGGCCCTGCTCATAGTCGATGCGTTCATGTTTTTCTCGCAGACGACGCGCCACATCCGCGTCGCTGTCTCCAATAATCGAATGGAATGAGTTCATGATCAGCGGTGGATGATGCTCACGTCCGAAACGCCGCGCACGCTGGTGTACGTCCGCCACAAACGCCTGTGCCGCTTCAAAGCTGGGTTGTGAGGTGTAGATCACCTCGGCGTAGCGCGCCCCCAGCGTGACACCTGCCTCCGATTGTCCGGCCTGGAACTGCACCGGGCGACGTTGCGGTGAAGGCGGTACATTCAGTGGTCCCGCAACCTGGAAATAGTCGCCCCGATAGTTGATCGGGTGCAGCCTGGCAGGATCAATGCGTATCCCGCCACTGGCGGTGCGCTGTGCCGCTTCGCGTTCGTTCGCGTCATAAAGCGCATTCATCACCTCGATAAACTCCGTGGCACGCGCATAGCGTTCCTGCGGTGGCGGCAGCGGGCTGTCGCCAAAATTCTCCTCACCAACGGAAGAGGTTACCGCATTCCAGCCTGCACGCCCGCCGCTCAGGTGATCGAGCGTACCCACCTGGCGTGCCAAATGGTAAGGATGCAACCAACTGGTGCTGACGGTGGCGATCAAACCAATCTGTGACGTGGCCTGACTCAGTGCCGCGAGCACCATCAGCGGATCCTGGCTGCCGGTGGTGCCAGCCAGTCCGGCAGGATCGGCCTGTAATAAATCAGCGGTAAATAACCCGGTGATCTTCTCGCGCTCTGCAATTTTTGCCAGTTCAATGGCGCGCGCGATGCCCAGCCCCGGCTGGCTGTCATTGCCTGCCGAAATGACGCTGCTGGCACCCACCAGCGTCTTGAGTTTTCTGCGATAGGGTTGCGACACGGTGTTCTCCTTATGGCCGCGTAAAATCAGCTTTGATGGCTTGCAAGGCCCCGGCATCGGTCAACAGACGCAGGCCGGTGCGAGCCAGTACCCGCGCACCGATCAGCAACGCCTGATAACCCCGTTCCGAGTTAGCGGCTTCACGAAAGGGCACGGTGTGGAAAATCAGATCGTCGGGACCGATCTTCAGCCAGGGATGTGCGGTCGGCACCGCGTGGCTGATATCCCCGGCATCCGTCGAGACTTTGTTCTTTTGTGGCGACAGATCGACCTGTTCACCCGCAGCGGTGAGTTCTTCCAGCAGCAGCGCATCCAGCGCCGGATTCAGGCGAAAATCGCGCGGACCAACCTGATGATCGATCTCAACCCGGGTGCCGGTAGCCAGCGCAACGCCTTTGGCAATCGCGCGCAGGCGCGGCTCCAGCAACTCCAACTGCTCGCGGCTGTCGGCACGGATGTAGTAATGCGCTGAGGCATATTCCGGGATCACATTCGGTGCCTGGCCGCCGTTGGTGATAATGCCGTGCACACGCACGCCATCCGGTAGTTGCTGGCGCAGTACGCTGATGCCGTTGTACAGCAACACCAACGCATCGAGCGCGTTAATCCCTTCATGCGGCGCACTGGCGGCGTGCGACGGCTTACCGTAGAAGTGAAAATAGAGGTGATTATTCGCCAGCGTGGCTTCAGTAAGGCGTGTTTTCCCGGCGGGGTGCACCATCAGCGCCGCATCAATCCCTGTCAGTAATCCCGCCTCAACGAAACGTTTTTTCACATTGCCTTTCGGACCGCCCTGTCCCGCCAGACCGCCTTCTTCCGCAGGCGTGCCCAGTACCACTACCCGCCCGCCGGTTTCCGCCAGCACCTGTGCCAGGGTGATGGCCGCCGCCACGCTGGTGGTGCCAATCAGGTTGTGGCCGCAGGCATGACCAATCCCGATCAGCGCATCGTATTCCGCCAGAAAAGCGATGGTCGGCCCCGGTTTGTCGCTACTTTTCTCCGCGTAAAAGGCGGTTTCATGCCCGGCAACATTACGCGTCACCCGGAACCCCTGCGCCTGCAACAACCCGGTCAACTGTTCGCTGGCGAAGTATTCATTGTTGCCGGTTTCCGGGCGCTGAAAGATGGTTTTGGCGATGGCAATGTACTGTGCGCTGTGGTGTTCAAGGCTGCTTGCCAGCGCCTGCTGCCAGTGGGTGATATCGCTCATATCAGGCCACCTGCTGACGGCGCTGCCGGGCAAATTGGTTCTCCGGCGCGGTTAGCCCGAGGTTTTCGCGTAGCGTCGTCCCTTCGTATTCGGTGCGATAAATCCCGCGCTGTTGCAGCAGCGGAATGACCTGTTCAACGAAGTCATCAAAGGCGGTTGGCGTGCCGCCACGCACGATAAATCCATCGGTCGCTCCGGCGAGGAACCACTGCGCCAACCCCTCCGCTACCTGTTGTGCGGTGCCGAGGAAACTGGGACGCGGAGTGGCTTCTTCCAGCGCCACCTGGCGCAGCGTCAGACCACGAGCCTGGGCATTACGTTTAATGGTGTCGGTGGTGCTGCGGAAACTGTTCTCGCCGAGATCGCCGATCTGCGGGAAAGGTTCATCCAGCGGGTACTGGCTAAAGTCGTGATGTTCAAAGTAGCGGCCAAGATACGCCAGCGCTTTATCGATGGTCACCAGCTCGGCGGTTTGCTGGTAACGTTGCTCAGCGTCCTCTGCGGTCGCGCCGATGATGACGCTGATCCCCTGGAAGACGCGAATATCGTCGGCATCTCGCCCCTGCGCCACCAGACGGCGGCGCACGTCTGCGCGGAACTCACGCGCCTGCTCCAGCGTTTCCTGGCGCGTATAGATGGCATCGGCGGCTTCTGCGGCAAACGCTTTACCGGCTTCTGAGGCTCCAGCCTGGAACACAATCGGCCTGCCCTGCGGTGAACGACCGACGTTGAGCGGTCCCTGCACGGAGAAATAGGTGCCTTTGTGGTTAAGGGTGTGCAGTTTGTCAGGATCGAAAAACTGTCCACTGCTTTTATCCCTGACAAACGCATCCTCTTCCCACGAATCCCACAGGCCTTTGACCACCTGCAAATATTCGCTGGCGACACGATATCGTTCATCATGTTCGGGATGAGTGGCACGCGAGAAGTTCCTCGCCGAGCCTGCCAGGGGTGAGGTGACCACGTTCCAGCCGACACGGCCACCACTCAGATGATCAAGACTGGCAAACTGACGCGCGACGGTAAAAGGCTCGCTGTAGGAGGTGGAGAGTGTCGCGACCAGGCCAATTTTCTTTGTCACCAGCGACAGCGCGGACAACAGGGTAATGGGTTCAAAACGATTGAGAAAATGGGGTATCGACTGGGGCGTGATATACAAACCATCGGCGACGAACAGAAAATCAATTTTCGCCTGTTCGGCTTTGCGTGCCAGATCCAGCACATAGTCCACGTTGATGCTGGCATCCGGCACCGCATCCGGATGACGCCAGGCCGACATGTTGCCGGACGCGCCCTGAATAATGGCCCCCAGCCGCAGCTGGCGTTGTGTCTGACTCATACAATGCTCCTTAATATGTGATTGCAGGCTGCCAGTCCGGCAGCACCGGCAACGCCTGTAATAGTTTTTGCGTCCAGGGATGCTGCGGCGTGGCAAAGACTTCGCGGATCTCCCCGCTTTCCACCACCTGCCCGTCCTGCATCACCAGCACCCGGTCGGCCAGATGCTGGATCACCCCCAGGTCATGCGAAATAAACAGCAGTGCCGTGCCGTGTTCGGCCTGCATTTCTGCCAGCAGATCGAGCACCTGCGCCTGTACCGACACATCAAGGGCGCTGACCGGCTCATCCGCCACCAGCAGCGCCGGGTTTGGCGCAAAAGCGCGGGCGATCGCCACCCGCTGCCGCTGACCACCGGATAACTGCTGCGGATAACGTTGCAGGAAGCGTTCGCCAAGCTGCACTTCATCGAGCAACTGACGCACGCGCTGGCGACGGGCATCGCCATAAATCCCCACGCTGTCGAGGCTTTCGCCGATGATTTTTTCCACCGTGTAACGCGGATCGAAGGAACTGAACGGGTCCTGCGCAATGAATTGCAGACGGGCGCGGCGCGCGCGGCGGGCTTTTTCGCTGATGTGCTGCCAGCGACTGCCTTCCAGCAGCAGCGTGCCGCTATCTGGCTCAGTCAGTCCCATGACCACTTTGACCAATGAAGTTTTGCCGGAACCGGACTCGCCCACCACGCCAAGGGTTTCCCCGGCGTGCAGACGGAAGCTGATGTCTTTCAGCACCTGACGATCACCATAGGTTTTATGCAGGCCGATGGCTTCCAGTAACGGCGCGGCTCCCGGCTGAGGGCGCGCGGGCAATGGTGTTGGTTCGGCCGCACTGAGGCGTAAACCACGCGTGGCGGGCGTGGGCACCGCACGCAGCAGGCGTTGCGTCCAGGCATGACGAGGACGATGCAGCAGTGGGCCACTCTCGCCCTGCTCCACCACTTCACCATCGCGCATCACCAGCACTCGGTCTGCCAGCTCGGCAACCACCGCCAGATCGTGACTGATCAGCAGCAGGCCATGCCCTTCACGCCGCCGTGCGGCGAGAAGCTGGAGAATCTGACGTTGCACCGTCATGTCCAGCGCGGTGGTGGGTTCATCGGCGATCAACAATGCCGGACTGCCCGCCAGCGCACTGGCTATCAACGCACGCTGGCGCTGACCACCGGAAAGTTGATGGGGATAACGCGCGAGGCGACTTTCCGCATCCGCGATCCCCGCCGCACGCAGCAGTTCAAGGCTTTTCTGTTGCAACGTCGCCGGGCCACGATAACCGGCGGCGGTCAGGGCATCCGCCAACTGCTGACCAATGCGGCGTAGCGGATCGAGAGAAACCAGTGCATCCTGCAACACGTAACCGATACGGCGGCCACGCAGGGCGCGCCAGTCATGGCGGCTGGCGTTCAGCATGTCGCGTCCGTCGATGACAAACTGGTCGGCGCTGAGTTGCGCCCCTTCCGGTAGCAAGCCAAGCAGGCTCCGGGCGGTGAGGGTTTTTCCCGAGCCGGACTCGCCCACCAACGCCACGGATTCGCCCGGCCATACCTGCAAGCTGAGATTTTTAACCACCTGCTGGGGACCAAAGCGAATGGAAAGATTACGGATATCAATCACTGGCTGGCTCATGAGGTTCTCCCTTCAAAACGTGCCTGCCAGTAGCGGCCCAGCGTATTCACGGCAATCACCGTCAGGGTAATAAACACCCCCGGCCAGACCGCGATCCACCAGGCGTTACGCAGGTAGTTCCGTCCTTCTGCCAACATCAGGCCCCACTCCGCCGTCGGCGGCTGCGGCCCCATGCCAAGGAAACTCAATCCCGCCGTACCAATAATCGCCGTCCCCAGCCCCAGCGTTGCCAGCGCAGGCACCTGCGCGATGGCATGCGGCAGGATATGACGAACGATCAGCGTAAAGCGCGACAAACCAAAGGTGCGCGCCTGTTCCACATAGCCGGAGGTCATCACGCGGTAGGTCTGCGCGCGCACCACGCGGGCAAAGCGCGGTACCGAGGCCACGCCGAGCGCAATAATCAGGTTGTTGGTCCCGGGGCCGGTAAACGCAATCAGCATCAGCGCCAACAACAGATCGGGAAAGGCTGAGATGACGTCAACCGCACGGCTCAACAGCTCGTCCAGCACACCGCGCGCCAGCGCGGCGGTTAAGCCCAGCAGCGTGCCGAACAGCACCGCCAGCGCCATCGCCGCGACGCTGATCAGCAACGAATAACGGCTGCCGTAGATCACCCGAGTCAGCAGATCGCGCCCCAGTTGATCGGTGCCCAGCCAGTGCTGGGCCGAGGGCGGTAACTGCGCATTAACCGGATCGGCCAGCAGCGGGTCACTGGACGTCAGCCAGTGCGGTGCCACAACTGCCAATGCCACCAGCAGCAGATAGAGGATCGCGATCCCTACCGTGGCAGGCAGCGCGGCAGGAAAGCGTTGCAGGATGGCTTGCATTATTTGCTCTCCCCACGCAAACGCGGATCAATCCACAGCGCCAGAATGTCCACCAGCGTGCTCATCACCACGTAAATCAGCGCCGAGAGGATGGCAACCGCCAGCACCACCGGCAGATCCTTCGCCAGCACTGCATCCACCGTCAGCTTGCCGAGTCCGGGACGACCAAACACCTGTTCAGTGATCACCGCCCCACTCAACAGCCCTCCCACCAGCCAGCCGGTTAAGGTCACCGCAGGCAGGGCGGCGTGGCGCAACGCATGCCGCAGCCGAATCGTGGTTTCACCCACGCCCCAGGCGCGAAGTGTCAGGGTAAACGGGGACTCCAGCGCGCGTTCCAGTTCACGGCGCAGCACCTGCGCGATGACTGCCCCTTGGGCGAGGCCGAGCGACAATGCCGGGAGCACCAGCGAGGAGAGATGACGGTCGCCCGCCACCGGAAACCAGCGCAGCGTAAAGCTGAAGATAAACAGCAGGACGATCCCCATCCAGAACGAGGGCGTGGAGGCCAGCAACAGTTCCAGACCATTGGCGATCCGGCGGCCCCAGCGCCGATGCGCCGTGGTCACCGCGATCGTTACGGCAAATACGGCACTGACCAGCAGCGCCGCAAGGGTGAGTTTCAGGGTGGGCCACAACTGCGTCGCCAGCAGTTGGCTTACCTCGGTGTTGAGGATGTAAGAACGTCCGAAATCGCCGTGCAGCACTCGCCACAGATAATGCAGATACTGCCACCACAGCGGTTCGTTCAGCCCCCATTCAGCGCGGATCGCCGCCTCTATCGCCGGTGTGCGGATCTGCTCCCCAATCAGCAGGCTGACAATGTCGCCCGGAGCCAGATGCACCCCAAGAAACGCCAGGGTAACAGCCGCCCACAGCACCAGCACGCCACCGAGCAGGCGCGCAACGATGCGGCGCGCCAGTTCACTGCGCCACAAAACTGGCCCTGGTGTTCTGGGGTTACGGGTAATGATGCTCTCCAGACTCATCCTCGCCTCCACGTATTAGTGTTCGCTCAGCCAGACGTCGTAGACGTTTTCCGGCATCTGTTTAAAACTGCGGAACCCGACACCGTGCACATAACTGGCCGCCGCAATCTGGTCTTCCGGTTCATACAACGGCACCGCCAACGCCTGCTGCGGCAGAGCATATTGCTGGAGCTGGCTGTAGAATTTACGGCGCTGATTGATATCCAGCGTGGCAGCAGCCTGGTCGAGCCAGCCGTTGATTTCCGGGCTGTTGACGCGGCTGTAGTTAATCGGCCCACCGGCTTTTACCGGGCGGTAGTGGTTTTCGATATCGATGCCATCGGTCTCCGTGTTGGAGTTGGCAATCGAGCCAAACTTGCCGGTATTGCGCACCTCAACGTAAGTGCCGGAATCGACATAACGCAGCTTCAACTCCACGCCCAGACGCTGGCGGGCCTGTGCCTGAATGGCCTGCAACAACACATCACGCTGGTCACGCACCGTCGCCTGCGCCTGGATCACCTCAATACTCAGACGCTGGCCGTCTTTGGTGCGGAAACCGTCGGCATCGCGCGTTTTCCAGCCCGCGTCATCGAGCAAGGCGTTGGCAGCCGCCGGATTGTTGCCATATTTTTCTTCCAGATCGTTGTTGTAGAGCGGATCAATCGGTGAGGTGATGCCCCAGGCGCGGGTGCGCTCACCGCGATACACCGATTTGAGGGTCGGATCGATATCCAGACCCTGTAACAGTGCCTGACGCACCTTCACATCTTGCGTCGGTCCATACTCCACGTTAAGGAACAGTGAATACGGCGTGCCGGTATTTAATGCGTGCTGGTAGGTGAAATCACTGCTGTCTTTAAACTCACCGGCATCGTTACCGGAGATCCCTTCAATCACATCCACCTGGCCGGACAGCAATGCCCCGGTACGCACTGACGATTCCGGCAAGAATCGGTAGGTGACACGGTCGAGATACGCCGCTCCCTGATGGTTCGCGGTGGCGGGTGCCCAGTTGTAGTGGGGATTTCTGACGAAGGTAACCTGTTGGCCTTTCTCGTAGCTTTCCAGAATAAAGGGACCGGTCCCGGCGATTTCCTTGCCGCCCGCTTTGAGCTGCGATGAGTGCCAACTGGCCGGAGCGAGGATTTGTAACTTAGCGGCGAAGGCGAGGAACGGTGAATAACCCTGCTTCAGGGTGATAGCGACCGTATGATCGTCCGGGGTGCTGATGGTGGCGATACGTGCGCCGATAGCGCACAGGCTACTACCGGCACAATAGGCCGCGTCCTGCAAATGCCGGAAGTTCTCCGCCACCGCACTGGCATCAAGCTTTTCGCCGTTTGAGAACGTCACGTCACGCCGCAGGTTAAAACGGTAGCTTTTACCGTCCGGGCTGGCCTCATAACTTTCCGCCAGCCAGGGCACAAAGCTGCCATCATTACGACGCGCCAACAACGATTCCCAGACGTTACGCAGCACTACTTCTGCTTTCGACTGGCCATTGAGCTGGGGATTGAACGGTACGGGCTCGGTTTCAACCCCATAAGTCAAACTGCCGCCGCTACGCGGTTGCTCGGCGGCAAAAGTATGGGATGCACTTCCCAGCAGGCAAGAGAGACCCAGCGCGAGAGTCAAGGCATTCGCTTTCATATTACCCTTCATGGTTGCAGGTGTTTTTTAATGTGAGGTTGCGGCACCGGTATTAAATTCCTTTTTCAGAAAAACCAATGCTTCACCTAATGGATTGGTGCGATGATAAAAAGGTTGATAGCCGCGACGCAGATAGAGATCGCTCAACCAGGGATGTTTTGTTGCGGTCGCCAAATAAACACCCGGTGCTTTTAATGTCTCTTTCAGCAATATTTCTTCGGCCCAGTTAATTATTTCCCGTCCATAGCCCTGGCCCTTAAAATCCGGGTCGACGGCAAACCAATGAATAAAGGGCAGTGATGAAGGGGCATTGTCATCCTGTTGCCACGGGAAACGCACGGTCAGCGTCGCCACGGCCCGTTTCCACTTGCGCAGCACCAGCACCGTTTCCTGCTCAATGGTGCGCCGCACCTGATCGACATTGCCCCTGGAAATGGTGAAATGGACATCCAGTGCCACCAGTGAGGCATAAGCGCGTTGTAATAATGCAAAAACCTCTTCCGCGTCGTCGGGGGTTGCCACCAGGATGGACTGACTCATTATTTCCGCTTCCATGTTAAATCATGGGGAAATTATCAAAATCCACCTGTGTAAAGTAAAATGAAAAGAATGAGAATGGTTTGTTAAAATGTGGGAATCAGACGGGAAGTGATGATATAAAAATAACGCATAAGGTAATGAGTAATCTTCTCTTCTTCTGGTTTTGAACATCAGGAGGGAATACGGGCGGATTTTACTACTGGCATCCATGATGTCTGCAAGGCATCAGTTCCAGATAGAAAGAAACACCCCCAGCGGCTCATTCTGCCCCCTGACGTTTAACCAGGACGTTTATCCCGAGCGTGACGGCCCAAAACCCCTGTCTCTGAAGCCAATCGCGACCCTGCCATCGCCATCCGGTTATAAGTCACATTATATTGGATGTTCTTATCACCTGAGCTACCTCTGCATTATTTATCTTACTCGCCTTAAGTGGTTTTGAAAAAACAAAAATCTCTTATCAGGCTATTCACATCTATAGCTTTATCAAACACATTTAATGTTATAAGTTAAAGGCGTGATGGCTTAGCACAGGTAACATAAATGCCCTTCAGATTACACAGCAAATTAATTCATGAAGTCGGTAGTCCAAAAGGTCTTCTGTACAGGATGATAATTTCCTATGCATTCACCTTAGTGCTGGTGATAATTGCAGCAGCAAAACTCAAAACCGGCACATTGAATGTCAACATTTACTTTATAATTAACTTCCTAACGGTTTTTTTGCTCACCTGGTTTATCAGGAAGTCATTCAATATTCTCTCGCAAGACAGGCATCTGGCCACATTCAGAATAGGGCTTTTCCTCCTCCTCAATTCTACACTGGCGTCTACCGCAGGAGGCCTGAAAGTCATAGATCGCGACATGACATCTCTCATCGCAGCGGTACTCTACGCACCCGCCATCTTATTGTTTATTCACTCATTTAATAGATTTATCTACTTTGTCAATGAACGGTACAGATCAGCGGTAGGCTTGTCGCTAACAGATGAGCTTACCCGTCTTCCTAACCGACGGCATATGAATATGAAATTACGTGATACCGAACAGATTGCAGGCATGTTTTGCATCATGGATATCGATGATTTTAAAAAGATAAATGATACATACGGGCATGAAGTCGGTGACAGCGTGCTCAAACAGACTGGAAATATACTCCGCCATTTCATTAATGATAAAACGTTTATCGCGCGTTCCGGTGGAGAAGAGTTCTCCATCATCCTGACAGGTGATGGTCAATCAAAGGAGTGCATTGAGGAAATAAAACACGCGCTTTCGGCTATTTCAATTGATAATCATCCTGTCACATTTAGTTTCGGTGTTGCCGTGAAAAAGGAGCAACAAACTACATCATCGGCATTATCAGCTGCCGACTGCGCATTATACGACTCAAAAAGACATGGAAAAAATAGGATCACCTACCACGCCGCCAAATAAAATCAGTTAAGCACAACTCACGGATAATAAGGCTTTTCCTAAACCTTCAGTGACAAGCAAATATTTCTTCATGGCAAAGAAAAATGAAACAATGCCGCTGACCAGAGAAGAAAAGTTTCAAGCAACGGTATATCTGCCAGGTCATGCCTGTGAATGATGATTGCTGAGCGCGGTATCGGCTGGCGGTCTGATCCAGCGCCGAGACAGATTCATCAGCAATGATCACCTGGGGCTGTACGGCCAGCGCCCGTGCGATGCAGATGCGTTGACGTTGGTCGCCTGAGAACTGATAGGGTAAGGCACTACACACGAATGCCTGCACCATGATAGCGACGAACTCACACAGCTTGGGTTAACGTGAGTTCGTCGTGGTGTTTATATTGTCTATGACTACGAATTAAGTGACTGAATCGCCCTCAAACCCGCTACTCGATTCGATAAACGCCCTATCCCGCTGATTTCAACTTCGATCGTATCACCCTCTTGCATAAATAACGGTGGGTTGCGTTTCTTACCCACACCGCCCGGCGATCCCGTAATAATCACATCCCCTGGATTAAGAGGGCTGAAACGAGAGATATAAGCAATAAGCTCTGCCACAGAACGCACCATATTTTGCGTTGAGTCGTGTTGCACCCGTTGCCCGTTCAGCCAGGTATTGATAGACAGCGTCTGAGGATTTGCAATTTCATCGCTGGTCACCATCCAAGGGCCAAATGCCCCGGTTCTCTGCCAGTTTTTCCCCGAGGTGAACCAGGTGTACTGCATATCACGCACCGAACCATCCATAAAGCAGCTGTAGCCAGCCACATACTCCAGCGCGTTGTTTCGGCTCACATTACTGGCATGCTTGCCAATTATGACCGCTAACTCACCTTCATAATCAAATTCATCGCTGCTCTCCGGCTTGCACAACTCGGTACTGTGGGCTGTCAGCGAATCTGGAAAACGCACGAACAACGTCGGAGCATCAATGGTTTGTTCAAACTCAATACGTTTATCCTGATAGTTCATACCCACACAGAATATTTTACCCGGGTTGTCGATCACCGGCAGAAAGGTGATTTCAGCCAAGGGAAACGCCGGAAATTGCCCATCAACGGGGTGCATATCGTGCAGAAAATTACTCATCAAGGCGGTTTTTAAATCCGGGCAATGACGACCCAAATCATAAACTTGATCATTCTGATGATATCCCCACGTTCTTTTTCCACTATTGGGATGAATAAAACTCAACAGTTTCATATAAACCCTCAGCCATCAGGCTATTTAATAAATTTAACCTGCTGGTTAATCTCTTCAATAATGGGCAATTTCCGCTCATTATAAACCTGCTTATTACCTTCGATCAGGTTGTTGCCTTCCGTATCAATTGAAATGATCAGTGGGCCAAATTCTTTCACCCGGCATACCCATAACGTCTCTGGCATACCTAAATCCCGCCACTGCGCATCCTCAATTTCTTCTACGCAGGTGGCCGCCAACACCGCACAACCGCCGGGGAATATCGCATGTACCGCTTTATGCTCACGGCATCCCTGCTCGGTATTGGGCCCCATGCCGCCTTTGCCGACGATCAGCTTCACACCGGTTTTCTCAATAAATTCTTTTTCGAATTTTTCCATACGCATACTGGTCGTCGGGCCAATTGAGATCATCTGGAACTGGTTGTCCCCTTGTTCGACGACGATCGGCCCAGCATGGAAGATGGCGAGGCCACGCAGATCCACCGGAAGTTCACGGCCCAGTTCAATCAAACGACGGTGCGCCACATCGCGGCAGGTCACCAGCGTCCCGGTCAGGTAAACCACCTCGCCGGGTTTTAATGCCAGTAAATCTTCGTCTTTAATCGGTGTTGTCAGAATTTTTTTCACAGTACCGCCCCCTTGTGAGACAGAATTTCATACGACAAATCAGCAGAGAAACGGATGGCTCCACGTCGATGCGCCCAGCAGCCGGTCGATACCGCGACACCGATGGTGGAAGGATGGCGCGCCGAGGATTCAATATTGACGCCCATCACCGACGCATTGCCGCCCAGCCCCTGAGGTCCCAGTCCGACCTGGTTCAGGCCCGCTTCCAGCAACCTTTCCATTTTTGCCGCATCAGCATTGGGATGGCATGAGTCGACCGGGCGCAGGATGGCTTTTTTCGACAGCCGTGCTGCGGTCTCTACCGAGGTGGACACCCCTACACCCACCAGCAGCGGCGGACAGGCATTGATGCCGTAGGAGGTGATGACGTCAAACACGAACTGGTTCACCCCTTCATAGCCCTGACCGGGCATCAGCACTTTAGCCGCGCCGGGTAACGAGCAACCACCCCCTGCCATATACACTTCAATGGTGCAGCCGTCGTCCTCTGGAATGATTTCCCAGTCCAGCCAGGGCACGCGCGAACCGGTATTGGTCCCGGTATTCTTTTCGACAAAGGTTTCCACCGCGTTATGACGCAAAGGTGCCTTCCGTGTCGCGGCCAAAGTGGCGCTCCGCAGCACCTCCTCAAGTTCACCGAGGTAAGGAAAACGCGCACCCGCCGTAATAAAGTATTGAATCACGCCGGTGTCCTGGCAGGACGGGCGGTCCAGTTCATCTGCACGTTTCTGGTTTTCAAACATCGAGTCATAAACGGCGCAGGCTAAAGGGGCCGTCTCCTGCTCACGCAGCGCTTCCAGTTTTTTCATCACGTCCGTAGGCAGACGTTTACCGACGTAGCCCGTGAATCGGGTCATGATGTCCGTCAGGTTTTCAACAGCATTTAATGTGCTCACAAGGGTTCTCCGACAAGAATTCAGGCAAGGGAATTGTTCACCGCTTCCCGTTTGCGGTTAATTTGCAAAGAAAGGGTCAGGATGGCCGACAGCAGCAACATTCCCGCCACGCAATACATCGCAAGCGAAAAGCTGCCAGTGGTTTCTTTCAGCCAGCCAATAATCGCTGGCCCGGCAAAACCACCAAGGTTGCCAATTGAATTGATCGCTGCCAGTCCGGCTGCGGCTGCCGGGCCTTTCAGAAATAGCGAAGGAATGCTCCACAGCGGCGGTTTACAGGACGAGATACCGACGCTGGCCATAACCAGAGCCACCACCGCCAACGTTAAGCTGTGCACCGAACCGGCCAGAATGAAACCGACGCATGCCAGTAAACAGGCTGACACCACATGCCAGGTGCGTTCATGAGTTTTGTCTGAGTGTTTCGCCCAGCTGATCATCGCAATAATCGACAACGCGGCGGGCAGCGCATTGATAAAACCGGTTTGCAGCGTGGTCAGGCCAAAGGATTTAAGAAATTGCGGGGACCAGATGTTGAGAGAATACAGCCCCGCCGAAGTGCCGAAATAAACGATAGCCAGCGTCAACACACGAATATCGGACAGCCCTTTCCACAGGCTGGTTTTTTCTCCCGGCGCTTTATTCTTGCCTTCCTGTTCGAGGGTGGTGATTAACCATGCGGTCTCGCGCTTATCCAGCCAGTTATTTTTTTCCGGCCGATCATTCAGATAAAAGAAGGTAAAAATACCGAGCAGGATGGCGGCAATCGCGTCCAGCAAAAACATTAACTGCCAGCCTTTCAGGCCCAGCGCACCGTGCATGCTGAGAATACTGGCCGCCAGCGGCGAGCCAAGCATGGCGGAGATCGGTGCTGCCGCCATAAAAAAGGCAATGACCTGCGCACGACGTTTTATCGGGAACCAAGTGCTCAGATACAGGATGATACCGGAGAAAAATCCGGCTTCCGCCACCCCCAACAGGAAACGTAATAAATAGAATCCGCTGGCACTTGTCACAAACATCATGCAGGCGGCAATCACACCCCAGCTAATCATAATGCGGGCCAGCCAGATACGCGGGCCAACCTTTTGCAAAATAACATTTGAAGGAACATCGGTAATAAAATACCCCACAAAAAATAACCCGGCACCCAGACCAAAAACCGAAGAAGAAAAGCCCAAATCCTGATTCATGGTTAATGCCGCAAAACCAATATTTATTCGATCAAAAAAGGCAATGAAGTAGGCAAACATTACAAAAGGGACGATACGCCACGTTATTTTCCTCAACGTGAGATGTTCAATATCATTACTCATATTTTCCAGCCTTATAAATATTATCGTAAAGTAGGTTACGGACTGTTCTTTAGGTTGTGCTGGAAAAACTATAATGAATTAAACTTATGCAATCATTGCGCCTTGGTTATATAAATAATTCACATAATCCAAAAGCCATCACCTGAGAGCATTTTGATTGACCTGGATCACTTAAATCAGGTGATAATTATTTATTTTTACAGCGAGACAAACTTAATCACACGATTAAGAAACAATTACGCGCAGAGGAAATAGTCAGAAGTGTGATCGCATTCAAATTATGATCGGGAGTGGTACTGAATGAAAAGGGGATTAAATAAGATTGATTCTCATCACATCAATATCTTTGCAGACAGGCGGCTGCCCGTCTGCGCCCGCAAAACATCATAGTTTCTCGGTGAGTTCCCGCTTATTATCGGTCAGCAACTTCAGCATATCCCTTAAATACTCATCTTCATTGCCTTTCTGCCAGGCAATGCTCAACGGCAGACCTTTAATATTTTCATCTAATTGCAGGTCAATATAGGCCACATTTTCGCTGTTCATGTTGCGGTAAGACGCAGGCACCACCGCCAGTCCAAGACCGGCAGCCACCAGACTTAAAATGGTCTGTTTTTCCTCAGCAAATTGCGCAATCATCGGCGTCAGTCCCGCCAATTTATAGATGCTCATGGTCAGATCATGGCTATGTGGCCGGGTGCGTCTTTCCGGGATGATCATGGCTTCATGCTTGAAATCATCTAATGATACAGCGCTACGATCGGCCAGCGGATGATTCGCCGGGACCGCCAGTACGCAACTTTCGCGCGTAATAAAACGCACGGAAATGGATGCATCGATGATTTGCGGCGCGCGAAAAAAAATCATATCCAGCCAGCCCGATTTTAATTTAGGCAGCAGGTTGATGGTTTTATCTTCAATGATATGAATATCGGTATTGGGATGCGTCGGAACAAACCGGTTCAATAGCGCCGGGACTAATCCGCGCGCGGCACTGTCAATCGCACCAATTCTTAACGTCCGACGCTCATCTTTTAATCCAACTTTAAAGCGTATTGCCAGAGCATCAAACTGATCGATGATTTTGTTAGCTTCGTCAAAAAAAATGGCACCCTCAGCAGTGAGCGAAACATTGCGTGTTGATCGATTTAAAAGCCGGACCCCGAGGTCCTCTTCGAGTAATCGAATGAAGCGAGAAAGTGACGCAGGCATCATTTCCATTCTTTGGGCTGCCCGCCCGAAATGTAACTCTTTGCCCACGGCGACAAAACAACGCAATTGATTTATATCCACATTTTCCTCGCCAAAGCATTATTCAAATAATTTATATAATCGCACATTAATGATCTGTTGATCCAAAACTGCATACTGAACTCGATTACAAAAAAATAACACACCCCTACACAATCTGGAGCACTTTAATATGAATAATCACCTCGAAAAAAGGGTGATGCGTAAAGTGACGTTGCGCATTGTCCCTTTCATCATGCTGCTCTACTTCATCGCATTTCTCGATCGCGTAAACATTGGTTTTGCGGCATTAACCATGAATCAGGATTTAGGTTTCTCCCCTACCGTATTTGGTCTGGGTGCCGGGATCTTTTTCCTTGGCTATTTTCTCTTCGAAGTGCCCTCAAATTTAATACTGCATAAGGTGGGCGCACGCATCTGGATCGCCCGCGTGATGATCAGCTGGGGTTTGGTGTCAGGCTGCATGGCGTTTGTCCAGGGCACCACCAGCTTCTACACCCTGCGCTTCCTGCTCGGTGTCGCCGAGGCCGGGTTCTTCCCAGGCATCATTCTCTATCTCAGCTACTGGTTTCCGGCAGCGAAACGCGCACAGGTCACGGCGATCTTTATGGCGGCCGCTCCCCTCTCCACCGCGCTGGGGTCGCCGATTTCCGCAGCCCTGCTTGAGATGCACGGCCTGCTGGGCTACGCCGGCTGGCAATGGATGTTTGTGCTGGAAGCCATTCCTGCCGTGGTGTTTGGCATCGTGGTGTTGTTCTTCCTCACTGACCGTCCGGCAAAAGCGAAATGGCTAAGCGAAGAGGAACGTGAGTGGCTGCAAAGTACCATGCAGGCAGAAGAACTGGCGCGTGCGGCAAAGCAGCACCACAGCAGCGCCTGGCGTGGGCTGGCTGATAAGCGGGTGTTAGCGCTGGCGCTGGTTTATTTCGGCACATCCGCCGGGCTTTACACCCTCGGAATCTGGTCACCGCAAATCATCCATAGCTTCGGCGCATCCTCAATGGAAATCGGCTTTCTTAACGCCTTCCCGGCAGTGGTCGGGGTTATCGGCATGATTCTGTGGGCGCGCCATTCTGACCGCAAAAATGAACGCAGCTGGCACGTGATTGCGGCCTGTCTGCTCGCTGCCGCCGGACTGATTTACGCCGGTAATGCCAGCACGCTGCTGGCAGTCATCATCGCACTCACCCTGGTGACCGTCGGGATCAGCGCCTCTAAACCCCCGCTGTGGAGCATGCCAACGCTGTTCCTCAGCGGCCCGGCTGCGGCCGCCGGCATCGCCACCATCAACTCGATCGGCAACCTCGGTGGCTTTGTAGGCCCGATGATGATCGGCGTGATCCGCCAACAGACCGGCAGTTATACCTGGGGACTTTACTTCGTTGCCGGTCTGCTCGCCCTGTCGGCCCTGATTGTTTTGATTCTGTCTGCGCAGGCGAATAAACCGCAGACAGTCGATATTCCACACCCTCATACACATTGATTTCACAGGAGAAATAACATGCGTAACTACTCAATTGCCGCCATTCCTGCGGACGGTATCGGTCCTGAAGTGATTTCGGCCGGTGTTGAAGTGCTCCATGCGCTGGAGCGCCAGAATCCACAGCTGAAATTTGATATTGAGACCTTCGACTGGGGCTCGGATTACTACAAAAAGCACGGTGTGATGATGCCGGAGGACGGTCTGCAAACGCTGAAGAAATTCGATGCGATCTACTTCGGCGCGGTTGGCGCACCAGATGTGCCGGATCACATCACGCTGTGGGGTTTACGTCTGCCGATCTGTCAGGGCTTTGACCAGTACGCAAACGTGCGTCCCACCAAAATCCTGCCGGGTGTGACTTCGCCATTGCGTAATCGTGGTCCGGGCGATCTGGATTGGGTGATCGTGCGCGAAAACTCAGAAGGCGAATACTCCGGTAATGGCGGTCGTGCCCACCGTGGTTTGCCTGAAGAGGTCGGTACTGAAGTGGCGATCTTCACCCGTGTTGGGGTGACCCGCATCATGCGTTACGCCTTCAAGCTGGCACAGTCTCGCCCACGCAAACTGCTGACCGTGGTGACAAAATCTAACGCTCAACGCCACGGTATGGTGATGTGGGATGAGATCGCCGCAGAAGTGGCACAGGAATTCCCGGATGTGAAATGGGACAAGATGCTGGTGGATGCGATGACCCATCGTATGACGGTACATCCGCAGAGTCTGGACACCATCGTCGCCACCAACCTGCACGCGGATATTCTCTCTGACTTAGCCGGTGCGCTGGCGGGCAGTCTCGGTGTGGCCCCGACCGCCAATATCGACCCCGAGCATCGCTTCCCGTCGATGTTCGAACCGATTCACGGTTCCGCCTTTGACATCACCGGCAAAGGTATCGCCAACCCGATCGCTACCTTCTGGACAGCGGTGCAAATGCTTGAACATCTTGGCGAACACGATGCCGCAGCCTTGGTGATGGAAGGTATCGAGTATGCCTGCACCCAAGGCATTCTGACGCCGGACGTCGGTGGCACGGCAAAAACAGCTGATGTGACCAAAGCTGTGGTTGAATTTATCACCTCGAAGGCCACCGTCGCTGAGACCGCATAATCATGAGAAATGCACAGGCCGCAGAGATTCTGCAAGATATCTTTCAGCGTGCTGTTGACAGTGCCCGTCCCGGGCCTGTCATTCCCCCCGCACTCCCTGAAAAACCCAAAGGTCGTTGTGTGGTCATTGGTGCTGGTAAAGCCTCTGCCGCGATGGCCGCAGCAGTAGACGCGGCCTGGCCGGATGTGGATGTCAGTGGTGTGGTGGTGACACGTTATGGTCACGCCGTTCCTGCCGGGCGCATCCGCATTCTGGAGGCGGCCCATCCGGTGTCCGATGCCATGAGTGAAACCGCCGCGATGCTGATCGTGGAATCCCTGCGTGGCTTAACCCCGGATGACCTGGTGCTGGCGTTGATTTCCGGTGGGGGTTCGGCGCTGATGGCACTCCCCGCCCCAGGGCTGACTCTGGCCGATAAGCAGGCGATTACCCGCGCGTTGTTGCATAGCGGGGCCAATATCAAGGAGATGAATCTGGTGCGTCGCCATCTTTCTGCGGTGAAAGGTGGCAAACTGGCGGTGCTGGCACAACCCGCACGACTGGTCACGCTGATTATCAGTGACGTCCCTGGCGATAATCCCACCGATGTCGCCTCCGGCCCGACGGTCGCCGATAGCAGTACCCCAGGCGATGCGCTGAAAGTACTGGAACGCTATGGCATTCCGGTCGCAGAACCGGTGCGCTATGTCCTCACTCAGCCCCGGCGCGAACTGCCGCCGACTGGACAGGCTGAAGCCCGGTTGATTGCGACCCCGGCATTAGCACTTGCAGCGGCCGCGACGGCGGTGCGTCAACATGGCTTAACCCCGTTGATCCTCGGTGACGCCATTGAAGGCGAAAGCCGCCAGGTTGCCGTGGTCATGGCGGGTATTGCCCGTTCGGTGAAACGCTACGGTCATCCGGTTAAAGGGCCAGCGGTGTTGTTGTCAGGAGGGGAAACCACCGTCACCGTGACAAATGGTCGGGCAGGCAAAGGCGGGCGTAATACCGAGTTCCTGCTCAGTCTGGCTTGTGCTCTTCAGGGAGAAAGGGGTATCTGGGCCATTGCCGGTGATAGCGATGGTATCGACGGCACGGAAGATGCTGCCGGAGCCATCATCGCGCCAGATACGCTAACCCGTGGCACGTTAAATGGTTTGAATGCCACCCGCTATCTCGATGAACATGACAGCTACAGCTATTTTCACTCGCTTGGCGATCTGGTGATCACTGGCCCTACCCTGACCAACGTGAATGATATTCGGGCCATATTAATTGCCTGACCTTCCTCCACAGCTTTCCCGGCGATGCGGGAAAGCTGTTATTGCTGCAATCACCTTCATTGTGATCCATTAAATAACACCGCTCGAAAAGCCATCAATTGTTAACGCCCATATGCCTGTGCCTTGCATAAATAATATGCAAAAACATTTCACAGGATTGTAGAGATAAAACAAAGTGTAAATGTACCTTATGGTACATAGTTGTTTTTCCATATAAATCAGGTCGCTAGCCCGATATGGATTATTTAAATAATTTATATAAACCAGATGACGTGATCCCGTGCTACCAATGCGCCTATCATGCGCCGTTACAAAACGGCAACAGAATTTCTAAGGCTATTTAAATATATCCGTTGATTCATTAACAGCAATGGCGCGTTGTTCTCCCACCAGGCAAGTGAATAATTTTCGCACTATAACGAGAAACTGAAATTAAAAATGGCAAATGAACCCTGTCGTATTGGAAGGCGTCCTTTTATTATTGGGTCGCTGATTGGTATCGCCTCATTCGGGATGAAAGGGGGTGTGAGCAGTGTCTTTGCCGCAGTTCCCTCAACTGCGGATGAGCTAAAACAATATCAACCCGTTTTTTTCACCGCAGAAGAGTGGCAATTTATACTGGCCGCCTGCGACCGCTTGATCCCTGCGGACAGGGAAGGCCCTGGCGCATTAGAAACCCATGTGCCGGTTTTCATCGATAAGCAGATGCTGACCCCTTATGGCAAGGGTGACGACTGGTATATGGATGGCCCATTTAACAGCCATGCCAGCCTGCTGTTCGGCTATCAAATGCCCTTCCCGTTACAGGTGCTGTACCGCAAAGGTATTTCACTGACCAATCAATACACGCGTATCAAATACAACCAAAATTTCTGCGACCTGCCAGACAAAATTAAGGATGCCGTGTTAACCGCACTGCAAAAAAATGTCGCTGATTTTGCGCAATTTGGCGAAGCCGATTTGAACGCGGGGTATTTCTTCACCCGGCTACTGGAAAATACCAAAGAAGGCTATCTGGCCGATCCGCAATACGGCGGTAATAAAAACATGGCGGCATGGAAAATGATTAATTTCCCTGGTGCGCGTGCCAGCTTCCCGCAATGGATAAAAATCCATAACGTTAAATATCCGCTTGGCCCGGTCTCGCTTAGCGGCGAACAAGCCTGATTCTTCCTGGAAAGCAAATGAAAAAGATCAATGACGCCGTCGATGTCATCATCGTCGGTTTAGGCTGGGCTGGCTCAATTATGGGTATTGAGTTGGCCCAGGCCGGATTAAAAGTGCGCGCGCTGGAGCGTGGCGAAGACCGTCTCAACAGCGATTACGCCTATCCTAAACCCGCCGATGAACTGGCCTTCACCAAGCGCCATAAAATCATGCAAAGCCCACATGATGCGGCTTTCACCGTTCGCCACAATGCCGCAGAAACCGCCTTGCCGATGCGCGAACTGGGCGCTTTCCGTCTGGGCGATGGCGTGGGCGGGGCCGGTCTGCACTGGACCGGGATGATCACCCGCCCTACACCTGTCGACCTTAAAATGAAAACTTACGCCGACGAACATTTCAAAGCGGGTGAGCTGGATGAAGAACTGCGCATTGCTGATTTCCCGGTCAGTTGGGAAGAGATCGAGCCGCATATGGACTTCTTCGATCGCGTGTGTGGCTCCTCCGGTGAGACTGGCAACCTGCGTGGCGTGATCCAGCAGGGCGGCGACCCGTTTGAAGGTGCGCGATCCAACCCCTTCCCCAACAAACCACTGGAAGATAGCCTCAACGCGACGATGTTTCGCAAGGCCACCCAGGAGATGGGACTCCATCCTTACTCGATGCCTTCGGCAGCGGTTTCTGTACCTTATACCAACCCCTATGGTCAGCAGATTGCCCCCTGCAACTACTGCGGCTTTTGTCAGTTTTACTCATGCCTGAACTATTCAAAAGCCTCGCCGCAAACCGCGATCCTCGATCGCCTGAAGCAGTTTAAAAACTTCGACTATAAAACCCGTGCCAACGTCATCCGGGTAGAAAAACATGCCGACGGCAAAACCGCGACAGGTGTGACGTACATTGATGAAAATGGCGACGAGGTGTTCCAACCCGCCAGCATCGTCATTCTGTCGACCTTTGGCCTGAACAATGTGCGCCTGTTACTTAACTCGTCAATCGGTCAGCCATACAACCCAATCACCGAGGAAGGCGTGATTGGCCGTAACTATACCCACCAGTACGGCGGCGGATTTACCCTGTTCTTCGATAACCTTGAATTCAACCCGTTCGCGACAGCCGGACCAACCGGCACGGTGATCAGTGACTATGGCACCGGCAATATTGACACGGCTCCGCTGGGTTTTATCGGCGGCGCGAAAATCTACAGCTCACAACCCACCGGCACGCCAATGGCGGCAGCGGTGAAGAAAGGCGCACCGTCATGGGGTAGCGGCTGGAAAAAAGCACTGAAGGAAAGTTACGGTCACTCGATGGGCGTCAAGCTCGAAGCCAGCAATATGGCGACGCGTGGCAACTATCTGGACCTTGATCCGGTGTACAAAGACCGTTTCGGCATGCCGCTGCTGCGTGTCACTTATGACTATGTCCAGAACGATCTGCGGATGTTGCAGTATCTGAAAGAGAAGATGGAGGCGATTACCAAACACCTCAATCCAACCCAGTACTCGCACAACATTTTGAAGATGGATAGCCATTTCGCCAGCTCGCCGAACTACGTCAACACCCATAACGCCGGGGGTGCCATCATGGGCGATAACCCACGCACCTCCGCGCTTAACCGCTATCTGCAAAGCTGGGATGTCCACAACGTGTTTGTGATGGGTGCCAACGCCTTCCCGCAAAACTTCTATGCCAACCCCTCGGCGATGGTGGCCGGGCTGGCGTACTGGTCAGCAAAAGCCATTCGCGAGCAGTATCTGAAAAACCCCGGTCCACTGGTGCAGGCATAAGGAGATAACCATGAAAATAAAACTGCGTTATCTGCTGATGGCGGGCCTGATGAGCGCCGCCGCGCAGGCGGCTGATAATCAGGATGCCGCGCTTATCGCCAAAGGGGAATATCTGGCTCGTGCCGGGGATTGCACTGCCTGTCACTCCATTGCCGGTGGTAAAGCGTTTGGTGGTGGCCTGGCGATTGCCAGCCCGATGGGGGTGATCTATTCCACCAATATTTCGCCTGATCCCGAAGCCGGTATCGGCAAGTACACCGAACAGGAATTTGCGGATGCGGTGCGTAAGGGGATCCGTCGCGATGGTAAACATCTCTATCCCGCGATGCCCTACCCGGATTATCGCGGCATTACCGATGAAGATATGCACGCGTTGTATGTCTATTTTATGCAAGGCGTCAAACCGGTGGCTGAAAAAGCGCCGGAAACGTCACTGATGTTCCCGTTTAGCCAGCGCTGGGGCATGTGGTTCTGGAATGTTGCGTTCACCGAAGATAAGCCGTTTGAACCCCGTCATTCCGTCCCTGACGACATCAATCGCGGTAAATATCTGGTGGAAACACTGGGGCACTGCGGTAGTTGCCACACCCCCAGGGGCATCGGCATGCAGGAGAAGGCACTGAATGAATCCAGTGACAAGTATCTCGCTGGTGGAGAGTTAAATGGCTGGCCTGTGCCCTCACTGCGCGGTATGCCAACCTGGAGTATCCAGAACATTACTGATTACCTCGCCACAGGTCGTAATGACTTTGCCTCCGTTGGCGGGGAAATGACCGGTGTGGTGGAGCACAGTATGCAGCATATGAATGATCAGGATCTGCATGCGATTGCGGCGTATCTCAAGTCATTGCCTGCGGATACTCCAGCCGTCAATCGTCGGGCTGATCCCGAGCAGGAAACCCGTAAGACTGCCGATGTTCTCACCCAAGGTCATAATCTGAACCCCGGGCAGATGCTGTATATGAACAACTGCGAAGCCTGTCACTGGACTGATGGTAACGGGGCCAAAGGGATCTTCCCGCGTTTGAACGGGGGTGATGTGGTGGTGGCAGATAACCCAACCGGTTTAATCAACATCATCCTGCAAGGGGCGCAAACCCCTTCAACACCGCAAGCACCGTCAGTTATGGCAATGCCCGGCTTTGCCTCCCGGCTAAGTGACGAACAGGTGGCGCAACTGGCAACATTTGTCCGTAGTGGCTGGAGTAACGATGCACCGGCAGTGTCGGCTAAAGAGGTGAAAAAGGTACGGGAAAGTCTGGCTAAACCTTAATGCAATCCCCGTAGTGGCGCGATAAATCGCGCCACTACGGTACTCAGCAATGAACCGTCTTTTACTCGCCTTTAAAGACCCGCAATCCGCCATAGGACTGGCAAACCGGCATCATTTCCAACGTATTGATATTCACATGCGCAGGCAGATTGCTGACCCACCAAATGGCTTCGGTGATATCTTCCGGCAACAGGGGTTGCGTATTGGCATAAGTCTGATCAACGCGCCCGGCATCACCCTTAAACCGCACGCTGGAGAACTCCGTCCCGCCGACCAACCCCGGTTCAATATTGGTGACACGCACCGCCGTACCCGCTAAATCGGTGCGTAAATTCAGGCTGAACTGCCGCACGAAAGCCTTGGACGCGCCATAGACGTTCCCACCCGCATACGGCCAGCTGCCCGCCGTCGAGCCGAGATTGATAATATGCCCGCGATTGCGTGCAACCATCCCCGGTAAAACCACCCTTGTCACATGCACCAGACCTTTGACGTTAACGTCTATCATCCGGTTCCAGTCATCCATATTGGCCTGCTGAGCAGGTTCCAGCCCCAAAGCCAGACCGGCGTTATTAATCAGCACGTCAATATCCCGCCATGCCAGCGGCAATTGTTCCAGCAGGCTATCCACTGCCAGTGAATCACTGACGTCCAGCCTGAGGGTGAAAATGTTGTCTCCGGCAATGGCTTTCAGGTCATCAAGACGTTCCTGCCGCCGTCCGGTGGCGATCACCCGGTGTCCATGTTGCGCATAACGCAGCGCCAAATCCCAGCCGAATCCGGCTGTCGCTCCGGTAATAAGAATAAGCATGACTACTGTCCTGGTAATTAGAGATCTTTAAATAAAACACCGCCGCGAGACTTGTGTTCTTTGTCCGTTTCAATCAGCGAAATAACAATGTATTCCTCTTTAACCGGTAACGCGTCTTTCACTGCCTGATAAATACCATCCATCAGTTTTTTCTTTTGTTCTGGAGTACGACCACTCACCATGTGCACAATAATTTCTGGCATGTTCTCACCTTATTGCTTTGGCATAATAAACTGGCCGACCAGACCCGCTGAGGCCAGAACGTGACCTTTCAGTTGCAACATTACCGCATCTCTTACCAGGCCTTTTTGCAGCGCATCAGGAGCATAATCAGTCGCAATTAGGGTGAAGTTATAGTTGTGAATATCACCCTTCACCGGAGGGCAAGGACCGGAATAACCCTGAATATTCTTCCCATTGGTGCCAGGGGTATAGCCGACAACGCCGGTCAAGTCCCCTTTAGCAAATTGATGGCGGCTACTGTCGATGCCGTAGCCAAGGAAATGGGTCATGCCCAGGCCGTTGGCCCCCTGCGGATCTTCAATCAGCAGCACATAGCTTTTGGTGTTGGCAGGTGCGCCACGCCAGCTCAACTGCGGTGAAATGTTTTGCCCCGGGCACTGGCCACCGCCACCCATCGCAACAGGTAATTTTCCTGCATTGTTGAACTGATTTGAGTGCAGCGTAAAGGGCGCTGCCAACGCCCCGGCAGAACATAACATCAGGCCTGCAAATAATCCTGCATGAACGCGTGATAACACGGTTTTCTCCTTTCTTCTGAATTATAAATCGATGCTTTTAATATCGGGTACAGCAGCCAGTAATGGATCAGTGTCAGCAATCAAGCGTTTAAAATGGGTTTGCTCGAAGTGATATTGAATCGCCTGTTCGCCTTGCCATTTTTCGTGGATCAGAAAGATATTCTCATCTTGCGTATTCTTATAAACATCGTAATGAATACATCCCTCTTCGGCGCGACTGGGAGCAATGCAGCGTTCAATAGCGTCAAATAATTCCTCCCCCTTTCCTTCCTGCGCAATAAACTTGGCAATAACCAGCTTAATATTTCCGCTCATCAGACTTTCTCTCGTATAAATATGATTTAAATCACTGTAATGCTGCTGTTAAAAAATCGGCGGGTACGATTGTCCAGTCTGTGATTTGACGCTCTTTGCCGCGTTTCCACATTGATCGCCGATCGGCAGACATCCCAGCTGTTGCTCTCGGGATAGCAGGCCAGAACCGAAAAATCCTGACTGCTTTGCAGCAGGCGCTGGCCAGTCCCCGCCGGTAAAAAAATCACATCACCCACCCTCGCTGGCACCACCTCGCCGTTATCGCCACCAATCTGCAACTGACCGTTGCCTGCCACCACGACAAAAATCACATGTGTGCTGCTGTGGAAATGCTGATACGCGAAGGGTTTTCCCTGCCATTGCTGCGACCATCCAGCCTTAATCAACCCGCCTGCGGCAGTCTCAGGCTGTGTCGTTCGGAAATGCATAACAGGTAAGGCGGGATTATTCGGCACCCACCCATCAGCTGACAGACGCCATTGATTGATCAGTTGCAACGGCATCGCGGTTGCACTGTTTGCGGCCCGCACGGCGAGAGTGGGTAAAAAGAAAGCCAGTAACGCCGAGTGCTGCAAAAAGTTGCGTCGGGTGAAGTGAGCCATATCCCTTCCTGAAATATTGTGGTCTGCCGGTACCGGAACAGATTGCAAAATCAACTATCCGGTCTCATTATCATACCTAGATAAACTAGGTATCAAGGCAACCTAAGTCAAGCTAAGATAACGGCGAAGTGTGTATCTATCTTTGTAAGCGGAAAATGACCATGAGAAGCAGTGCTGACGACAATCTGAAGAGCCATATTGAAATGGTCATACTTGCCGCGCTGGAGCGTGGCCCCAGTCATGGCTACGCATTAATTGAATTGATCCACCAGCTGACGGATGGCGTCCTTTCCTTCCAGGAAGGTACTGTCTACCCTCTTCTGCACCGCATGGAACAACGTGGCCTGATTGGCGCAGAGTGGGAGATTGCGCCATCTAAACGGAAACGCCGTGTTTATCAACTGACCAAAGAAGGTCAGCAGGAGTTGGTGAGAAAACGCGAAGCCTGGGATAGCTACTCCCTGGCTGTCTCCTCTTTATTGCAGAGGTCATAATGTCCACGCTGACTGAACTGCCAGAACCCGCTCAACGCTATCTGCTGGAGTTAAAGCATGAGCTACGTTTTGAACAGAAATATGCTGACAATATCTGTCTGGAGATCAGTGAGCATTTTTATGAAGCGGTAGAATGCAGCAACGATACTCCCGAAAAAGCGGCCCTGCGCGTGACGCAACGTTTTGGTTCCCCGCAAAACCTGGCCGCTGAATTTGCTGTGGTATTAATCACGCGCAAACTGCGCAACACCTTGTTTATCAATCTCGGCATCATTATCGCCATCGTGTTTGCCGTGTTTACCTGTCTAACCAATCACCACGGTGGGCCTGCGGTGATCACCGCCGCATTGAGCGGTTGTGTCACCTGGGCAGGTCTGCTGGCGATTCACCGCAACCAGCTTGAAGGGGTCCGCCTCTATCACTGGCTATGTACCCCGATGATTGCCTGTCAGACGACGTCATGCGCCCTGCTGTTGGCGCTGCTGTGGAACATTTTTAGCTCCCCCAACAGCTCCCTTTACTACCATTCTTTTGAATCGGCGGCGGTTGTGATCCTCGCCGCGCGGATGCTCCATTTGAAATTACGCAGCCGCAGCATGTGTGCGCTGTGGAAGAAAACCACGCAGCATTAACGCGTTTCCAGCGGCACCTTACGTGTGGGTGACGGGAAGGCTTCATCCAAGACGTTAAGATCTGCTGGCTGTAACTGCACGCTTAATGCGGCGGCATTCTCTTTGATATGTGCCGCCTCCCCTGACTCCGGTATGGCGATCATATTGCCGTTACGGATCACCCAGGCGAGCAGAATGGTGGAGGGACCGGTTTGATATTTAGCAGCCAGCTGGGTGATCAACGGATGGCGCAGCAGCGATGCCCCTTCACCACCCAGCGGGGAGTACGCCATCATTGGCATATGATGCTGGTTACACCAGGGGATCAAATCAAACTCAATGCCACGGCTCGCCGGGTTATAGAAAATCTGATTGGTTGCACAGCGATCGCCGTTCTCGGTAGCAAACAGATCCTCCATATCACTGACATCAAAATTGGAGACACCCCACGCCTTAATTTTCCCCTGCTGTTTCAGCTTCTCAAAACCTGACACCGCTTCAGACAAGATACTGCTGAAACGCCAGTGCAGCAGATAGAGGTCGAGGCAATCGGTGTTGAGTCGCTTCAGACTGTCATTACAGCTACGTTCCATCATCAGACGATTAGCGTGGTAAGGATAGATCTTTGAAACCAGATACACCTTATCGCGTAAGCCATTAATCGCTTTGCCAATTAATGATTCAGAACGGCCATCACCGTACATTTCGGCGGTGTCGATCACCTTTAGCCCGCTAGCAATACCGGCACGTAACGCATTGATTTCTGCCTGCGCGCTATGCCTGCCCTGACCCAGATGCCAGCTCCCCATGCCAATAGCGGGAACGTTCTGACCGTTAAGAGTGACTGTTTTCATGCAATGTCTCTTTGAGGGGATAAATGGTTTTCTCTTCCAGCTGTATCTGTTTGCGGCCCAACCACTGGCTGTTGACCAGCCAGATCAGCGAAAGGGGTAAGGCCAGCCAAAGCAGCATGCCGCCACTCATGCCTACGGCATTCATTGCCGCCCAACTCCATGCCCCTACCTGGTCACCGGCACGATACACAGCGGTATCAATCACGTTTTTGGCTTTGTATTTGTCTTCGCGTTTTAATACGGTGAACAGGACTTCGCGTGCCGGACGCGCCAGCGCAAAATTGCTGGCGCGTCTGAGCACGGAAAACATCACAATTGAAGCAGCCACCGGCCAGATCGACAGGCTGGCGAATCCCAGCAGCGTGATAATCGGCAGCAGACCGAGCACCAACTTAGTGCCATAACGCGCCATCAGACGGCTGGTGATAAATAACTGCGTCACCAGCGTCAGCACATTCACCACCAGATCAAGGGTGGCAAAAAAGGCGGTACGATCGCTGTCATACTGAAAAAGATGGCGTACCAGATCGGCCTGGCGGAAGTAGATCAGTGTTGAGGTGACCGAGTACAGCAACATGTACAGGCAGATGTTCAGCAAATAAGGCGATTGTGCAATCCGCACAATGCCTGAAAACACCCCGCCACCAAGCGGTTGCGTCTGGGCTGCGCCAGCATGGGTTGCATCCGCGAGATGAGTCACGCTGTTCAACCGCTTCACGCACACAACGGCACATTCCAGCAACACCGCTGCCAGCACGAACAGACCGATGGTATTGAAACGATGTACCAGCAACGCGGTGGTGGCCGATCCGACGATCGCCCCCAACGTGGCCCCGGCAGCCATCATGGCAAACAGCCTGCTGGCACGCTCACGCGAGAAAATATCGGCAACCAGTGACCAGAACACCGACACCACATAAAGGTTAAAGACCGACAGCCAGACGAAAAACACTCTCCCCAGCCACACCTGGGCAGCGACCGGCAGATAAAACTTCAGCACGGCAAAAATCAGTAAATGGCTGATAAAAAAACGATACACCAAAGGAATGAGCTTTTTGCGCGGCAGTTTACGAGACAGCGCCGCAAACGGCAGATTGAGGGCCAGCATCGCCAACAATGTGGCAGTGAACAGCCATTGCAGATTGTGCATTCCGCCATCAATACCAAAGGTGTCGCGGATCGGGCGCAGAACATAATAGGCAGATAACACGCAGAAGATGTAGATCATACAGACCAGCAACGCGCTCACTTCCTCTGCCTTGACGGGTGTCAGACGTAACCAGAAAGGCACTTTTAACTGACTGACAGGTTCAGTCGGCTGATTGCCCATAACGACTCCTGGATAAATAATGATTCCATGTCATCAGGTATCAAGCCGGATGACCCACTTACCTAGATAATCTAGGTAAGTGGGTTTTCACTGTCAAGAAATTGTGACCTGCTTCACAACAGGTCATTTAACGGAAGGGAAATCAGACCTTGTCAGGCAAGGCATAAGCGATAACTTCATCACCTTCTGGCGTCATCATGCCGTGATGACCACCCGCCATGATGATGAGGAACTGCTGTCCGTTCACCTCATAGGTCATCGGCGTGGCCTGTCCGCCAGCCGGAAGTTCGTCCTGCCACAATGTCTTACCGGTTTTCACATCAATAGCGCGCAAGTAGTCGTCGGTGGTCGCCCCCACGAACGCCAGGCCGCTTTGCGTGGTTAACACACCGCCGTTATTTGGCAGACCAATTTGCAGCGGCAGCATTGAATGCAGCCCCCAGGGACCATTACGTTCTGCGGTACCCAGTGGACGATCCCACAACGTTTTACCTGTCGCCAGATCAATGGCTTTGATCATGCCAAACGGCGGCTGTTTACAGATCACACCAATATTGGATACCCAGCCGGTGTTAACATCCTGACCGTAAGGCAGACCAGCCTGCGGACGATTACGTCCCGGTGGTGGGTTCTTATAGCGCGGGTCACCCATCCAGAACACACCCATCGCATCATCGGCTGCACGGGTCACCAGTTTTGAGTAACTTGGCAGATCGTTGTAGTTGGAGATGATAACGCCATTGTGTACATCAACCGAGATGCTGCCCCAGTCTGATCCGCCGTTGTTACCCGGATATTCAATCCAGGGTTTGTCCGCACTCGGTGGCGTAAAGATGCCCTGATAGTTCGCTTCACGATATTGGATACGGCATACCAGCTGGTCGATGGGAGAAATCCCCCACATCATTTTTTCGGTCAGGTCAGGTTTCTGCGTGTGGCTGTACAGTGAACGCGGCTGGGTCTTCGCGCGTTCTTCTGGCTCCACGCCGCCCTGTGGTGCCGGTTGCTCCTCGACCTTATGGAGGGGTTGCCCGGTACGGCGATCCAGCACCCAGAGATCACCCTGCTTGGTGGTTTCAATCAGTGCAGGCACCAGGCCTTTATCGGTCGGGAAATCCACCAGGCTCGGTTGTGCAGGTGAGTCGTAATCCCAGACGTCATTGTGCACAAACTGATATACCCAGCGCGGTTTGCCGGTGGTGACATCCAGTGCGGTGATGGAGGAGCTATATTTGCGCTCTTCTGCTGTTCGGGTTGAACTGTAGTAATCCCCCGCCGAGTTCGCCATCGGCAGATACACCAGCCCTAACTTTTCATCGGCCACGGCCGTGGACCACATATTCGGCGTGCCAAGTGAGTATGTTTTGCCCGCTGGCGGCGTGGTGGTGATATCCGGTTGTTCCATGTCCCATGCGAAGCGTAACTGACCGGTGACCGCATCATAACCGCGCACCACGCCAGAAGGCGCATTGCGCAGTTGGCCGTCCATTACCTGTTGACCCGTGACCACGACGCCCTTCACCACCGTCGGTGCCGCCGTAACCGAAACGATACCCGCAGGCCATTTGCCCATCCCATCCATCAAATCAACAAAGCCGTGATGACCAAAGTCCTGGCACAGTTCACCGGTCCGGGCATCCACCGCCGCCAGTTTGGCATCCAGCGTTCCCACAATAATGCGCTGCGAGCAGCTCTGATCGGCTGGGACGGCTGGATTTTCATAATAAGCCACGCCACGACAGGCCGAGTTGGGCGGAGAGGATTCTGCCGGGGTTTGCGGATCGAACATCCATTTCTGTTTACCGGTGGCGGCGTCAATCGCGAACACTTTATGGCGGATCGTACAACCATACACCACATCACCAATCTTGATGGGTGTCAGCTCGTTACCAAAATTCGGCGTATGTGCTTCACCGGTGTGGTAGACCCAGACACGTTTCAACTGGCTGACATTTTGCGGGGTGATCTGCGTCAGCGCAGAGAAGCGCTGGGCACCGTGACCACCGCCATAGGTCGGCCAGTCCTGCGCGGCTGGCGTGGTGACATTGTCAAAATAATTCCCTGGCGGCGTCGTCGCCGCCTCAACCGGATAGGGTTGCTGCGCCAGCGGGATGGCAATTGCCAACCCCACCACCGTTACCACCAGCAAACCCACACCATAACGCCGATAACCGCGTGCACCATCAGCGCGGTGGGCTGGCATCAGCACCACCGTGATAATCAGGAATAGCAGGGCCAGATCGAGGCGAGGCACCAACGCCCAGCCATCAAGACCCGATTCCCACAGGGACCACAGCAGTGTGGCAATGAAACTGATCAGGTACAGATACAGTCCACTCGCGCGACGTAATACCGCCAGTAAACCCGCAACAATCCACACACCCCCCATCACCAGGTAGTAGGGACTGCCAGAGAGCCGAACCAGTTTAAAGCCCGGTACGGCAAGGATGACGCCGGTGAGAACCAGCAAAACGCCATATCCCAGCGTGCACCATCCTCGCCAGCCTGAGATCCTGGTATTTCCTTGAAATGATGAATTCATGAGTAAGCTCAATGAGTAAGTTGATGACAGGCTGGCGGTGCCGTCTTTTGCAGATACGAGAAGTAAGCGTTGATACCGCCAGCAGGGTTACATGTCTGCAACATTAAAAGATTGTTGTTGTAACAATTTCCTGCATGCCTATATAATCTAGGTATCAACGGATGGGAATGTCAATAGATTTCGCAGAGAATAAACAAGGATAACCACATGATTAATTTGGTTTTTATTCAAATATCATGTGGTGGTTTGCGCAGTCTAATTATCGTTCAGCTGTCATGGATGCTCACTCAATGGGTGGCATCAGGAGGGGGGAAGATCACGACTTTTGTTGTTTAAACAACCATGCCCGCGCCGCATTGATATAGAAAAACTTACGAGCAGACGCCATATGGTCAACGCCCTTAAAGGTCAAAAACGTGATGTTCCCGCCTTCATCAAGGTAATGGTTTACCTGCTCGGTCAGCTTCTGCTGATTGTTAATCGGGAAGATCAGGGTCGGGTCCAGCAATTCGCTCGGCCGCGTCACCTTACCGCCGCCCTGCTCCCACACCGGTAAGCATTTTTCATTCCACGGCGTCGCTTTGTTGTCATCAGATCCGGTGATGATCAGCAATTTCTGCTGCGCCAGGGTCGCGACATCTTTAGGACGCTGTTGCCCGGCAATAATCAGGCCGGCAGCGAAGGTTTCCGGGTGTTTTGCCATCAGCCACAAAGATGTCATCGCTCCCATTGACCATCCGGTGCAGTAAACCCGTGAGGCATCAATTTTCAGGACCTTGTCTGCGCGATCCTCAAGATTGGGGTTACCGTAGTCCCAGGTGTTACTGAGCAAAGATTGCACCAGTCGCCAGGTATTCTCGACATCACTGGTGTGCTCCCAGTAATCGTTCATGGTGGTACGCTCGTAACGCGGTGTAACCACCACACATTCATGCAGATCCTGCTCTTCCGGCATGCTCCAGATCGACGCAATGCATTGTTCAGTCAGCGTCTGGGCACAGGTGCCGTCATAACTGGTGCCGGAGTGGGTGATGGCCAACACCAGCGGATAGGACTGCTTCTCTCCTCCGGGTTTGAGGAACGACTTCGGTAGATAGATGCTGTATTCAAGCCACGCTGAGCGGGTGTCGTCCCACCACCAGTGATTTTGCTCCCAGTCATCAACACCGCGAATAACAACATTGTTGCCATGTGAACCGGTGTTACTCCACGGTGTAGGGTGGGCGGCATAGATCTGACCGGCGAGCGTTTTGACGCTGTTAACCTGTGTCAGCGAGACGATGTCGCTGTCCTGTGTTGGTAGGCTAAGATCCGGGTCATGTGCAAATTCAGCAATCACATAGCGTCCGGTTACGCTGGATTGCCCCGCCAGTAGCGCTGGCTCAGCATTGGTGTAAATCGTTTTGATCGCACGGGGTACTGGCGCAGCCTGAGTGGCATTTTTGTCGGGTTCATTGGGCATACCGGCAAAAAAACCCTCTGCGGCCGGTACCACTCCGGCTTTAAAGGTTGAAAGCGACAGACTGGTCGGATCGATATCCGTATCATATTCAGCGGCAATACCGTAAACCTTTTCCCCACCGCCCGTGACTTCGCACAGTGCAAAAATACGTTGTAAACCCGGCCCTTTACCCGCGCCATCATCCTTGCTGGTCGTATTGGTCGATGCCGCCATAAATCCATTTTTATTCGCGGCAACCGCCTGACGAGTAATCCCGGTTGCGGAGACGACCCCCGCAAGGGCCGTCCCGGCTACCATAAAGGTTCTTCGTGACATATTTGCCATAATTTATCTTCCTGAATGAAGTTTGTACGTCATGCAGGTAAAGCCCGCATATGTTTTAACTGATTAATGATCGCCTGGGCTGCCACTTCACCGGCTCCAGGTGCAAAAGGTGAGGAACGGGCTTCATAGGTAAAGCGATCGTAACTGCTGCTATCAGGCAGGTATTTAGCCGCCCCATCCACCATCGTCATCACAAAGGTCTGTGCAAAAGGGGACGCTGCGCGAATATGTGCACCGAGGCAGGCAGAGAGTTCAGGCTGTACGCCGACTAACGCGCTATCTCCCCACTGCATCACCACCACCGGCAGCGTGCTCACACCGCTGACCTGATAATCAAATGCCTTAACCGGCCCGGTTGGCGCATTGCGCGGGGAGAAAATTTGCGCTTTAACGGTAATTTGCTGCCGTGCGAGCCTGAAGATGCCACCTGGCTCAGGGCTGACACTCTCGGCGATACGAATAACCTCCTCGCCCAAACGCTGACCGAATAAATCCAGCAGCGTGAATCCCTTTTCATGCATATCAATACGACTGGCGCTGCCATCTTTATTGACAACATGACGACTGGCTTGCAGATAGGGAACCTGATCTCCGGCGCATCCCACAAGATAGAACGCCACGGTGCCACTACCATAATGGCCTTCGACATATCGGCAGGTTGCCCCCGCGAGATCTGCGCTCATCAGACGTCCCCCGGCTGCGGTTTGAGATGCATCCATTACCGCCGGTTGCACCGCATAATTGATCAGAATGGCCAGGGGATGGCCGTCCTGCGCGGTCAGGCGAATCAGTCCTACATGCGGATCGGTATAACCGGCATCATCAGCACCAAGCCACCAACCCGCCGGCGTATTGATATTACGATTGACACCCATTCTGCTGAGGCCATTTCCGATGCCGAGCTGGACCGGCTGTAAAGAACGTAGCGCCTGCGTTGCGGCGGTGCGCAAGGCCTGCTCAAAGGCGGTGAGAACCGCGGGTGTCCGTACAGCCTGCGAGGACTCGGTAAAAATATGTGGTGTTGAGAACGAGTGGCTGGCATTGATGGTGGCGTTCGCCGCTGCGACGCCGCATACCTCTGCCAGTATAGACTTCATCCGGGCAATCACGTCCTGCGTCAGTGACGTCAGGTCAACCACCACAATGGCCTGACGTTGGCCTGCCTGTTGCAGCAACAACACTCGAGTCTCCAGCGAGTCATGCTCACCCACAAAATCATCCAGCGGATATAATCCGGTCAGTACAACACTCGCCCGCCCTACGCCCGCATTTAGCATCTTGTTGCTTCCGGTGATCAGGGCCGAAAAACCAGGCGTCAACATCGCTGCTGCCCCCAGCCCCACGCCCGCCTGAATGAAATGTCGTCGACTAAACGTCACCATTATGCGACCTTCACGGCCAGTTCTGTCCCACGCTTGATGGGCAGTGTGACCGAGATGAAACCATTGGCCGGGTTACGGATATACTCGAGGAAATCAGGTTCCGCGTTGTCATTCAGGACGTAACCCCCCACACGTAACTGCGGTGCCATGATCTCAATCACCTGTCTCGCCAGGGTCGGGCCTTCAGCCAACGGCCAGCCATCGATCAACACAAAATCGACTGGCCCACCGGTATCTTTAAGCGTCTCGCGTGCATCACCAATGCGGATATCTACGTAACTATCCAACCCGGCGGCCGCCAGATTGCGCTGTGCGGTGGCGGCTTTCGCAGCCACCAGTTCGGCCCCAATGACCTCACCGCCACCATTGTCGCGCATGGCAGCAGCGAAATAGAGGGCAGACATGCCAACGGAGGTGGCAAAGTCCACTACCCTTGTCGCTTTCATCGCACGACATAACAGATAGATAAGGTCGCCCTGTTCGGGATGAATCGAAAAGCCATAATCAGCAAACATCTCCGGGTCCGGCGCGCCCGGTCCGGCAAACGCGGCTGCATCCGGGCGTTTCCTTCGAGCGTTCATCTGGTTGAGCACATCTAAAATCAGCGGATCACGGATGGCTGAGGAGGATTGAGTAAACGATTCCGATTTCATGGACGTTCTCCAGGGTTACGATAAAATCTGCATTTGCTGGAAAATATCCTGTACCATTTATCGGTACTTATCAAGTACCGTATTTGTGACGAAGATTAACGGAAGACACAGTTAACATGACAAGTAGTGACTCATTACCCACACGCGGTCGCCCCAGAACCCAGGATGCCGCCAGCCGACGTCAGAGCATCATCGAAAGTGCTTACCGCGCCTTCGTGGAACTGGGTTTTGCCAGCACCAGTACAGCGGAAGTTGCCCGGCGAGCAAAAGTCTCGAAGCGAACGCTGTATGAGGTCTTCAGCGATAAACAGGCACTGTTTGCTGCGGTGATCAGCGAACATCGCCATCTTTTGCTTGATTTGCCCAGACCCAAGGATGAAGTGTGTGCATTGGACGAATGTCTGTTTCGAATTTTTCGCCTCGACATCAGCGAAGAAGAATCTCAGGAGCGGGAAGCGATTCTACGATTGATGACGCGTGAATCCATTCTCTTTCCTGAACTGTCTGATTATCTCTATGAAACCAGAGCGGTGAGTTCGCGGGAATTGCTTATGGACTGGTTAGTAAGTACCGCCAGCACGAAAAATTTGCCCCTCGACGATGTGGAAATCTGTGCCGGAATGCTGATGGATGTGGTTTTTGGCGCACTTTTGCCTCACCGACGAGTAGAAGACAGCAAACAAAAAAAGGCGATCACAGCACATATAAAAAGACGCATCCAGATCACGCTGTGTGGTATGGCGTGGTTACCTACGTGACATCGAAGATTAGCATCAACTTTCTGATTTTTCTGTCGCTAGTCTTACCTGATGGGATGCTGCCCGCCGCCAGGCGGGCCTTGCCGCCACGTTAAACCGTTAAAATGTCACACCCACCAGCATAAGCGCGATAAGAATGCTGATAGCCACCGCCACCAGCGTTTCCGCAACAAGTAACGCAATAAGGGAATTCTGGCGGGATCCCCAGGCACCGGATACATATTGCCTCCCACGCTGCGCTTTGAACCGTCGGATATGCATCACGTCTCTGATGTTACTGGCCACCCGCCACCACATGATAATGACAGTGGTGATCAGTACACACAGCATGCTCCAGTCCTTGAATGTCATGCCTTCCACAAATGTCAGAAACCTCTCTCTCATCTGGATTATTCTCCTGAGTTCAGCCATACCACTAACTCGTTTATGGACAACATGAAAATACGGGAACATGAATGAAACAGGCATGGCCGTTCAGACCACGATCTTCACCAGTACGTTACATCTCTCAGCTTCAGGACAGTCAGGAGGCCGACGACGAGCACCACCGCGATCTCGACGACCAGCAAAACATAGACGGGGATCAGTCGAGCCCCCCAGATCCGGCATGCATAGTAGCTCCCGCGTTTCATGCCTAATCGACGGAGATGCAGAATCTCTCTAACATTGCTGCCCACTCGCCAGAGAATGAGTAGGGACACCGTAATCATCGCCACATGTATCAACCATTCCCGGAACGTCATTTCCACGGCTAAGCTAAACAGCCTGCTAACCATCAGAATTGTTCTCCCTACAAAGGAAAAGCCACGTTATTACCTCGTTAAGGAAGTACAGAGCCGCGCCAAAAAGTCCCATCATTAGCTAAAACAGGCTTCTGGCTTTAGCATGTTAATCGACATTAACTGTACCGTACAGTTTATTTATAAAAGATATTTTGCCGTGCCTGACAGGAAGCCTACTTTCCGAATGACTACTGTGGAGAGTAACGGCAGAACGTTAGCATAACCACTATGGAGAGTAACCACCGTTTTCAGGATGACTACTGTGGTGAGAATTACATGATCAGAGGGATACCCACACCTGATTTAATACGTGGGATAAGCGCTTTCCATTAACCTACCATTTCGATGTTAGTGATCACTAACACGTGATGAACAAAGGCCTGACAAGTTAGTAAGTACCAGGGGGGTTGTGAAATGAGAAACTAATGCGTTGCTCTTTATCTCTCTATAGTGGTCATCTCTAGCCTGTGTTTATGCCTGCTTTCTCTCTACAGCGGTTTCCTTCCGGGGAGACAAATGACCACTATAGAGAGCAATAAAGACTACTATAGCGAGTGAACTCCTACATAAGCTTAGTGGAATAAACGCAAAAGACTGCTGTAGCGAGAAGCATCTCACTACAGCATTGAGGGATGGGTTTAAGCAAATTGGCGCTAACCTGGCTGGTCAGCTTTTTTTGGTTTTCCTGATGGTTTCCAGGATGGCAAGTTCTTCATCGGAGAGCATAACCATTTTGCCTGCTGGTTCTTCTTTCGTTTTCTTCGCTCTCGCCGCTGGCTTCGCCCTCACCTTCTGCTTAATCGGAACGATATCAATCTCACCATCCAGATCGTCCTCGCCAAGTTCAGGGAGACTCAAAGGGATGTTTGCCGGTCTGAGTTTGGGCTGTCGATAATGAATGGAGAAGTAGACGGTACTGGCGCGCTTAAACTCGGTGTAATCGAGGTAGCCAATCTCTTTGAGCTGCTCCATCGCCTTTCTGACCGTCGCATACTGGGTGTTTGGACGCGAAGTCAGGTTTAACCGCGCCTGTAAGCGTTGCATGGACACAGGAGCAGGATCCGGGGGCAGACTCTCAATAAAGGTATAAAGGGCCTGCGCGGACTCTTTACGCGCCAATTCGTTAATGGCACGGAGCTGAAGCAATACCTTACGATCAAACTGATACAGTTCGAAGATCTTGGGATCCGCCTGCAACGTGACAGTGTCATTTTTCACACTGTATTTTGCAGACTGCACCAGATGCGTAACGTAATACTCTCCCTCTTTATTGGTAAAGTGGATGGTATTCGTCGCAATACGCGTCAGAGAGGCTTCCAGACGTGTTCTAAGCTTTGCGGAGGAGCGAAGTGAGGGAATGCCACAGAGTTTGGCAAAATCAACGAAAGGCAGCGTTACGCTGTCTCCCAGCACCTTGTACTTGGCAAACGCATGAATGATCCCCACCCATGCTTTGAAGTCGTTGTCCATATCAAGACGCGCGCCGGTGATCTTGATATTTTCGTACCCTTCAGCTTTAACGATCGTCAGCTGCTTCAGCTCATCAGTGACATCCATGGTGGATAACTGATTTTTTCTGCCATTCGCAGTGGATTTGAGGGTTGGAACGAAGAGCCCCAGCCTCATTAACGCCACCGGTTGAACAGTGTTATTACTGTTCGGCGTGAGGTGCACAACCTCGCCGGTTCGTTTATCCGTTTCACTGAAGGCCTCAGCTATCAGTTTGTTTTCTTGTTCTTTTTTCGGCATTTGAAAAATCCGTGATCTGAACAAGCGATGATCGCCGTTACTCGATATTGGGGATACTAGCACTCACTACAGCGGTTATTCTACTCACTACAGCAGTTTAATTGCTCTCCATAGTAGTCATTTAACTCGCTACAGAAGTCTTTTTTACTCTCTACAGCAGTCTTTTTTTGATGTAACTTATTATAAATCATATCCTTGGATAATTAACAAAGTAACGTGACACCTGCAACATCTGGCGGATCGTTTATTAGATCCTGGTTATGGGTGATTTCTGATGGCTCTTTTAATGATTTTGCTGCGCAATTTGCTGTGCATAACTCTATGAAACTTAATCACAGTGAATTTAGAGGGTCAGTTGATAGCAGTAAGGACGCAGCGTAGCTCGAACTTTGCGCGTATTGACTTATAAACAACCAAATCAGATAGTTACTCACTACAGCGGTCATGAACAACTCGGCATAGCAGTCATCTACACTCTCTGTAGCAGTCAATTAGCTCAACACAGCAGTCATTTCTCTCTCCATAGCAGTCGTCAACATCCCTCTAAGCCATATCTATCAAGGGTTTCAGAGGTGATGGGATCTGTTAAGGATCTAAATGGGATCATATTAGGATCGAATAATTGGATCGGGCCTGTGGATAACGAGGACAAGGCTTCCCTGGATTGATATGCATCTGCGTCCTGTTGCTGGTCAACAATTCATAGATATCGATCGGAATGCTTCTACTCTGGAGAGATCAATGATCCGCATTTTGTCATGGTGGCATAAAAAACAGACCTCATCAGACGCAGCAGCAGCAGTTTAAAATGACCACTGTAGTGAGTGTATGACCACTATAGAGAGCAACGGATAATAGATCCGGTTTTAGTGATTCAACGTCAGTGAGCAAGGGCACTTTTCTACAAACCCCCTCCTCACAATCTGCTGCAAAAAACAGAAGACCACTGTAGTGAGTAAACTTACTCGCTATAGTAGTCATCGGCAACGATGCATTTCATCCCTAAATCCTGGGCTTGCCAGAAGAGTTATCAGTTGGTGGGAGAGCTGTTTTGTCCTGATTGATCTACACGGCTAACGATGAGGACGTCGAGTGTGTTTATCTTTCACCACCCGGCTTCAGAATGGGATGTGTTGAATTGCTCCACGTTGTTCATAACTTTGCACGGTAAGCCTTCTCGACGCTCTCATAACACAGTTCAAATCGATAGCCGTAAAGAGTGAACGGATCAAACGTGCATCCTTGCCATTTTTTCGCTGTACAGCTGGATTACATGTGGAAGATGGGTGCATCAAAAAGCTGAGTAAGCAAAAAACGCTTGCGGCAGGTTACCCGTCGCCAATATTTAAACTCGCACGCCGGTGTTACTCATTCTTTGGCTGTACAGCCTTCACTATCGAATCATTGCATAGTAAGAACCGCATCGAGGCTACGGCTTTTTCTGCTTTCGTTTTCTACGCATGAATGATGACGCAACCATTCTTGAGAATTGGTCGTAATACGTTGCTGTTGTTTTGCCGGGATGTCGACACTAGACCGGTGATGTACATAGCGATGTTTTGCGTATCCATCACCTGAATTCATACCGAAGCCCCTGCCCTCTGTTTTCTGCCAGTCTCTAGTAAGTAAGGGGTGTGCGCAGGCTTACCTTTGACTCCGGTGCTAATAATGCAGTTTTGAGTAAAAGCTCAAATGAGTAAATGAAGATATGCTTTTCTCATTATGAACAATAAGTTACATCACATCATGTAAAACACGGTTCACACTCAACTACTCAACTACTCAACTACTCAACTACTCAACTACTCATTTGAGTAAAGCGAATCATCCCCCCACTTCTGCCGAGCGATTATCATTTCATACTGAAAGCGAGCATTCAGCCTTGGTAGTGTTGCGAATGAAGGGTGCATAGTGGACCCAGAGAATAACTCATGAGTAAGTGAGTAAGTGAGTAAGTGAGTAAGTGAAATTATGTGTAAATGCTGATCTGAGTAAAAGCTCAATACCCTGTTTATGAGCGAACTTTTCTCTGAACTTGATGATAAAGCGCAACGGTTCTGTACGAGGTACAGCTTCTCAGGTTCCGATGGCGATCCTGCTCGCTAATGTGAAAAGCATGACTGTTACTGGTTTGAATGCAGGATTGAACATAGCAACGATGGGAAAAGGGACTTCATTTGAGTAAATACACATAAGGTTATATGAGTATTTACTCACTTACTCAAAGGAAGTAATGCGTTTTTACTCAACATGCCTAAAGATCGCAGCTTGGTTCAGACAGGTATGTATATGTTAATTCACTCAAATGTGTGTTTACTTATTTGAGTATAAACTCATTTACATATATGAGTTTGGGCTATACTCTCAAAAGCTCATTTACTCATTATCGTTAAGCCATTGATCTACAAGGTCATTAATAACCACTGTAATGTTGGTTCCACGTTTGGCGCAAGCGGCTTTGAAGCGAGCATGCTTAGCTTCGTCAAAGTTTACATTAACTCGTTTCTGCTTATCTGAACCCGGCAACACCGGAGAAGAGACAATCTTACTGATATCTCTGTGCTCACCAAAAGTCATCGTTGCTGATGAATGCTTCTTTTGCAGTGCCATAATCGTCATCCTTCTTAGTGAGTATTTGTGTAAAAGCAATTTTACTTAAATGAGTATATACCCATATGAGTATAAGCGTATATGAGTATTAACTCATTAAGAGGTTACTCGAAAAACGACTCAATCTCTCTTGTCAGGATTTGGATTTCGCCTTTTGCTGCACCATCTGACGTCTCAAACACGCTATCACCATCGAGGACAGATTTAACGTAACTCTGGCGTTGATTAATCGCCGTTTTCAGCGCCTTAATGCCGGTCTGGGCAATGCTGTCCTTGAGGACACTGAGCATTTTCGCTTGCTCAATCTTACGCGTAATCAGGAAACGGGCTTCAACCGGGCGATTATATGCCTGCGCTTCAAGTACTGTGACGACGGAACCAGAGGCCGAGAAATCCAACGGGCTTGGTGTTACAGGGATAATGATGAGATCACTGACCATCACTGCCGCAGAAGTAATGACGGAAAGAGAACCCGCACCATCAATAATGACGTAGTCATACTCACTAAGTTCTTTACGCACCTGGTAGACATCTTTTTCTGAAGAGGCGGTATAGACATCAAAGCGCGCTTTTTCGTTCCGGTTCCAGTTTGTCAGACTCATCTGCGGGTCGGTGTCGACTACCGCAACTTTTTTACCACTGGCTGCAAGGCAGCTGCTGACATTAATGGTGACGGTAGTTTTTCCAGAACCGCCTTTAGGGTTCAGGAAGGAAATAATTTTCATGCTCAAATCCTCAATGTCTCATATGAGTTATGACTCATATGAAGTAAAACACATATGAGTTAATGTGTAAATACGGTTAGTTTCATATGAGTAAATGAGTATTTGTGTGTTTATAGATTTGCCGATGATCCATCAAATGCCATCACCTCAGTAAAAAATAAATTATAATTTATTGATTTGTTACAATTTTATCGTCGTGAAGGCTTCAGCAGGTTTCTACACAGAGGGCTGATAGCGTTTATCCTTGTTGTCAATTAACAAGGAGAAGGGGAGGTGGTGAGTATGCTGGGCGATTCGAATATCATTGGGTTCAGAACAGCGGTATGCGGTCGAACTTCTTCCGGTATTCACGCGGACTGAGGTGACGATGCTGGCTGAAGATACGAGAAAAATAGAGTGGGTCCTCATAACCAACAGCGCGTGCAATCTGAGTTATCGACAGCTGTGTCTGTTGCAGCAAATCGCAGGCACGGGAGATGCGCTGACTTTCACGCCAGCCAAAAATAGTATTCCCCATCTCTTTTCTGAAGATATGAGTTAACCGGGAAGAGGAGAGGTAGGTCATTCTGGCCAGATCGTCGATGCGAACATCTTCCGCCAGATGCTCATTCAGGTAATGGCAGACCGTCTGGATGCGAGGGTCCCGGTTTCGATGGTTACTGGCTGGCTGTCGCTGGAATAACTCCAGGATAATGCGCTCCAGCGTGTTCATCGCCAACGCTTCAGCAAGTGGCTCTGATGCTGCATTCCAGCGAATCACGTCCTTAAATTGATTCGCGATCTGCTGGCTGTCAGCGGAACTGCCAAGCGGCATACGGCCAATATTCCCCTCGGTTCGATCCCAGTGCAGCCAGTCAATCCAGTAAGGACGTGGAATGAAATAAATCCACAAGTGGTCCCAAGCCGGACTTTCTTTGGCCCGGCCATAATGGTGGAGGACGCCTGGTGGGAATAACAACATCTCATCAGCCACGCAATGAAACTCCCCCTCCGCGTGGCGAATAACGCCTTCACCTTTAAGCGTAAGGTTGAGCATGTAGCCTTTCATGCCTTCGGGCCGGTGAATGAAGAAGTCGAGCCTGCTGCCGGGGCTTATCGGGGTAAATCCTGACACCATAAATGCATTAAAGGTGAAACGTCTCATCAGTGGCGAGTAGTTCACCATTTCCGTGTCAATCAGCTCAGCCATCATTAACCCGTCCGGTTGTTGGATTGCGGGAAGTATAACGGCAACGTCCGACCGAGAAGGACGTTGCCTGTCAGATTTGCGGCGAAGCTCACCCCTGGCTTTGTAATCTCTCCTTTGCGGGGGTTACGGCGGGTACATCAGCTTGTTGGTAACGCCCGGCAGATAAGTCATGAGCCACCGTTTCGTAAAAATCATCCAGCTTATAAAACCAAAGCAGGACCAAATTAATGGCCGCCAACAACAGGGGAAAGAAGATGAACATAAACTCAATGGTCTGAATGACGGTGGCGGACTGAGCCGTATTCCCACCGCTGACAAAACCAGCCGCTCCCAAAATCCAGCCTACGCTGGCAGTACCAAGCCCCATTCCCAGCGTCTGCCCAAGCGTACCCGCGCTGAACAGAATCCCTTCAATCCGCAAACCGGTGCGCCATTCCCCGTAATCAATGGTGTCGGCCAGTAGCGCAAACATCGTGGCTCCAATACCGCAGAAACCTACACTGCGCACCGCCGTGGATATGATGACAAAAAGCGCGTCCTGTTTATTAAGCAACGGGATCAGATAGGCCGCACAACACACCAGCAATCCAAGCGCTGCCAGACGTCGCTTACCCAGTTTTTTCAACAGGAAAGGGATAATCATCAGCGTGAGCAGGCCCGGTATGTACTGCGCCATGCTGATATAAGCAATCAGTGAGACATCAGACAAAATGTACTTGGAGTAATAAACCCCGACTGCGGAAAGGGCCGTCAGACTGGTAAACGTAATCAGCAGGTAAAAAAAGATAATGATCCAGTAGCGGTTTGCCATCATTGAATGCATGACCTGCCGTGCGTTGATCCGCGTACTGTTATCCTGGCTCACAGGTTCTACGCGCTCACGGGTACCCAGGGCGGTCAGCAGCAGGAAAAACGCCGTAAAAAAGCCCAGAATTGCGAACACGATGATCCAGGAGGTCCGGTCATTGCCGAAGAACGCGACCAGCGGCAGGGTAAACACACCCACCGTCAGCGAACCACAGGTCGACAGTCCCTTACGGAAGACACTGAGAATGCCGCGCTGGTAGTTATCTCGCGTAATTAATGCCAGCAACGAGCCATAAGCAATGTTGTTTGCTGTGAAGAATATATTGGCCAGCAGATAGGTAACACAGACCCAGGCGACCTTGAGGCCATAGCTCACGTCCGGCACGGTTGACATTAAGAATGCTGACAGGCCAAACGGGACGGCGGTCCAGAGCACCCACGGGCGGGCTTTACCCAGCCGGGAGCGGGTTTTATCAATCCGGATACCGACGAAAATGCAGATGATGCCATCCAGCACGCGGGCAAAAAACATCAGCGAACCAATTAACAACGCGGGCATACCCACTACGTCGGTGTAGAAAAACGCCAGAAACGTGACCATCAATGTGTAAGTCAGGTTCGTGCCATAGTCTCCAACACCAAAAGCCAGACGCTCTCGGATGCCAATGCGTTGCAGATCTTGATGAGTACCAGGTTGTGCCATCACGCGTTCTCCAGTTCAAAGATTGCTACACCCCAGTCAGCCAGGGTCAGTGTGTTGCCCGCCTGATAGCGCCTGTCGCTCAGTAATTCCCGCCCAGCGTTGAACGGTAAGATGATGTCCTGCGCGTCACTGGAATAGTTGAAGTAAAACAGCACGGTATTGCCGGCACGGTTGATGGCTCGTTTTACGATCAGCGGAAAATGGAGATGTTCAGCCTCGCTGTGCAGTTCAATCCTTTGCTGTAAGCGTGTCAGGACGCTTTCCAGCACGGTTTCGCTGGTGTGGCAGCCAATATAGCTTGCTGTCCCTTTACCGTGGCGTTTATGCACGATGGCGGCGTATTTTTGCCAATAGGGATGCTGATAGCGCGCCCAGACCTCGGTATCCGCACTGTCGACCTCCAGTAGCTCCATCCAGTGGCTGACTGCTGCGGACTCCGGTGGAATATCCAGGACGTCTGAATGTAGGGTGACATCCTGTGGTTCGACAAACAGCTGATAACTGGCTCCCAATGTCTCACGAATGACCGCAGGCTGACGCTCGTGTCGCACTTTGAGATGCTGATTGGCAAAGCCGGACTTGAAGGAGTACAGGATATGGCCGCCATCAGCCACAAACTGATTTAATCGTTGCAGTGAAGCATCAGAAACGGCGTAGAGCAGGGGAGCAATCAACAGTGCATAGCGTGACAGGCGCGGGTCATCCACAGTCAGAATATCGACTTCAATATTAAGTCGGTAGAGCGAGTCGTAGTAGCTGCGAATCAGGTCATTGTATTGATGCTCTTTATGACGCCCGAACTGATGACCCTGCCAGGGATGCCAGTCCACTGCGGTCAGTGAATTGTTGCTGACGAGCAATGCTACCCGGTTTTGCTTTTTCAGCCCGCTGAGTTGCGGTGACAGGCGCGCCAGTGCCTGCCCAACTTCTCTGGCTTCGTCATACACGGGATTGGGTTGCAGATCATGGCTGAGCAAGCCTTTCCAGTAGGTCTCATAGGCGTTATGTAGCGAATGCCAGTGCCAGTATCCGATCATCGCTGCACCAGAAGCGATATGGCTGAAAGCCTGCTGGCGCAATTGCCCCGGGTAGGGCGTCCAGTTCTTGAATGCCTGTGCCTGCGTTTCCAGTACCAGATAGTTTTTATCTTTAGTGGTGCGGGCGATATCCCCGCAGAAGGCAATTTCTGCCCCGGTCAGCTGATGCTGGCTGGGGTGATAAATATCAACGCCAGTGATATCAAGGGCTGCTGACGCGGAGAAGTGATCGACTTCACCCCGCACGCCAAAGGACCAGGTCCGCCACTCGAAATCAAAGTTGTGGGTGATGAACTGTTCCGGCAAACGATACTCACTGACCAGTTTCGCCTGCCAGGCGAGAAAGTCGGTAACCAGATCACGTTGATACTGCTGAAAGGCAGCGCCCAGGCTGGCGTTTATGGTGCTTTCCAGCGGTGGGAAATCTTCCCAGGCATCAATACGGTTGCTCCAGTAATCAAGCCCGTACTGCGCATTGAGTTTTTCCAGGTCCCCGGCAAAGCGTTGTTTCAGATGCTCAACAAAATCGCGCTGCACGTGTTCGCCACAAGTGTCGTAGTACTTGGTTTCGTTGTCTATCTGGTAGCCGATCACCGCCGGATGGTGTGCGGTGGCCGTAAGTAGCGCACGGATAATACGTTCGGCGTAACGCAGATAAATGGGGCTGGTGATGTCCATTTTCTGCCGATGGCCGTACTTGTTGACTCCCTGCGGCGTTGTGGCCATTACGGAAGGATGTTTTTTAGCTAGCCAGGCAGGAATGGCGTAAGTGGGGGTACCAATAATCACGGCAATCTGGTTGGCATGCATGCGGTCCAGTACGGTCAGCACAGAGGAGAAATCAAACTCACCCTCCCGGCGCTCATAACTGCTCCAGGTGCTTTCAGCGATGCGAACCACGTTGATCCCTGCGGCTTTCATCAGACGGATGTCCTCATCCAAGCGTTCTACCGGCATATATTCACGATAATAGGCGACACCGTATAACAGCTTCTCCATTGCACTTCCCTCATCTCAGTACCGATATGGCGGTACGTTATCCGAAGGGATCAGGTGAAAGATGAAGTATGTCGCTGCCAACATAGAGAAACTCGCTTCTGCGTGAGTCTTTTGATGGGCATCACATATCCCTGAAACGCATAACGCCGTAGGTTATCAACAGACTGCGTTGATGAAAGAGAATCTGTCCCCTTGGTTGACCTGTCAGGATCGCTATTGATCCCGCTCGCGATCCTTGCCATTGATAAGATGACTTTTCCAGTTATCCACTGAGATATTTTTAATATTTTTTATATTGTTATCTCTTTTTAAACCTTTTTAGCGTGCTCCCAGCCCTTGCTATCCGTGGCCTGCGAAGGATCAATATGTATAAATTACCCTCAACAGGTGTAGAGATTGCCCTGATTAGATGTAGAAATCACCCTCAGCATGTGTAATATCTGCCCTTAGCAGATGTAGAAACTGCCCTCAAACAGCAAACTTACGCACAGGGATCAACAGAGGATCGAAATCGGTGGATAAAGACAGGCAAGTTTTGACGCTGGTGGAAGCGGTCATGCCGGTGAGCAAGATCATTGCGCAGTCCAATGAGATGACTGAAGCGGCATATCATCTGACGCGCGATCAGAAACGCATCCTTTTCCTGGCGGTAGGGCGGATACGCAACGCCACAAAAGGCGGTGATAAATCTGCCGGTCTGTGTGAGTTTACCGTTGCCGAGTACGCAGACATGTATAATTTGCCCTCAACGGAGGCCAGCAAAGATATCCGTAATGCTCTGGCTGGGTTTGCAGCTAAGGAAGTATGTATTTTTCGCCCTGAAGAGGATGAAGGAAATGAGAAGGGGAGTGAGGTGTATCCCTGGATGATTAAAAAAGCCTACTCTCCGCGCCGTGGTACTTACATTGTCCATCTGAACCCCTACCTGATGCCATTCTTCACCTCACTTGAGAAGCGGTTTACGAAAATCAAGATCAAGGATGTTGCCGGTATCACCAATCCTTACGCCATTCGCTTGTATGAATCACTTTGTCAGTACAAGAATGCCGAAGGTTCTGGCTTTGCGGTGTTGGGGGTGGAGTGGATGATTGAGCGCTACGGTTTGCCGAAGTCGTACCTGAAAATGGCTGAGTTTAAGCGTGGTTTTCTGGTCAAAGCGGTGAAGGAAATCAAAGAAAAAACCCATATGACAATCACTTACAGTGAGAAGAAATCGGGTAATCGCATCACACATTTTCAGTTCACTTACCAGCAAAGCTAAGGGCAATGTCTACACCTTTCTCCTGAGACGGTCGAGGGTGATTTCTACATCTTCTTTGCTGGTAGAAAGGGAGAACTGAGGGCAATTTCTCCATCTCCTATCCTGATGCACACCCGGGCTTGAGGGCAATTCTTACATCTTCTTCCAACGTCACCTCAAAATGATTTAAGCGCTGCAGTCTGAGGGCAAATCTTACATCTGTTCAGGTACTGGATTGAAAACGGGTTGTTTTTAGTACTCTACTTTTTGGCCTGCACCGAAAGATGAGGACGATTTGGCCACACCCAATGTTCGGCAGGTGTAGTTTTTGCCCTTAGCTGAGGGCAAAAACTACATCATTTCACGTTATTCGCTTCTTACGCTCACTGGAATCGGCGCTTTTGAGGGCAAAAACTACACCTCCTGGCGCGGATCTGGGTCGTCATCGAACATTAAGGGCATTTTCTACACCTGACTCCTGCTTTGGCTCCACGCCAGGAATAGCAGAGGGCAATTTCTCCATCTGCACCTTCTCAGCATGAGGGTGATTGCTACACATCCCGGTAAGCATTAAGGGCAATAACTACACATTACGGATTGGGATATTGAGGGTGATTCCTACATCTCAATATAAACATCATAGGCTTAGCACTTCGTTATTATGTCCGTGCTACAAAGGTCAGGTTCTACGCTTTAACAGAGGATTTCATCCCCAACCAGTCCATCATGCCTTGTGCCGCATGGCGGCCTTCTGCCATCGCGGTGACCACCAAATCGGCACCGCGCACGGCATCTCCTCCGGCAAAGATTTTCGGATTCGTGGTTTGATAACGGAACGTGCTGTCTACGCGGGCAGAGATACGCCCCCGCTGGTCAAGGCAGACGTTCTGACGCTCCAGCCACGGCATTGCATGCGGATTGAAGCCAAAGGCCATAATCACGATATCAGCAGGCATCACAAATTCACTGCCCTCAATGGGAACGGGTTGACGACGCCCTGAGGCATCTGGCTCGCCGGGCTGCGTGCGCAGCAGACGAATGCCACAAACGTTGCCGCTGTTATCCACCTCAAGTTGTAGGGGTTGCACATTAAATTCAAATTCCGCACCTTCGTCGCGGGCGTTTTTCACCTCTTTGCGTGAACCAGGCATATTGGCCTCGTCGCGACGATAAGCACAGGTTACTTTACTCGCCCCGTGGCGTATTGATGTACGCACGCAGTCCATCGCGGTATCTCCGCCACCCAACACCACGACATTCAGACCGGCGGTATTGATAAACGGCTGCTCTGCACTGTCCGGCAGTCCCATCAATTGTCGGGTGTTGGCAATTAAAAACGGCAACGCAGCGCAGACACCTGGTGCATCTTCGTTAAGCAGGTTCGCCTTCATTGACTGATAGGTCCCGACGCCGATAAACACCGCGTCGTAATCACTCAGCAACGCTTCCAGCGCAACGTCTTTGCCAATCTCGCAGTTCAACTCGAAACGGATGCCCATGGCGCTGAAGATTTCACGTCGGCGTGCCAGAAGTGCTTTATCCAGTTTAAAAGAGGGGATACCAAAGGTAAGCAAACCGCCGATTTCCGGGTGGCGGTCATACACGGTGGCGCTGATACCGTTACGTACCAGCACATCGGCGCAGGCCAGCCCGGCGGGTCCGGCCCCGATAATGGCAACGCGTTTATCCACTTTCTGTACCGTGCTCAAATCGGGCCGCCAACCTTGAGTCAGCGCGTGATCCGAGATGTAACGTTCGATATTGCCAATGGTCACCGCGCCATATTCGTCGCGTACCGTGCAGGCGCTTTCACATAACCGGTCCTGTGGGCAAACGCGGCCGGTGATTTCAGGCAGACAGTTGGTTTGGTGCGACAACTCGACGGCGGCGGCAATGTCGCCTTCTTTCACCCGCGACACCCATTGTGGGATGTGGTTATGTAGCGGACAGTTCCATTCGCAGATGCTGTGTTCCCCGCAAGTCAGGCAACGCTGTGCTTCGCGCACTGCCTGATCTGTCTGAAAGGGCAGATAGATTTCATCGAAGCCATTTTGGCGTATTGCTACCGGCAGTTTATCCGGTTCACCACGTGGTGGCGTTGCTCGCATTTGCCGTACTTTGGGATGTTCAGGCGCATGTGGCAACGCCCCGGCGTTTTGCCATGGCTGTGCTTCCTGGCTGGCGGCACGCAAGCGACGCGATCTCACCAGACCAGTCAGCGTCGCGTTATTCACCAGTTGCAGAGCATGGGTAGGACAATGTTGTGCACAGGCTGGGCCTTCAGGGCGGCCAAGGCAGAGATCACACTTGTGCGCGGTGGCTTTGAGCTGCCCATTGCCAACAGGTGTGAGCAGCACCTCGAGGGTGCCAAAAGGGCAGGCGATGACGCAGGATTTGCAGCCAATACACAGCTGCTGATCAACCTGGACTGAATCGTCGATGCGGTTGATTGCGCCATTCGGGCAACTGCGGGCACAGGGTGCATCTTCACAGTGATGACAGGTGACGGCATTGCGTTGCCGCAGATGCTGAATCACGGTAATGCGGGGCTTGAACTGCGCAGGGGTTAACACATGTTGCTCATTATTATGCGACATCACACAGGCAACTTCGCACGCCCGACATCCTATGCATTGCTGGCTGTTCGCCATCACAAAACGGTTCATGACAACCTTCTTTTTTGGCTAAAACCTGATTTATTTTCTGGTTATTGGATTTTAAGGGTAGCCGGATGACAAACAATGTACATTTGCCCAGATCAGGTTATCTGTGATTCTGAAACCAAAATTTATTGCTGGTACAACAAGGCCGTGGAGTTCATAGCGCGCGAATTCGTTACCCTGTCACCGTTGAAAACGACTTATGGCAGCATCAGTTATTGGTTCAAAGAGGGACGGACGTAAGACTTTCTTGGTTTCTGGCACGAAACACCCTTTGCTATATGAGTGAACGTCATGCCTCATTGATAACAGAATGGAGTCCGGATAACCCGTCGCGATTGAGACAGTACAATTTTTCCATCGAATGATAAGGTTAGGTTTCCATATCCACTCTGAGCAGGAACGAAAATGAGCATTTCAGAGAAACATGAATGGCGTAAGAATAGCTTCCTGGTAAGCACAGATAGAGAAAAACTGGATGTTCAGGCTATTCATCGTTATCTGACGAGATCCACCTGGGCCAAGGATATTCCCCTGGAGATCGTCTCGGCGTCGATTGAAAACAGCCTTAACTTTGGCGTTTATTATCATGAACGACAGATAGGTTTCGCTCGTCTGATAACGGATTTTGCTACATTTGCCTATCTTTGCGATGTTTATGTCCTGGAGGATTATCAGGGAGAGGGGCTGGGAAGATGGGTTATGGAATGCATACATAATCACCCTCTGTTCGAACAACTGCGCAGGATTATGTTGTTCACAACAACGGCCCCATGGCTGTATGAAAAGTTTGGCTACGAGCCGGTAAATCGGGAAAACTATGCATGGGCTATTGTCCGACCTGAAATTTATACCAATGGATCAAAAACGGGCTGAAGAACACTCATATTCAACCCCCTACGTCCTGTGATACTTAGCTGCCTGTAATGAGCGACCGGCAGAACGAACCTTTCCGGTCTGGGGCAGCGTTGATGTTTCCAGACTGCCTAAGAGGGTTCCACCAAATAAGGTGACAGAAAATCCGCAATTTCATCTTTACCAATACCCAGCGTAAAGCTGATACCTGCATTTTTTAAAATGCGGAGTCCTTCACCACTGTTTCTTGGATGCGGATCTTCAATAGCAATATAGATATGTCGTGGCTTCATCTCAGCAAGTGTTCGAGCACAGGAGGGGGTTCTGCCTTGATAGGAGCAAGGTTCAAGCGTGACAAAGATGTCACATTCACCCATTGGAAACGTTAGTCTTGAGATAGCGTCAATCTCAGCGTGATGATGGCCTGGGGATTGAGTGAAACCTTTGGAAACCACAACACCATTATGAACAATCACGCATCCTACCGGTGGATTTGGTCTGCATTCAGGCAGTGCCAGGCGAGAGTATTCAAGCGCTAACAACATGAAGTCCAGTTCTTTACTCATCCACTTTTCTTCCTGAGTAGGTCAGTCATAGGCTTACGATTTTTAAGGCAATTGGCATAAATGTCCATAAGTTAGCTACCCTCAAACACCATCCATTCTGGACATTCTTTAGGTGAACATTGGGTGTTCAATCAAACCAGGTTTGTTCATCACTTGTCGCTATTCTCAAGCTGACAGTTATCTGTTCAGGTACGATTCTGGATAGCGACAGTGGAGGCAGGTTATTTACATCAAAAAATCCAACGTCAAGTGATTCATGGCTGATGGCAAGACTGCCACCGATTTCTTCGCACAGGAAAATCAACTTGTAAACATGCCAGGGTAATGGCGGATGCCCGTGTAGATTCCGATCCCATACCCCAAGAAGTTTGGTTACTTTTACTTGTAGTCCCGTTTCTTCCTCAACCTCACGGCGTACAGCTTCCAATGGCCGATCTCCGACATCAGCCCAACCGCCAGGGAGGCTCCATAACCCATCTGCAGCTTCCCTGACCATTAGAAGCCGGCCATCACGTAAAATGAATGCACGGACGTCTGTTTAGGGGGTTGCATATCCCGTCTCAGAAACGTTTATTAGTGCTTCTCTTGGGAGATCAAAATGGGAACTAAGCATCTCAGTGGCAATTTCTCTCAGAGTTTCATAACGTTCTTTATCAAAAACGTCTTTTGAATAAGTCAGGCCAGACTGGGCTAATGCCTGTAGTTTCTGCGCAATAGCAATCATATTCTCTTGGTCCAGGATTCCTGACATTTCACATCCTCTTCTCAGCATTTCAAAGGGTTAGTTTAGTTCTTATGTGATTGATGAAAAGTATCACATTTAACCTCAACAGATTTGGTTAAGCGAAATTTAGAGACTGCTGGAAGCATAGAACCTGTTACGACGAAGCAAAGTATTTGCTGGCTCTCAAAGCGCGAAACTCGCCCTTACTGAAGCCATAAAAAGCTTGTCGAATGTCTCAGGGCGTGAAGCGGACATCGATGGGAACAGCGAATCGCGCATTAAGCGTTAAGGATCTCTGGGTATAGATGATTAGTCATCGTGTAGCCGCTAACAGGCCTCATAGTTTATGCTTTGAGCATATAGATGCATGATTTTACTGTCTGCCCGGAAGATATAGTTACCTCAACGGGTACCCGTTCATACTCAAAACCTTCGAACTCATCGAGTATGTGCCAATGTAGATGCAAATCATCTGACGTGAAAAGAAAACCCTGTACACGATTACCTGAATCATCTAATACGATCCCAGGAAATCCCATCTCTGCTCCCCAACCTCTATCTAATAAAGAACCAACTACGTGGCCTTCCTGCCATGTACCCCCGATATTCTCAAGAATATGAGCATTCGGTCGACCAGGGCCCAGCGTCCCGTAAACAAACAAGCTTTCCATCATTCCTCCGATTATCGTAATGCAAATGTGAATGTTCTATGTGCTAGTTTTGATTTTCGGACTCTGGCCTGACAAATCATTTGTTCTCACAACACGCGTGAATTATTATCACGCGTATGATGTTCGAACACCTCCCCCCATTACAGACTCTCCGTGCTTTTGAAGCCGCGGCCCGCCTCTCCAGCATGACGCTGGCCGCAGCGGAGCTGCACGTTACGCATGGCGCTATAAGCCGGCAGATCAGGAAGCTCGAAGAGCATCTGGGGTTAAAGCTGTTTGTCAGACTGACCCGACAGATAATCCTGACAGAGGAAGGAGCTCAATTTCACCATGCGGTTACCCGTATTCTGGGTGAGTTAACTAGAGAATCCGAGCGTCTGCGCCGAAGGAGCCCTGCCAGGTATATACGTATCAGTACAACGGTTTCATTTGCCACTAAGTGGCTGGCCCCGCGTCTAAGCCAGTTCAGGCAGCGATATCCTGACTTTGATATTCAGCTGGATGTTACTGACATTAATGTGGATCTTAATGATGGTCAGGTAGATGCTGCAATTCGTTACGGCCTTGGCCATTATCGCGACGTTGTGTCTGAGCGTATTCTTGATGAAACAGTTACCCCTGTCTGTAGTCCAGGTTATCGTGATACGCATAATGGTCTGACAATAATTCAGGAACTTTCAGGTTGTGTTCTTCTCCATGAGTACAGAATGCTGGCGAACTGGGAGGCATGGTTTGAAATGGCCGGAGAAAAAAATTTCCGCTGCCATCAGGGGCCCTTGTGGACCCTGGGCAGCATGGCGACTGAGGCCGCTATACGTGGCGAAGGTGTGGCTCTTGGACGCAGTGTTCTTGTTGCAGATGATGTAGCTGCGGGAAGGCTTGTTGTTCCGTTTCCGCAATACAAACTTAAGGCTGAGCGGGGATACGATTTAGTTTATCGCTCGGATAATCAGGATTCATTTAAAATACGAATTCTGAGACAGTGGCTCTGTGAAGAAATGAGCTTGCTGGCAGGTTGAATGGCGATCTTAAATAATAAGGGGCTTGGTCAGCGAGGAGCGAGAGTTTACGATTGCTTCCACTGTTAATTAGGTCTTTAAAGCATCTCGGTGTGTAATAAACGGAGAGCAGGCCATGGGCTATACTCACAAGGCTAAGGCTGGCAACGGGTGACCGCCATACCATGTGTTATTCAGCGGGCAGTAAGTTATACCATGTCGTGATATAAAGTCCTTTAGTTGGCAGTTCGATCACCATTTATCGGTGACCGATTTCTACATTAAAAAACTCTTAATTATTTCCTCAGAATTTCTCCAACGTCTATTCGGTTTCCATCCGGGTCAGCGAAAACAAACGCCCGAATACCGTAATCTTTATCTTGTATGCGTTTGATAATTTTGGCACCAATCTCCTGGCATTGTGAATAAAGTGCATTTGCGTCATCTACAAGAAGGTGCGCGACTGGAAAGGAAGGCGCTTTGTGCAGTGGCTGGAGAGTCAAATGTAACTCGGCGGCTTCACGCTTTAGTATCATGAAGCCCACAGGGTCTCCATTTGCAAAAACATCCTTGAAATTCAGTCCATTGACGTAGAATTCACTGGAGAGCTTGATGTTTTTTACTGGTATTACGGCTGCTATACGACCAAATTTTACTGGATGCTGCATGATCAACCTCATGGTTGTTAATCAATAGCATAGCGATGGGCGGTGCCGTAGCTAAGCGACTGGACGGTGCCAGATGATTGATAAATATATGATATTTTATTCATAAATGACATTGAAACTTTTAAGTGCCGTGGCAAGTACTCATCCGCTAACTCTCTGTGATGATATTAACGTCCGTTTCTGGCATGAAGTACCCGGTAACGGGATATTGGTCTCTACAGAATTTGAATGTGAGGCCATGAAAATACGGTTATTTCTTGCACTCAGTATTTCTCTCGATTACCTTGTGTTTGTTAAGTGTCCATGACTGCCAGATCTATAGGGAGATAATCAGATGGTATGGGAATCAGAACGGTTACTTTTGCGTTATACCACACATGAAGATCTGAACGATTTGTTCAGGATTTATGGAAATCCTGAAACTCACAAGTTCAATCCACTTGGCCCTCATTCAGATATTGAATATTCAAAGGGTGTACTGGAAAGAACATTAAACATATATGAAGAGCATGGTTTTGGTGATTGGACCATTTTTGAAAAATCGAACCCAGATAAAGTGATAGGCTTTGGTGGCGTGTTTATAAGCCAATTTGATGGCCGAAAGACAAATAATCTTGGATATCGTTTCGAACCTGACGCATGGGGAAAGGGTTATGCTACTGAGCTTTCCAGAAGAGCTATACGTTTCGGTTTTGAAGAGGTTGGATTGGATGAAATCATAGGTGTGGTTAGAGCAAATCACATTGCTTCCCGTAGAGTATTGGAAAAATCTGGGCTGAAATTCCTTAAAAAAATAGTCGATTCAGAAGACCTTCCACCCAATCTGATGTTCCAGATTAATCGGACTCAATGGATGTCTGATCAATCCTGATTTTTTCGAAAATTCTTCATCCTTCTTTGGAAAGTTAATCTGTCTTTCCTATAACGTTTTCTGAGTGCCGAAAGACTGCTTAGAGCCATTCATATCTTTTTGGCATTTTGCGGCCTGTACGGAAATCTGAGTAGGCCGCGAAGAACGGACTATTTTGAATTATCATTAACGACTATAAAGTTCATTACGTTGAGAAATGAAGTGTAAAGTGAGTGGTTTTTGTTGAAAAAGGTATCTTTGCCATGAACCCTTATGAAAAAAAATACAGGCAACTCATAGCAATTGGCGCTGTAGCCTGGGCTGGAGAAGGGTATCTCAGAGCCAAAAAACAGCAGGAAAAAATCTTTCACTGGCTCGACACTCATCAACACTTACCCCATCCTGGCTCGCAGGTACTTGAGGTGGGATGCGGGAACGGAGCAATGGCGGCTCAGTATCTTGCTGAGCGGGGATATTCTGTCTGGGGGGTAGATTTGTCGGAAACTGCCATCCGATGGGCAAAAAATCGTTTTCAGCAGGCAGGACTGTCTGCTGAATTTATTGTCGGTGATGTTTGCAATATCTATCAATGTCAGAACTCAATGTTTGAGATGATTATTGATGGTAGTTGTTTACATTGCCTGATAGACAATGCCCGCCCCCTCTTTTTTGCCGAGGTGAGAAGGTTACTCAAACCCGGAGGGCGATTTGTGATCAGTTCTATGTGCGGCACCCCTCGTAATCCGGAGGACATTAACGCTTATGATCCAGTCAGGCATCATTTACTGAAAGAGGGCAGGCCCTGGCGTACCCTGAGACCGCTTCTGGCTTTAACTAATGAAATAGAGGCAGAAAAATTTAACGTGATTGCAATCAGCATTAATAACAACCCGTGGTGGGACCATGCCACGTTAGTCTGTTCTGTTAACCAATAATCGACGGATTTGCCAGTTTGATACCTCCGTTCTGACCGAGACGCGGAAGTTAACTACTATTATTCATTTTCGCGGCCGCCGAAAAAATAAGATGGCGACCAACGTCATTGCAAAGCACGTCAGCCTATTTCATTCACATATAGATAAATTCATATTTCACGATGTAGGTTCCGATTTTATTAACACGGACCGTTACCCAAACTCCTGTCATTCCTTGCTTTCGGTGGCTATATAGATAATCTTTGTTTGTACAAAGCTGTATCCATCTGGAGGTGTTCTGATCTTTTAGCCAGATGCCTGCTTCACAATGCCCATGTTTGCCTCTCGACGGCCCTGGGAAGACAACTTCATATTCAGATTTATAGCCAATAATTTTGTCTGGGAAGAGATAAACGTAGACATCGTAGCAGTTCAGGATCAACATAAATCCAAAAAATAACCCCCCCAAGAATGCATTGAGAAGATATTTTAATGTCTTGTTAAAAGTTCGCTGATAAAAAGCATACACTAAACTAACGCAGCCAACAAATACGCCAAATGAAATATATACTATCCATTCATGAACCGATTTTTGTAGGATGGTGTTTTTGGAAATGCTTGATGCCCACAACATATACCAGAACCAGCAGCCTAATAATATGTACATGACTGCTGTCACAAGCCATTTCCTGAATTTATTCTCCATTACTCACCACTATCTTCTCTCGTGTGTCGATTGTTAATATTTATCTCCTCACGGAATACTGTGTTTACTTTATAGTCTAACCATGTTCACTATCCCGGAGTGGTTCCAAAAAAACCGAAACTGGCTAAGCGGCAACGGTTCCGTGAGGTTTTTAGAATATGTAGTAATTATCCTCATGAGATTACTTTCGCTTTTCTAAATCATTTAATGCATACATACCTCGTTCTGCTACTGATGCCGATGTATCTGATGCTAATATTTTTGCCAATGCGAATGCTTCCTCACCAATATGCTCTAACTCCTTGATTAGTATTTCGCCTGCTATTCGGCGAACCATCGGAGAACGATCAACTATTGCCATTTTTAAACTTTCATTAAAGGGCTTAGTTGGGCGTACCATGCGTTCATTCAAAGCAGGAACAAGTCGTTGCTTTCCGTATATTTTGTCTGTCCATTGCCATTTCATTCCCTCAGCCCAAACAAATTTGCTTTCAAACTGGCAGCGATAAGCTTTTGCGCGTAAGGAGGGTTGAACCGATAGCTCTGCAATTTCTGCCAAAAAGGAATCTAACGCCTTGGTGCGACCCGCCTGAGTGAATATTGCAGTAACAGGACCAGAAGTGGATATAATAAGCCGATTCTTAAGAGCATTCGCTACTTTATCCATTGTTATAATTTTCATTATGACATGTTTTTCAGCATCCCTCATTCTTCCCCACGAATTCCAGTAGGGAAGCGTAACGAACAAGACATCAACGACAGTTTCCGGATCTGTCAATTCAGCAATCCATGGTAATGTATCACATGCGGCATTTCTAACCTGACTCACCCAATCATTAAGTCTTCGAAAGGCTAAAGCAAGTAAAAAACTGTTTGGTGCCCCTTCTGCTAATGTCCTTAAAGCTCTCTCTCGTTTGTAGCCATCACCATTACATAAATCCAGCCAACCAAGAGACCCCATTGAATCACTCTTTAGTTTGACGTTTGGACCGAAAGATGAATAAATCGCCCCACGGATTAGACGCTCCCATTCATCCAGTTTTTTTAGTTGCAGATCAGAGGTTACTGCAATGAATGTTGATATGTTTGGTCTAATCCGGTGATAAAAATTTTCAAAGTCCAATGTTTTGTTTATGGCTGAAATTATTTCCTGTTGAAGGGTTTTGTGGAGTTGCATGAGAAAACTTCCTGTTAGATTTTATAGCGGCTTCATTTCAATACACAGCCGGGATAGCTTACAACCAGATCATATTAGTCCGCATACAAACTGTGGCATGTAGATTTCGCGCAAAAAATGGTCCAGTAAGTCTGGAGTGAAATCGGCAAGCGTCTCAAAAACTTTAGCACTTTAAATTGCCATCAAGTAGACAGGGTTAAGAATATACTGACATTCTTCCTGATCACTGGCACAGAGCAAACTGGGTTAAGGCTGCTATGAACGAACAGCAGGTGTTGATTGTACCAACTCCAAGGCTGCCTTATGTTGCCAGGGACATTTTGCTCAATTCCTGATGCATGAAATCAATCAGCGCTCTTGTTTTAGCGGGCAAATAACGCCTATCTGAATACAGTGCGAACAATTGCAAGGGAGCTACAGATTGTTCAAACGCAATCTCGATTAGCCGCCCATCGCTAATATAGGGTTGGCAGGCTTGTTTCGATAGAATGGCAAAACCGACACCTGCTACCGCCGCTCGTCCTGCCATCTCTCCACTGTTGACCCGATAATGCCCTTTAACCTTAATTATCTCGAATCCGCCCTTTGTATTGATAAACTGCCAGGGAGCACCTTTCAGTGCACTTACCGTGGTAATGCAGGGCAATTCTTCAAATTGCTGGATATGAGAAGGGGTGCCATAACGCTGAATGACGGAGGGGGCTGCAACAATGGTGCAAGGGATAGTCACCAGGTGGCGGGCTATGTAGTCACTGTCATCCATCTGACCACGGGTAACGATGATAGCTAAATCCAGATCATCTCGCAGAGATTCGAGACCTGACAAATTGGTGACACAGCTAATCTCCAGGTCCGGGTACTGACAGGCGAAATCGGCAATAGCCGACCCCAGCAATGCAGGACCTATTTCATTGGGAATACAGATTCGTAATGGACCCTTGAGTTGCATTTGCCGCAACGTTAATTCTGTCTCAGTTTGCTCAAGCGCCTCCAGTAATGGTTTCGCTCGGGTATAGAGTAGGTGCCCCGCCTGGGTGAGCTTCATATGTCGGGTGCTGCGCTCAATGAGCTGAAGATTTAGTTTTTCTTCTAACTGAGCAATACAACGACTCACATTTGAAGTTGGCATTTCAAGGACTTTCGATGCCCCAACAAAACTTTCTCTTTCAACCACCGCAACGAACACTTTCAGGGCATTAAAATCAAGAGCCGGACGCATCAATTATCCCATATATGATAATAATAAGTGCCATTTCTACCATATAATAAACACCTTTGATAGCAGCTAAACTCGGATATCTTTCATCCATAGGTTGCTTGCTATGCCACTGGTATCACACACGTTTAATCATAAAGCCCTCATGCGGATAGCCATTGTAATGGCTTTTATCCAGTTCACTAATGCGCTGGAGTACATGGCGTTAACGCCTGTTTTTGCTTTTATGGCAGACGGGTTTTCGGTTCCTGTATCATTTTCTGGCTATGTCTCAGGTATGTACACCCTGGGTGCTGTTCTTACTGGAATTGCTGCTTTTTATTGGATCGACCGGTTTAATAAAAAACAATTCTTGCTCAAGAATATGATGCTGCTGGGAACGCTCACATTTTTGTCCACACTCATTGCTGATTTTGACACTCTCCTGGCACTACGATTTTGTGCAGGATTGGTTGGTGGTACCACAATGGGGGTGGGTATGAGTATTTTGATAAATGATGCCCCGATAAATTTACGTGGAAAAATGCTGGCAACAGTGATTGCATCATTTTCGATGGTAAGTATCGTCGGAATGCCAGCTATATTATTTTTGTGCACGCACTTTGGTTGGCATACTGCGCTGTGGCTAATCAGTTCACTTTGCCTGTTGTCTTTACCGTTGATCGTATTTATCCTTCCCAAGGATACGGTCCCACCAGGCGTGAAGAACAACCTGTCTATTGATACTCAGACCTTACTTTTCGCCTCTTGTACTGCACTGGTACAATTTAGTCCAATGCTGATTATTCCTATTCTGACGCCATTAATGATGCAGTATATGGGAGCATCACAAAACCTGTTGCCGCTATTGTTCTTAAGTGGCGGAATTGCAGGTTATCTGTCTACAAAAATAACAGGTGTTCTGATATCGCATTTGTCTGCTGTGAAGTTGGCATCAATTTCAACTCTGTTCTTTATAGCAAGTTTGCTGATTCCTGCGATGGGCTATCATAATGCATTTCTATTCATAATCTTATTTCTGGCTGCCTCATATAGCCGACTTGTTTCCGCTTCGTCGGTTGCTGTCCATTACCCTGCGGATGAACAACGAGCCAGTTTTTCATCACTACAAACAGCAATGATGTCCCTGATAACAACGCTCGCATTCTTTCTGTCTTCCTTATTGCTGCCTGACCAGGGAATAACACCGCAAAATCTAAACAGACTGTTGGTTGTAAGTGCATTAGCCGCGTCTGGATTTCCCATAATGATCATAATACTGCAAAAGAAACTGGCTAAACGTACTATCCGGCCTGACCACATCATCATTGATTAGCATAGCGTCCGCTTCTGGCATGAAGTTGCCAGAAGAAAGGGCTTGGTCAACTATGAGCGAAAAGCAGCATTAAGCTCTAAAAGCCGTTTGATCACAGGCTTTGGATTAGCAGATGTATACTCAATCACGTTTAACCAGACGATTTTATCTGCGTCGAATCCACGATGAGAAAACAGAAACCTGAGGCCTGGGGCGCAGACGAGAAGAGCAGGAGTACGTGCTATTAAAACCTCAACATTTGACTCGGTGTCATCAGCGAAAACTTTCCAACCAAAATCCCGTTTGTCCAGTTCTCCCTGCAGGGCTTTGATGTACTTATCAGTGAGTGCATAAGGAAAAAACCCTCTCTGCAAGGGTGAACGACCTAATAAAGGGCTGGGACTGTGAATAAAGTAAATAGCTTTGTTTTCCATAACATTCCCTGTTTGCATCAAGACAGCGAAATACAGACAGTTAGTTGTACGCCTCATACCTACAGCATTGCAACGTCTGGATTTAATCTACGCGTTCATAGAGCATCTTCACGATGAATTTAGATTTTAAGTGCAGTGAGGATTGTGGCTTCCATTTTCTCCGGGGTGGTGAACGGGGCAAAACGCTTGAGCGGTTTACCGTCACGTCCGATCAGGAACTTAGTGAAGTTCCACTTGACCCGCCCACCCAGCACGCCGGGCAATTCATTTTTCAGATAACGAAACACCGGGTGCGCAGCGCCTCCGTTGACCTCAACTTTCTCAAACATCGGGAAGCTCACACCGTAGTTAATGTGACATGTCTGCGCGATCTCGTCGGCACCACCGGGTTCCTGTTTGCCGAACTGGTTGCAGGGGAAACCAAGCACGACTAAACCCTGAGCGGCGTACTTCTTGTAAAGCGCTTCAAGGCCGCCGTATTGTGGCGTGAATCCACAATGGCTGGCGGTATTAACGACCAGAACCACCTTTCCAGCATAGTCGGCCATAGAGATAAGCTGGCCGCCAAGACTGGTAGCGGTAAGTTGATAAAAGGTGGTCATAAAGGAATCCTCAAAGCAGAACCAGTTCGACGTCGACATTGCCACGTCACACGTTGTTGCCGGCGCACAAGTCATGGGGCGTGGAGAAGAGTGCTTGCTCGTGATTGCGTGGCAGGTCTGGAATTGTGTGCAATATATCTTTGCAAAGTCGAGGGAAAAGAACAACAAACAGGTGACCTTTAGTCATAAGCGGACTGCTATAAGCGATTTGCTGTCGTACTAACCGTCGATGTAAGAGGTATAACGCCAGACTCAATAACACAAATTATCAGCAAGAAAATGGCCAACCTTGAGATTTGGCCTCCTGAAATAATTTATGCCTGAGGTTGTCCAACCGGGCCTTTACTCATTGGGCCGCCAGGGACTGGCTGCTCCGTTGGGACATTTGGTCGTCCATCGGGACCAATTGGCCGGTCAGGGTGATAGCAACCTGCTAATGCAATCAGGCTGGTGAGAATGATCATCAGCCAGCTTAACGAACGTTTCATATAAGCCATTCCCTTTCATGCAACTTAGTGCTGCCACTTAATCTTAGTACATATGCAAACTCTCTGGCGGCAGTGTTATTTGTCTCGACGGTGTCATAAAGCCAGCTACACAAACTGATGAATGGTCATAGCCCTGTCTGCAGATATGACCAGATTTGAAACGAATATCGCTATTTGGTGTTATCCATCATCGCTTTAATTTCTTTTTCTTTCATCTTTTTCGCCATGGCACTCAAGAAAGATCGGAACATAAAACCATTGGTGAAAGTCGTCAGTGTGATGGTGAAAAATGTGCTGATAGCCAGATCGATATACTTATTTCCACAGCTGATAATCACCGGGCGATAAATGATTACACCGGCAAGTACTACCCAGTGGCTCATACAATAAAAACAATGGAATAAATAGCCGGTCATATGGCCAATCTTATTGGCCAGGTTTCGCACGGGAACGAAGAGTTCTGTCTGGGTAATGGTAAAAGAGATGCTGGCGGCAGCAAAACTCAGAACGAAGCAGGTCCAGAGAGATTGGAGAGTTGATAATTCAATAATGTGTTGCACAAAGGCTCCTGATAATTTGCCTGACTCATGTAACAACAAAAGATACGATCTGTTTTGTGCGAGATCAACATGACAATTCTGGGGTCATAAAAATTTAAGCACGTATAGCTAAAGGGTAGCGATGTGGAGCAATAGGTTAGGTATTGTTTTCTTTGAATTTATTACACAAATGACTGAGGGTTATTTCGTTTAAGCGGTTCATTAACAGTGACTCAGCCTGTTTCAATGCACCATCTAACTCATCATTGACGGCATTCTCAATTAAGCAGTGAGGATTATCCCTGTTAATACCAAGGTTGTAGAGGTGGGTGATACCCACAGCTTTATAGATATCCAGCAACGTCACTTGCGCAGGGTCACAGCTTAATGACCAGCCGCCATTGTGTCCTTTTTCGGAGCGAACATATCCGGCTTCCCGCAATCCGGCCATGGTTCTGCGCACCAGTGCGGCGTTGGTATCCAGCATCTCAGCCAGTTGTTGAGACGTATAATTGCCTGAATCACAGGCCAGATGAACCAGGACGTGTAAAACTCGCGATAATCGTGTGTCGCTTCTCAAGTGCCCTCCGTCGCTCCGGGACTACAGTATCATGTTGGATCATAACGTAATACAGCATGATACTGTAGTCATTCAGCTGTCCAGAGACATGGGTTTGTCACCGCCTGGCGGTAAGCCGAACAACTTACGAACCCAGTTCAGAAACGCACCATAAGGCCGACCCAGAAAAAGCATCATTAAGGCCGCGCCGAGCGTGCCTCGTACCAGCCCGCCACCTGTAGCACCACTGAACGCAATGATGGCTGCATAGATCGGCACCTGGAAACTGACGAGGGCCATGCTGTCCCACAACAACTGAGAACCCCGGCTCGGATTGGCGCGCTGCATGAGCCAATCCCGCCATATGCCATAAGGACGAGCAACCGGAATCATTAAGGCTGCGCCAATGAGGCGAGCATGGAGCACCTGATCCCACGACATCCCGGCAATCATGCGTTCATTAATGATGCCGGTTGTCGTGAAAAAGAGGATGAGTGCAACCGTGTCTGCCAAAAATTCAGTCCCGCGTTTCTTCTGTCTTTGGTTTTTAGCCAAATTTGTTATCCGATCAATTAACGATTGCCATGACAAAGCCATCCCATCCTTTCTCACCAACAGTCTGGATGGCGGTCGCGTCCAGTCGTTCGTCTTCGGCAATCATCTGTATAAAGTCTCTCAGTCCCTTCACATTAGGGTCATTGCTTCCAGGATCAATCACGCCTCCGCCACGCACCACATTATCCCCGACGATTACCGTTCCTTGCCCAGACAGTTTTATTGCCCACTCCAGATAACGCGGATTATTAACTTTATCGGCATCGATAAAAATGAGGTCAAAGGGCGGCTTGAGGGTGGGTAACACATCCAGGGCTGCGCCATTATGAAGTTCGATGCGTTTGGTCAGTCCAGCATTCTCAATATTCTGGCGAGCCACTGCTGCATGATGCGGATTAAACTCGATAGTCGTGACGCATCCGTTATCGGGTAATGCTTTAGCCATCCAAATGGTGCTGTAGCCTCCGAGGGTCCCGATTTCAAGCACGCGTACCGCACGGGTCATTTTAACGAAGAGTGACAGCATCTTGCCTTGTAAGGCCGATACATCAATGGCAGGTAATCCATGAGTGGCGTTATTTGTGAGGGTGTCTTGCAGGTCCGGCTTTTCGGGCGTGAGTTGCTCAGCAAACCAGCTATCGACCTGTGCCCATTTTGTTGCATCGCTGGAGGGATAATCAGGGGTGCGCATAGATGACCTTATCTCCTTTAGTGGGTTTTATTAAAGTGTAGTTATCTCAGGGGAGTCGCTGTGTCTGAAAACGTTTGCAATGCTTCTTCTGGTGTTGGTCCGAAGCCCGGTTTTACCAACATCAGCCTGTTGCCACATGAGTGTGTTTAACCTTTTTCTCTGGTGCAGGATGGTGCATCTTTGTGCAGGACACGTAATGCGTTATCCTGTAGGGAATGAATGAAGAGGTACGTATGAAACAAAAATCCACTCCTGCAGCAGTTGCCGCTATAGTCGCTGCGCTTACTGCATCGCTAGCGCCGGTTCCTGCAAAAAGCACCGTTCTGCCTGCTTCAGTGGTTGAGTCAAAAGCCCACAGCCGAATGGCTACCGTAATGACACTCGATCTTCCTGGTGGGCAAGTGTACTTGCCTTTGGATGTTGCCACTGACTATTTAAATGATATCAGTGAGCGTCAGCAATTTGCCCTTCACAACATAATCCAGGATCGTCAACGTGAGGGAAAAGGGGCGCTTCTGCACGAAGCACAGACGCTGAAGGATCTGAAACGACTCTGCCTTGAGTCAATTGAGAACAGTCTTCGAGTCAAGGAAGCAGTTAAAATTGTCATGGCTCAGGATAACCTTGCCAAGCAATACCCCGGCGATCTGGAACAGCAGGTCAAGTATCGCAACCAGTTAATACGGTTTGGTCGTGCTGTTGCAAAAAGTGAGTTTTTGGCTCGCGATATGATTTCAGCCATAGAGCAGAGCAAGGCACCCGCTAAGACAGTCAAGCTAACTGACATGCCCAGCGATGAAGATGTGCGTAACATGATTGCTGCCGAGCACCGAAACCTTGGACTGCCTTCAACGGGATTCTCTTAATGGCATATGCGGTTAGTATTCATAAGGATGTGGAGTTTCAGCAGATAGCTAAGCCTTATGCTAAAGCCCTCCAGGACTGGAAGAATAACGGTGTTCTGCCTGACCGGTTCGGAAGTGAGGGGCAGTGGGAGCACAATGCCAGGCTCTGTGACTCACACGTTTATAAGATACACATCAGACTCCCAGCTGAGCAAGCATGGCCTAAGAACCGAGCACAGATTGATCGGACATCAGATCATTATCTGGTTTATACAAAGCACTGGATGAGTGAGGAGAGGATTCAGATCATCAGCATCATGAGTCCCAAAGGACACCAGATGGCCAATACATCATTTTTGGCGGTGTTAGAGGCGAGAGCCGAGGATTTTCAAAATGAATAAAGCCCGCGAAAAGCGGGCTTAGTTTTTTCAAGGTGGTCTCAGTGTGGACACTTTCAGAATTAAATCCACTTAATTCAATGAGGTAACACTATGAAATCAACGCTTTATCTGTTTTGTTGCTTAATTCTGTGTGTCAGTACCAGCGTGCTGGCACAAACCCTGCCTCGTATCGGTATTATCGGTGCCGGATCGATGGGGGGAACGCTTGGCCGCTTGTGGGTAAAAGCGGGTTACCCGGTCTTTTTTTCTTCCCGACATCCACAGGAATTACAGCCACTGATCGCCTCGCTCGGTCCCCTGGCGAAGGCGGGTACACCCCAACAGGCCGCTGAGTTCGGTGATGTGGTTGTCATGGCTGTACCTTACGGTGCTCTGCCTTCCCTGGGGAAAAGCCTGGCTGATCCGTTGAAGGGCAAAGTGGTGCTGGATGTAGCCAACCCCTACCCGCAGAGAGATGGTGATGTTGCCACCCAGGCGTTACAGGTTGGAAGCGGTGTTTACAGTGCCGGTCTGTTTCCGGAGGCTCGCGTTGTGCGCGGATTTAATTCGCTGGCGGCTTCCAGTCTTGCATCCAATGCGCATCGGAGCGGCGAGGCTCTGGCCGTACCTCTGGCCGGAGACGACAAAAAGGCGCTGGATACTGTCGTACAATTGACGAAAGCCGCTGGTTTTGCCCCGGTTGTGGTGGGGGATCTGAGCAAAGCCAGGTTATTTCAGCCAGGCAGTGATTTATTTTTACAAACGATGACGGCGGATGAGTTAAAACAGGCGATTAACCAATGACATGAGCCGCGCATAATTCTGATTCGCTGAATAAATGCTTGCTGGCGCTCCATGAAATGTTCATCTTTCTGACAGAGATGATGAGCTAACATGAAGACAGTGAACCAAACCTCACGATTTGTGTTTCCACTCCTCGTGCTTCTACGGCATAATCCGCCCCCGCCGAGTCAGAGGTCCCTCCAGGGCCGTGACGCCACAGAGGTTTAAGTATGACAGACATTCAGCAGCTGATACTCGCTGCCAGGCCCTTGATTCCCTTCAGACGCATCCATGACGCACAGGCATTCCTGAAATTATGGCCGCTGGAGGATCAGTTTGCGCTGATCAGTGCGCTTTGCATCGGGCGTGACCACATGGGTGCCAACGTTATCCGGCCCGGATATGTCGCCGAGGATCAGTCATTTGACCGCTTCCTGCATATCGGTAGCACCGGAATCTGGCTGATCATGCCAGAGGATTTTGCTGGCATGCTGTGTGAGGCTGGCGCATCGCTGTCAGAATGGTTTACCGCGTTTGAGCATTGTGCTGAGGCGTCGGGCTACGAGCTGGACGAATTCTGAATCTTTTGTAGGCTCGCCACCTGTGCACGATTTCGCGGCAAAAACGCCAGAATATTTACATCTTTGACCCGCCCTGGACTTGCGACTCCCTATTGCAAAGGTGCCAACAGTGATTCAGACGCTGGCACCTTTCCAGCTGTTTTCAGGACGAGCAATTATTTAAAACTGCACGCCTTTAGTCAGCCCGCCATCGACAGTGAGGTTAGTCCCTGTGGTAAAGCTCGCTGCGGAGCTTGCCAGAAAAAGCACGGCTTTCGCCACCTCGTCCGGACGTGCCATACGCCCCATTGGGTTCATCGCCAGGCATTCGGCAAACAGTTCAGGTGTCTCACGTTCGATTTTCCCCCACACCCCGTCGGTAAAGTAGACGTTGCCAGGAGAAACGGTATTGACGCGAATGTTTTCAGCGGCCAGCTTTGCCGACAGGGTTTTTCCATAGTGGATCAACGCGCTCTTGAGTACGCCATAGGGTTCAGCAAACATATCCACTTCACGACCAGACACGCTTGAAATAAGCACGATAGATCCCGATTGCGACTGGCGAAGCCAGGGCAAAGCCGCGTTCACCATCCCCACTGAACCGAGCAGGTCGGTTTCAAAAGCGAGACGCCAGGTTTCAGGATCAGAACCCCCGGCCAGGGCGCTGACATTGGGAATAACGATATCGATACCGCCCATTTGTGCGGCAGCTTCCGCCGCCCAAGTGTTTAACTGTTCAGGTTCTGTGACATCGACTTTATAGCCAAAGGCACGCTCTCCCAGTGCGGCTTGTGCCGCCGCAATCTCTTCACCCTTTCTGGCACAAAATGCGACAGTGGCCCCTTCGGATAAAAATGCTTCGGCAATGGCTCGGCCAATTCCGCGTGTTCCACCACTCAGCATGACTCTGGCATTCTTGAGACCCAAATCCATAATATTCTCCTGTTCCCCACGCTCAACCGGCCGGGATGATGATTGTCTGTGGAGCAATATAGGATTTGACCCTCATTCTGAAAAATGAAATTAATAGAACCCATCATTCATAAAATAAGAACACGCAATGCAACTTTCTCAACTCAGAGCTTTCTGTGCGGTCGCGCAAACCGGGTCGATCTCGGGTGCGGCCCGGGTGTTAAACCGAGTACCTTCCGGCATCACGGTGCGCATTCAGCAACTGGAACAGGATTTGGGCTGTGAACTGTTTCTTCGCGACCGGCAGGGGATGTCGCTGTCGCAGAACGGTCGCTTACTGCTGGAGCATGCTCAACGCATTCTGGACCTCACCGACAGTACGCGACTTTTGATGCGAGAAGAAGATTTGGGCGGCAAACTGGTGATTGGCGCTCTGGATGTGGTTTTGGTTGATTTCATGCCCGCACTGATTGGCACCTTTCGTAAAAGATACAGCGGCATTGGTCTCGACATCCGGCACGAAGCCTCTGAAGTTTTAGTGCAACATGTGGCTGATGGGACGCTCGACATCGCACTGACGGATGGCCCGGTACAGTCAAAGGCACTGGAGAGCCGACTGGCCTTCGTGGACGAAATGTTGCTGATTACGGAGCTTAATCATCCCGCCGTAACAACGCCATCGGACCTCCAGTGTTCAGAGCTCTATGGTTTTCGGCATGATTGTTCTTTTCGTTTTCGCATGGATCGATGGCTGGCCGAAGAACGTATCAACCATCTGCCTGTCACGGAAATTGAGTCATACCATACGATGCTGGCCTGCGTAACAGCAGGGATGGGGGCGGCGTGGGTGTTGCGATCGGTATTACAAACCTTACCCGGTCATCAGCTTGTGCGTAGCCACTCACTTGGCAAGGTCGGGTATACCGAAATCCATTATCTCTGGCGCAGCGGGCATTTATCCCCGAATGCCCGCCGGTTGATGGAAACAGGGAGTGAACTGGGCGAACGGCGTAATACCCGTAGCTGGAGCAAAATATGATATCCGGGCCTGCTGAAAATCAGCGGCCCGGACATGCCCCTGCGTTATGACATTGCCACCACAGAACGTTTCATGGTTCCGGTCAGGTTGCCCAACAGGTTGTTAACGATGTGAATCGCCAGCACTACGCTGCGGATATTGTAATAAAGCGCGCCATCGTTCTGGATGAGGTATTGCTCAAATTCGCGATTCTGCATTAACGCCAAGGCCTGGTTGATATGCTCCCGCAGGTGATTGCAGTTATTCATATACACGTCCAGGGACTGATACATGCCATCCGTCAGTTGATAGAGTAGGGCATTCACTTGCTCAAATTGTGTTATCAGTTCCTGATGGTGATGACCGTGTTGAATAAAACCATCGATATCCATTGATTACCTTCCTCTGTCACTGCTTCGCTGATTAGAAACTTTGCCAGTTAGCGTCAGCCGTCTTATCAAGGGATACCGGTTGAAGGGGCAAGGTCTTTACCGTACTGACAGTTTTGTTGGTGTGTACTGACTTCGCCTGAACATCATTTGTGGTAAGGGTGAACTGGCTGACCAGCGCAGATAAAGAGCTTGCCTGATCCTGAAGAGAAGCGGAGGCGGCGGAGGCTTCCTCAACCAGTGCCGCATTCTGCTGGGTAACATCATCCATTTGACTGATGGCAAGATGTACCTGAGTGATACCGGTGTTCTGTTCTTCGGCTGCCGCCGCGATCTCATTGACCAAATCGTTGACCTGCCGGAAAGCGGTTTTCAGACCGGCCATATTTCCTTCGACGGCTTCTGCCTGCACAGCACCGGATTCAACCAAGTTATACGAGCTGTCGATGAGGTGCTTGATCTCCCGGGCAGCTTGGGTAGATCGCTGGGAAAGATTGCGTACCTCGCCAGCCACCACAGCGAACCCTTTACCGTGTTCGCCCGCACGGGCAGCTTCAACCGCAGCATTGAGGGCCAGGATATTAGTCTGGAATGCAATGCCTTCGATTAAGGTTACGATCTCGGTAATTTTTTTCGAACTGCTCCGGATCTCGGTCATCGTCGCCAACATGCTGGCGAGCGATGCCTCGCTCGCGTCAGAGAGTTCAGTTGCATTGCTGGCTAAACGGCTGGCCTGACGGGTGTTATCCGCCGTCTGCCGGACGGTTTCGCTCAGCTCTGCCATGCTGGCTGCGGTCTGCTCAAGTGATGCTGCCTGTTGTTCCGTTCGGGATGACAGATCTTCATTACCTGCTGCGATTTGCGCGGAAGCGGAGCTGACAGAATGGGAGGCCGTGCTCACCGATGCAAGTGCGGAACCCACACGACCAAGAAGCTGGTTAAATGAACGGGCCATCGTACCGACTTCATCTTTGCTACTGGCGTCTGCCGAGACACTCAAGTCCAGGTTTTCACCCACATGGTTCATGATATCGCCAACACGTTTAAGACTGCGGCGGATTCTGATAATCGTCATCGCCGTAAGCGCGCCGAGCAGGATAAGGGCTGTTGTGACACCAATGTTCATGCCCCACAAAGTACGCTGGTAGGTTTGCTGATTAATGGTGCGCAATCCGTCCCCGAGTGCAATGTTTAGCGCCAGCTGTTTGCGATAATTATCTTTAAGCTGGGTAATGGCCCCGCCGATGCCATTCTCGCTATCAAGCATGCTCAGCGTGACGTCATCCTGATGCGATCGCGATGCATTGAGAAATGCAGGCAGACGAGATTCAACTTGTTGCAATATGGCTAAGCCTTTCTCGGTCATTCTTTGGTCTTCATCGCTGGAGATATCGTTTTTGAGGTAGTAATCAGCGAGTGTTTTGATATCCGCTATCCGTTGCATTATCTGTTGTTCAACCGGAGGCATTTTAGCGTTATCGGTCTGGCTCTGGTGCCGGTATAGCGAAATGGAAAGTCGGTTGCTCCGATCAATAAGTTCACCTAAATCTTTTATTGAAGGAATCGCGTTGACCTGTACGAATTCGAAGCGCTCCTGAAACCCGGCCAAAAGTTTGAGCGAGATAATACCGGTAATAACCAGTGACGCTGATAGTAGAACGAAAGCCAGGGTAAGCCTTTGAGTGATATTCATCATTTTTACCTGGTAAATGTTAATAATAGTGAGATGTAACTTCCGAACCATCGGCAGGGGACGGAGAAGTTTTATTTCAAAATAAATGACTTAATTTATTTATTATGTTCAGTTTATTTGATTAAATGGTGGGGTATTAATTCCGACCGGACGTTGCTTTCGCGGCCATCCATTGACGATATTGCGCTGGTGACATTTCCATCATCTGATTAAATGCTTTGCGAAATGAGGTCTCTTCAGAATAACCACAGTCCCTCGAAATCTGACGAATACTGACACTGGTGCTGGTTAGCATGGTACAAGCCGATTCAATCCGGATTCTTGTAATGAATTCCTTTGGTGTTTCCTGGGATAGTGTCTTTAACCTTCTTTGCAGGGTGCGTTCGGTGGTATTTAAGGCAACGGCCAGCTGTGCCGCATTGATGGAAGGGTTCTGAAATCGAATGATCTCCTGGGCACGAACCAGCAGCGACGTCCCGGCACTCAGCGATTCCAGCGGTGTGCCAAGGTGTTGGCCCAGGAAATGGTTATCCGCCAGTGACATCTCTGACGTGAGATGAGCCACCTCTGCACCGGCACCTTTTTCAATGATCTTTAGGGCCAGTGATATCCAGGAAAAACACCCGCCAGTGGTCAGCACTCCCCGGTCTTCGACCAGTGTTTCACCCCGTGCCGGAATGGCGTCTGGATAACGTTCTTGCAGCATATGACTGACCCACCATGTAGTTGCATAAGACCTTCCCTGTAGCAAACCGGCTTCGCCGAGAACGACGCCTCCGGTACCGGAAGCAGCGACCAGAGCACCGTTCTCATACACTTTCTTAAACCAGGCGGCGGCCAGGCGGATATTGGCTATGTTTAGCGGCCGCAGGTCCGCTCCGAGTAACATGCCCGGTGCAATCACCACATCAGGTTGTCCTGCCGCCTGAAAAGAACTGTCGATGTGAATAAGCCGGCCTTCAGTATCCCAGACCGGTCCGCCATCGGCACTGACCACCAGAGTTTCAAAGGTTTTTCCCGGGAATTTAGCCGCATGAGTGGGGGAACCGGCGATGGCTTTATTGGTGATCCAGAATAAATCGGTCAGTCCTGCAACAGCGGAAAGAACGCTGCCTTCCAGGGCAAGTATGGCAATACGCATCTATTTCATCCTGTTTTAAAATTGTCGTAAATTGCGTGAAAAATGTGACTTTTTTCCTGTCTGATTTTTGGCATATCTGACGATCGATTTTTGTTTGCTTTTGTTCACCTAAAACAAGTTTTGAATGGACCTGATTATCCCATGAAAACAGCAGGCACTGCTGCGGTTATGTAACTTTCCTGCTAACAGGATGTGACTGAAATTTGTACAGCAGGCAGGGGCCGGGCGCGCATGACAATAAGTGGGCTGAGGTGGCGGGTATACATGGATAGAAAAGAAGAGATGGTGAAAGCGGGGATATTACTTGTTGTTTATTAGCGTGGCGGAATCGTTATTTTCAATAATGGTTACGCACCCATTTCCCTTACCAGGGAAATGATTGCATTAAACATTCAGTGCTGAGTTTCATGTTCAAAAGAGGATGAAAATTCATCAAAGATGAATCGGTTCGCTGGATAATTTGTCCGGCGTACTTTTTACATCAGCCAATCCAATTTTCAGCCATAAAATCAATAAAACAGCGTATCCGCGGGGAAAGATAGCGACTGGTTGGCCACAATGCGGAAAAGGTGCCCTGCTTTATGCAAGAACCGGCCAGAACTTCTTTCAGTTCTCCCTGATTGAAAGCTTCACGCACGACAAAGTCAGGGACATAACTGATCCCCAGCCCTGAGGTACTGATACGGATGACAGCTTCAATATTGTTCGCCGTTAACACGGACGCGGGATTAAAATCACCGGTGATACGCATCTCGCGCAGCTCCCAGGGTTGGATAAGCCCGGTGGCAGGGAAGCGAAAGAGAACACATTTATGGTTGCTCAACTCTTCGGGTGACGCAGGTGCACCATGCGCATCAAGATAAGCGGGGCTGGCGCAGAGCACGAAGTTAAAATTACCCAACGTTTTTGCTGTCAGCCTGGAATCCGCTATTTCCCCACTGCGAATAGCCACATCGAAACCTTCATCGATAATGTTGACCAGTCGATCGCTGAAGTCCAATTCCAGCTCAATATCAGGGTAACGCTGGGTAAAGGCAGGAAGCAGGGGAAGCAGCAACCGATAGCCAATTACCGGAAGTGAAACCCTCAATTTCCCTGCGGGTTGCTCCACGGTGCTGGTCAGCTCGGCTTCGGCTTCCCGCAACTGTTCAAGAATGTGCTGACAGCGTGCCAGCAATACCACACCTTCAGCCGTCAGGCTGACATTGCGAGTGCTGCGATTAAAAAGCCTGACACCCAGTTTGTTTTCAAGTCTGGCAACGTTCTTGCCCACTGCCGATGCGGAAATACCCAGGGACCGTGCTGCTTCTACAAAGCTCAGGGCTTCGGCTGTGCGAACAAAAGAAGTCAGTGAAGTAAAACTGTCCATTGATTATTAACTTTATGTCAGTTCAGAAGGTATTTTCAGTCTATTTATCTCCTTAAATATCCGCAATAGGATGACTGGATATTGTTTTCCCCTCTTTCAATATCCTGAATGCAAAAGGGTCATCAGATGTCTTTAGTCATCGTATCCTCTTCACGCCATGCCAGAACTGCCGCAGCGATATCGGTTTTCATGGCTGCTATGTTGTTGCCACTCAGCTTTACCGGCGGTGTGGTCACCACGCCTGCGATCAGCCATATGCTGGGAGGCACGCCTGCTGCCCTCGCATGGCTAACCAATGGATTTATGCTGACGTTTGGCAGTTTCCTGCTGGCTGCTGGCATTGTCGCCGACAGTAAAGGCAGCAAGCGCGTATTTACAGCAGGTTCAGTCATTTTTTGCTTAAGCAGCCTGCTGATTTATCTTGCTACCAGTACCGCGGTAATCGGGGCGCTCAGAGCGCTTCAGGGCGTTGCAGCAGCGATGACCCTTGCCGGAGGAAGCACAGCGCTGGCCCGGCTTTATGACGGTAATGCACGCACCCGGGCGTTCAGCATGCTTGGCACGATGTTCGGCACCGGATTAGCGTTTGGCCCGCTGCTTATTGGATTGATTACCGACGCGTTGGGCTGGCGCTGGGTTTATGCTGTGATGGCAATGCTATCCGGTTTCGTCATGCTGACCGGTACAGCATTTCTGCCCGCTTCAGAAAAGCAGTTGGCACAGAAATCCGATGCAGCGGGTATCGTTCTGTTTACTGCGGCGCTCATCCTGTTTACCCTGGGAGTGATGCTGGTGCCTGAGTCAGGATTCTTATCCATTCCCGTTCTGGCGTTATTTATTCTTTCCTTGCTGCTTATCCGAGGGTTTGTCATTCACTGTCGGAAATCACAACACCCGGTTTTTGATCTGGCTCTTTTACGTTATCCGCGCTTTGTTGGCGTGCTGTTACTGCCGGTTGCCACCTGTTATTGCTACGTTGTACTGCTGATTATCCTGCCGCTGCACTTTATGGGAGGGGAGGGCTTCAGCGAGACACAGAGCGCGTTCTATCTGTTGGCACTGACAGCTCCAATGCTGATATTCCCCTCGTTCGCCGCCTTCCTGACCCGATGGTTTAAACCGGGTTCTGTTTCAGCCGTTGGCTTGATCTTCGCTGCCGCTGGTTTGCTTGTTCTGGGACAGGCGTTGCAGGGCAACAACAGCGTTCTGCTGGTGGTCTCCATGATGGTCATTGGTGCCGGAGCGGCGCTCCCATGGGGACTGATGGACGGGTTGGCCGTTTCATCTGTACCTGTGGAAAAAGCGGGTATGGCGGCAGGTTTATTTAATACCGTGCGCGTTGCCGGTGAGGGGATTGCACTGGCGATGGTCACGGCATTTCTGGTCGGGATCAACGATCTGAACCTCGCCGGAATGACGTCGGGTTATACGGCAGATGAAATAAAAAGGGCAGCTACCTGGCTGGGAGCAGGCAATCCCGGTCAGGCTGCAGATAGTCTCCCGGGGGTTGCGATGGCGCTGCTTCGCAGCAGCTATGACTCGGCCTATGCAATTTTATTTCAGGTTCTGGCTGGACTGACTCTGCTGTGTGCTTTTGCGGTCTGGAAAATGTTAAGTAGCAACAAATCAATACGCTAAGGCTGTTCAACAGCTCAGAGGGGTGCGCGCGTGCACCGTGTTTATCCGAGGCGTCACCACAAACCCGAAAGGGCAAAGACGACGAGACAAGAGGGTTGATTGCGGGAGGTTAGGGCCATCACATCATCTTGTCTCGTGTACGAAGCTCTGTTCACGCTGGTATTGTTTTTCCTGGGTATTTCAGTGAACTCAAAACAAATTTAATCAATGCCATAACAACGTATGTAACTGATAAAGAAATGATTATTATCACTGCCACCCTCTGTTACGATGCATATATCGATGTGCCATTCTGCTATTACCTCAGATAAAACCGATAATTATTATTCCAGTTATTTCTATTATTTTTTATAAAACTAAAATTAAAAATGGATTTATTATTAATGCATATTTGCAACTAGTCTGATTAATTAAAAAAGCCTTCACTATTGTTATATAAAACGGCACACTACCAACCAAAAGTGAGGGAGTTAAATAATGAGTGAAAGGGTGATTGGTGAGATAAGAATAATTGATTAAGTGAAAGTGCCTTTCATTCATAAAGAAAAAACAAAAAACCATGTATATGTGAGACATGAAATGTACACTAACGCATTTTGGATCATGCTGGAGAAGTCAGTTAGTATCATCGGCCTGATATATATTAACTCACTCATGGCAAAGTACATTGGCCCTGATAATTTTGGCAAGATAAATATCTCCACTTCGCTCTTTATATTTGTGCAAACATTATCATGGTTTGGTGGCCAGAATATTCTGTTTAAGCGCATGAGCGAAAACACGAAGTCCGGCATCGCGATGGCGATGCATACGCAGAATCAACGGCGTATTTTGTTTCTTCTATCATCAGGATCAATTTTAGCCTATCTGTATTTCTATACTGATTGGGTTGTGTTTCTGTTTGGCGTGGCCAACTGCATTGCTACATATTATATTGTGATGGACTTCTTCTCCATTTACAACAACACACAGTTGAAGTCAAAAATAAACACAATAACCAATGTGGTTGGGCTGTCTTTGGCGCTCGTGATCAGATTTTACATCTCATACTTCAAGCTGCCAGTTTACTACTTCACGATACCCATCATCATCATTCCTTTTATACCTTATGTCATGCGTCTCGTTTATTTTAAATATACAACAAGGCCAAAAGAAAGCAGTAAGGGTGCCGGATTATATAATCGGCACATGCTTTACGCTGGCGGGGCGTTAATCTTATCAAGCCTGTCAGTGGATATTTATACTCAGATATCTAATATTTTCCTGGCAAAAATCCTTTCTTACTCAAACCTGGGGGTCTATAGCGTAGCCTTATCAACGGGAAGTGCGTGGTCATTTATCGTGTTGGCATTGATAACCAGTTTCTTCTCAAAGATATATAGTGAGAAAAGCCCAATAGCTGTTGAGAAGCTACTGATTAAAATTAATCGAATTGTAATCCTGTTTTCTCTTGTTGCTTTAGGCGGGTTCTATATGTTTGGTGATTTTTTTATACATGTACTGTATGGCGATAAATACAGGGATGCAGTTAATATCGTTCCAGTGATAATTATTGCCACAATGTTCTCTGCATTGGGGACGATTTGCTACAGATATATGATAAAAGAATCAGGATACGGTTACCTGGCTAAAAAAATGTTTTTATGTTGTGTATTAACGATACCATTGTCTTGGGTGATGATTAGCTCATTCGGGATTAATGGTGCTGCATATTGTTTCTTGATTGTGGAAGTTTTGTCCTGCACGTTACTTAATTATTTTTTCAGGAACAAAACAATCATTAAAATGCACCTTAATATTTTTAAACCGGGGTTGTTGAAATGAAAATGATAAAACAAACAGTTAGATCGGCTCTAAAGGTTAGTGCTAACATCTTCCCTGAATTCTACGCTAAAACTCACTATCTGATTCGGTTTAAGAAAAAGTTAAACTTACGGAATCCCGCAAGTTTTAATGAAAAAATACAGTGGCTGAAGTTCAATGAGCTAAATGATGACATTTACACGCTGTGCGCTGATAAATATAAGGTTAGGGAATATGTATCCGCTAAAGGATGTGGCGAAATTCTTAATGATCTGTACGGAGTATATGATAACCCGCAAGAAATCGACTATGATGCATTGCCCAAAAAGTTCGCACTTAAATGTAATCATGGTGCGGGTTATAATGTCATATGTGATGATAAATCATCATTGGATATCGAGAAGACGAACAAAAAACTCAATGAATGGTTAAAGCAGGATTACTCTGCAAATTTCGTTGAGCCGCAGTATAAAAAAATAGAAAGAAAAATTTTGTGTGAAAAGTACATTGAAAATGAACGCGGCGGCTTTCCTGATGACTATAAGTTTTACTGTTTTAATGGTAAACCCTACGCAGTAATGGTTTGCGTGGGACGAGAGAAAGGAACGCCCAAGTTTTATTATTTTGATATGAACTGGAACCCTCTTCCTTTTGAGGACACCATTGAGCTGATTAAAGAGAAGCATTGTCTGAAGATGCCAGAGGGTTTTAATAAAATGAAAGCTTATGCCATTAAGTTAGCGTCTGATTTCAAATTCGTTCGAGCTGACTTCTATCTCCTGAACAATGAGGTGATTTTTGGCGAGCTGACATTTACCCCTTCAGCGGGATTGGATGTCACCTTACAGGAAGCCGATATCTTTCTGGGAAGCCAGCTGAAATTGTAGTTTTAGCCGGATCTGGTTTGACTCTGTCTGGCCATTTTCATGCATTTGGATGTCTGCCTGATGTGGGCAGGCATCCACTTGTCACCCATAACTGCCCGGCTCTATTTCTTCTTGTTGAGCATCGACTTCAAATCGGCAAAGGGGTTGTAGGTCGCAGCAGCGACATCTTTTTGCGCATCCTCACCGGCCACAACACGGGTACCGTACTGGTCAGCTTCAGTGTACTTCGAGTGTTCGTGATCATGGCAATACAGGCACAATAGCTCCCAGTTGCTGCCATCTTCAGGGTTATTGGTATGATCGTGATCGATATGGTGAACCGTTAGTTCGCGGAGATTGGAATACACAAACTCACGTGCACAGCGTCCACACACCCATGGATAGATTTTTAGTGCTTTCTCGCGGTAGCCGCTTTCCAGCCGCGCGTAGTTTTTCGGGATCAGAGCCATTGTTGATACTACCTGTCATAAAGTGATATTCCTCCATTATATCCCAAACCAGCCTCGAAAGAGACTGGCTCCCACAGTCCGCTTGAAGCCGTAAGATGACAGATGGAGGCTTAGCATCCTGACAAGGATACTTTGCAGTGATTCAGGGAATGCGATAACGGCTACCTTATCGTCAGACACCCGGCGTGTTATTTCCCTTTATTTAAATCCCCCATCATAAATGTAGAAGGATTTCCGTACTGTGCATCACATAATTAATAAACAAAATTACCTGTGATTGATTCTGCACGGCCTGGAGTTGACTGGAGTCCGAACAGCAGGAAGTTGAAAAAGGCCCGCGACAGCGGGCAAACGGACTTTAGATGATAGATTTTTTATATTAAGCAACACTTTTGCTGTGTGTCGCCTGGCGATCATAACCTATTGATAGATGGTTATGTTTAATGTTTTCAGGGTTTTTATCTGAAAAAATAGATCGCTTGCGTAGGCGAAGAGTGCGTATTTGATGTGACAGATACAGAATATGATTTCGTCCTGCAATGATGTTTGTGATGTTCTCCGTTTCAGACGGCCCACTTTATAAATCATCATACAGTTATCTTCTGGCTATCTAAAAAACAGGCAATTAAAGAAGCTATAAAATCTTAATCTAAGGTAATCCGATTTACAGGTCAGGGTATTCTGATAGCGTTGGAAATCTGAGTCGCGGGGTGCGCGGCAATACGTATTGCGCGGCTATTGAGAGGGCGTTAGCGAATCGGGCTCGAATGGACAAGTCGAACAACCCATTCAGTGTATGCTGAGCAATATTTAGCTGCCCGTCCAGGCAGGCTTAACCACAGGAGTACCGGATGTTTTCACATATGCGCATAGCCAAACCCGTAACGGATCTTGAGCGATCTTTCCTGATGTACCGAAAAGGGTTAGGTTTTAAAAGAATTGCTGATTTCACCGATCACGACGGTTTCAGCGGGATTATGTTAGGTATCGAGGGTTTACCATGGCATATAGAGTTAACGTTATGCCGTAATCACCCGGTGAAGCCTTTGCCGACGGAAGAAGACCTGTTCGTGCTGTATTACCCCGACGAGAAAGAATGGGGACAGGTCTGCGCAAACATGCTCGATGCTGGATTCGTCAGGGTCAACTCGTTTAATCCGTATTGGGACGCTAATGGCCGCACCTTTCGTGATATCGACGGATATAGAGTGGTTATTCAGAATCAGGCATGGGGATGATTAAGCACCGCCCTGATGAGGGTGCTTAATTTAACTACCGATGCCATTTGCTGTCTCTGTCAGACACAGCCAGCCCAAAAATCAAATGCGGGTCAATACATAAGTGAGCGATGCGTTGCGCATTTTTATTATCCTTTAAGTAAGCAACATCACATCCTGGTGATATTCCTGACAGGCATAGAGGTTATGCGCCAGCGTGTATTTCTGACGGTAGCTCGTCATTTTATGCTTTTCTCATCATCCATTGAGAGAGCGACAAATGAACACATTATTCACCCCCATTACCGCAGGAAAACTGCGTCTTCAGCATCGGGTTGTTATGGCACCGGCCACACGTATGCGCAGCGAAACGGGTGGCGTACCGGGTGAGCTGATGGTTGAGTATTACCGTCAGCGCGCCAGTGAGGGGGGGCTGCTGATCGCCGAGGCTACGGCGATTTCCCCCTATGCCAATGCCTATGCAGATGCACCGGGTATCTTCACTCACGAGCAGCAGGCTGGCTGGAAACGTGTGGTGGATGCTGTTCATGGTCGTGGGGGGCAGATTGTGTTGCAGTTGTGGCATCCGGGACGCCAGTCCCTGCCAGAGCTGTCTGATGGCCATCAGCCTGTCGCGCCTTCTGCACTGACAGCGCGTGAAACATACGGCGTGAGCAAAAACAGCGACGGCAGCTATGAGGGGAAATTATTCCCTGAGCCACGTGAGCTTGATGAACAGGAGATAGCAAGCCTGATCGAGGAATTTCGTCAGGCGGCTATGCGGGCTAAAGCTGCGGGGTTTGACGGTGTGGAGCTTCATGCGGCCAATGGATATCTGCCAGAACAGTTCTTGCTGGACGGCAGCAACCGTCGGCAGGATGATTGGGGCGGAAGTCTGCCCAAACGCGCGCGCTTTTTGCTGCAAACGGTAACAGCATTGACGGATGTATGGGGGGCAGGACGCGTGGCGGTGCGTATCTCTCCAAGCGGGATTTACGGTGATATGTATGACAGTGACCCGGCGGCCACTTTCAGCTATCTGGTTGAAAAACTGAACGATGCCGGGCTGGCTTATTTGCATATCATCGAGCCACGTATCGTCGGGCCAGATGACCGGGAAAGTGGTTACTATGCAGAGCCGGTTGCCAGTCGTCAGTTACGTGAGTTCTACCACGGGATCATTATTGCCGCTGGTGGCTTTACGCCTGGAGCGGGTGAAGCAATGTTGGCAGCCGGGGACGCGGATTTGATCGCGTTTGGCCGACTTTTTACCTCCAACCCTGACCTGCCGGAACGCATTCAACAAGGCTACCCTTTGGCACAATATCAGCGTGAAACGTTCTTTGGTGGTGATGCCCGTGGCTATACTGACTTTCCCGCATACACCCTGTAAACCTTAAACTTACAAAGCAGTACGGGCAGCTTTCGAGCCGCCCGTACTGCTTTTCTGGCGTTGAAATCATGGCTCTCTAAATCCGAGAGACCCCAACCGAAGCGCCGCCATCAACATATAATGTCTGTCCGGTAATAAATCCTGCATCTTCTGAAAGCAGGAAGCTGATAGCGGCCGCTATCTCTTCAGGTTTGCCCAAGCGTTTCATCGGTACACTCTCGAGGTAACGTTGTTCCCCCTCACTGCCTGGCGCGTTACTCGCGCGGAACAGCTCGGTTTCAGTCGGGCCGGGAGCAACGGCATTCACCGTAATACCCTGCGTAGCCAGCTCAAGCGCCCAACTGCGGGTGAAGCTCACCAGTGCGGCTTTTGCGGCTGCGTAGGACGTTCGTTGAGGCACACCAAGTACCGTCAAGCTGGCGATATTGATAATTCTGCCCCAGCCGCGGCTTTTCATTCCCGGTAATGCCGCCTGTGCCGCCAGCAGGGCAGGATGCAAATTAACGCGCAATACGTCATCCAGCGCCTCTGTCGTCACCTCCGGCAGCCACTGTGGGCGTACCAGCCCGACGTTATTGATCACGCCATCCAAATTAAATTCAGCATTAATCTCGCTCAATGCGCGCTGAACCGCTGGGGTATCTGCCAGGTTGAGGGTAATAAAATGGCCCGGATAGTCCCGTGCCGGTGCATTTCGGGCAATGCCGATCACCGTATGTCCTGCCAAAGCTAACTTTTCAGATAAGGCGTAACCAATGCCTTTACTTGCGCCAGTGATGAGGAAAGTTCTTTTCTGATCCATAGGATTCTCCGCTAAACGGAACGACAAAAACCGGCGCAGTACGCTGCGCCGGATGAATGATTATTGCAAAGATGAATTAAGATGCTGAGGCCGCCTGCAATGCCACGTCGGCTGCGCTGATGCCTTCCAGCGCCAGGCCATAACCTGCGCCCTCGTCAATAAGGCGACGGAGTCTCTGCGTTAGCGCAATGCGTGTATAGCGACTCGTCAGCGGCGGCAATGCGGCGAGCGACTCTGCCAGTTCATGGGCACGCATCAGCAATGATTCGCGGGGAACGATTTCATTTACCGCTCCCCAATCTTTAGCCGTTGTGGCATCCAGTTCCTGACGTGTCAGCAGGAAATAGCGACCACGTATGCTGCCGATTACTTCAGGCCACAGCAGGTTGACGCCGTCTCCCGGAACGATGCCGAACTCAAAGTGTGGCTTGTCCTGGAATACCGTATCAGGCGTTGCCAGTACGATATCTGACAACAATACATATTCTGAATGCAGGCGGACCGGTCCGTTCAACGCCGTTATTACAGGTACTTCGATGTCCAGCAGGTTCATCAGCACCTTTTTGCCTTCACGATAAATTTTGTCGTAGCCGCGAGGGGTGAAGAAATCAAAGCCATCCGGGCTGATGTTTTCCATAAATGCGTCACCTGCGCCGGTCAGGATAACCACACGGTTATCCGGGTCCGCACCAATCTGGTGAAAGAGTTCGACAAACTCCTCGTGCGTATGGCCGTTAAACAGCAGCGATCCGCCGTCGGTATGCAACATCACTTCGAGCACACCGCTGGCTGAGCGGTTGAGGCGGGCATGGTTAAAGCTGTTACGGTAATTTTCGAAACGGGACATGGTCATTTCCTCTTAGTTGATCAGGATTCAATTAGGGCATGCAGTTTTGCGACTGCACGCATGACAGCAGGGCGTGCGGATACGGTGGCAAACCAGCGGGTAAGGTTGGGCAATCCCTCCAGGCTGACGCCTGCGAATTCACGTCGCCACATCCAGCCGTAATGCGCGATATCAGCGATGGAGTACTCATCGCCAGCAATCCAGGGGGTCTCCCCAAGTTGGCGTTCCAGCAGACCGGTAACTCTGCGGGCTTCCGCGCTGAACCGCTGCTGCGCCAGCGGTTGCGGCTCGGTGGCCAGGCGGGTGAAAAATCCAGCCTGTCCGAATGCAGGGCTGAGCGCGGAGGCGTGGAAAAAGAGCTGTTCAAATACCCGAGCGCGGGAAGCTCCGGAGGCGGGCAGGAGTCTGCCGTGCTTTTCCGCCAGATAAACCAGAATCGCTGCTGACTCGCTCAGCACACTATCGTTGTCACGCAGCACGGGTACCTTGCCGTTCGGATTGAGCGTCAGGAAGTCATCACGCTTTTGCTCTCCCTCGCGGACGTTAACGGCGTGCAGCTGCCAGGGTTGCTCCAGTTCTTCCAGCATGATGGCTGGCTTGATGCTATTGGGGGTGGCGAAGGCGTAAAGTTCATACATGGTCAGGCTCCACTTCAGGTTTAAACAGGCGATGACTGTTGCCCGTTGTCGTTGATGTGAAGTATCTGCTAATGTCCGGGGGTAATGGCAGACAGCTAAAAACCATAATTGCTATTCCCAGGAGGAATGACATGGATCGCTTTCAGGCAATGCAGATGTATGTTCAGGTGGTGGATGCGGGATCATTTTCTGCGGCGGCACGTATCCTTAATATCGGTCAGCCCGCGGTGTCCAAGACCATCGCTCAGCTGGAAAAGCATCTGGACGTGCGTTTATTGCTGCGGACCACTCATGGATTAACGCCGACAGAGGCGGGGCAGCGATTCTATGAGCGGGTGCGGATCACCCTGCAGCAGGCTGAAGAAGCCGAAATCGCTGCAAGGGGGGCGGATAAGGGGCTGACAGGGATTCTTCGGGTTGCTGCGGCACCGACCTTCGCCAGATTGCATGTCATTCCGCACCTGGCAACGTTTATGGCACAACATCCAGAGCTGCAGGTAGATATCATGCTCGACGATCGCCCCATTGATCTTATCTCCGAAGGTATTGATATCTGCCTGCGCATGGGCACTTTGCAGGATTCAGGTGCGGTCGCGCGTAAGCTCGCCACTTCACGCCGCTCTGCTCTGGCTACGTCAGAGTATTTGTCCCGGTACGGGTATCCTCAACATCCTCGTGAGCTGAGTCAGCATGAGGCACTTATTTTCAGCCCGTTAAACGATACATGGCAGTTCAGTCGTAAAGACGAAGTCGAAAATGTCAGTTTACAAGGGCGACTTCATCTCAGCGCAGCGGAAGGTATTCGCTCAGCCGTTCTTGCGCACATGGGGATTACCGTCGCGTCAGACTGGATGTTTTCCGAGGAGATTACTGACGGAACCGTTGAGCGTCTGGTGAGTGACTGGACTTTACCCGATATTGATCTGTGGGCGGTTTTTCCCGGCGGACGAATGGCCACAGCAAAAGCGCGTCAGTTTGCCGCGTTTGTTGAATCCCTGTTCGAAGCATGATGTTTCCCTGAACTCACCGTGGTCACTTTGGTCTGTTGAACGTTATTTAACCGGCGTTGCCACAGGCAGCCTTTCATGCGGATATCAGGCTTTTATTCACAGGCTATTGAGCCGGATATGCACGCTGATTGTGGATAACTGCCATGAAATGTTTAACGCGTCGCTCAGGGGCTGAAGCGGACATAACGGTGACAGATGCGGACAAAAGAGGGTAACCGTCTTGAGTCTGACTATCCCGTTAGGTCACCCTGTATTGACGAAGTGAGTCCACTTTTATCAAAGGGAAAAAGATGAGGTTTTATAGCAGCAAGGAATTTACCGGCTCTAAAGCCTGGGAATCATTACCTGTAGCGAGTTTTGATAATACCAGTGTGAAGCTGCACTGGACGGATCAACCTTACAAGTGGCATATCAACGACGGACATGAAGTCTTTGCGGTGATGGATGGCTGCGTTGAGATGTTTTATAAAGAAAATGGCCAGGTAAAAAGTAAGATGCTGCATACGGGTGATATTTTCTACGCCAGTGAAGGGACAGAACACGTCGCGCATCCACAAGGCGCAGCGCGGGTGTTGGTTATCGAAAAAGAGGGATCTGTTTAGACACATCACAAATGATGTTCCACAGCGGATTCATACCCAGACTCTGAAGAGGGTATGCTGGTGGACAAGGCCCCAATGTCAGGGATTTATCCTGCTCGCCGTTTTCTGGCAACCTCACTTACACCCCCTCGATAAATCCATAATTGTTTTCAACAGAGAGTGATGACCAAATCATTGCCATAGTGGCGGGTTGAATTCTCCATACAACCAGTTAGCGTATGAATTTTATTGAGATGTTGCGTTGCCAGGAGAAGATTGCGTGAAGCGAATCAAAGAACAAATCAGGGAATTGCTTCACATAGTGAAGCAATGCCCGGTGCCGGTTCAGTCAGTTTCTGCTATTGCGCTCTCAATGTTGCGCCATAGGTCGGCCAGCCTTTGGCATACCTCTGCATTTTCGATTAATGAAAATTCTGTGGATTCAGGTAGCACATAAGGCGTAGCAAGCGTCGCTCTGGGACAACATTGGTCAGGCAATAGCGCGCCCATTACGGTTAATGTTTCAGCAAGCTGTGAGTGGGCCAGATGCGCTCTCACAGACAAGTTAGGCAATGCCAATGGCTTATCCAGCAATTCACCGCTGCTCACGATCCAGTCGAGTGCATTTTTAATCACCCCGGTAACACCGTGTGCGTATTCCGGGCTGGCTAATAAGATCAGATCTGCTCTGGAAAGTGCTCGTCTCCAGTGGTCCACCGCCAGGTTCTCGGTGTTTTCATTATCGACGTTAAAAAGCGGAATTTTATCCAGTGAATCATATATTTCGAACGTGATACCCGCAGGGCAGAGAAGGGACATAGCCCGTAAAAAAGCGCTATTGAGAGAAGCAGAACGAAGACTGCCAGAAATGCCTAAGACATATTTTCCATCACGCATTGAAGTCGCTCCCTGAAATTTTATCTTATTTAATATTGAACACCACTTAGGCTACAAGTGAAAACCGTAACATCTCCCTGGTTCTGTCCGCTAATGGCACAGAGTAAACGGGGTTAACGGCTGCTATGAGCGAGGAGCAGATCTTTAAAAATGATATTTAATGGATTGATTGCAGAGAACTAAATGATTAGCATCTTCTCTTTCGGACAAAGAAAATGACTGTTAACGATTCCCTCTTCGCATTCTCTCTCGCAGCACTGTTACTTACCCTGACTCCCGGCCTCGATACGGCACTTATTCTGCGCACCGCTTGTGCTGAGGGCGGTAAAAAGGCTTTTCACGCTGCACTTGGCATTGATGCTGGCTGTTTTATATGGGGCGCGCTGGTCGCGTTAGGTCTTGGCGCTCTTCTGGCGGTTTCAGAGATGGCTTACACTGTGCTCAAAGTTTGTGGCGCTGTCTACCTGAGCTGGCTGGGCTTACAACTCCTGATACGTCCCCGAGCCTCTTTCAGTGATGGCGATGACAACAACGGTTCTCAGAGGAACTGGTTTATGAGAGGAATGCTGGGCAATGTGCTCAATCCCAAAATGGGCATTTTCTATGTCTCTTTTTTGCCGCAGTTCATACCTGTCGGTCACTCACCTTTGATATGGACTTTTATTCTGGTCAGCATCCACGTGGCGATTGGGACTATATGGTCAGTCACGCTCATTTTATCCACGCATTTTGCGTCAGCATTATTGAAGAAAAGCCGCGTTGTCCAGGTGATGGACAGAGCAACAGGGGGCTTATTTTTATGCTTCGCGGCTAAACTTGCTATAAGCACGAGATAGCCTTGGGTTAGCTGTAAACGTCCGCTCTTGGCACGAAGCTGCCAGAAGTAGGGCCTTGGTCAGCTATGAGCGAAAAGCGGATCTTTCCATTACTTTCTCCAGTTCACCAAATCATCAGGATATAACAATTCCCCGTGCTCTCAGGCTACGTCTGCTTGAATTGATGACCTCCAGCAGGCGTGAGTGGCTTTCGCGTAGATGCCCGGAAAGTAATTCCGCCGCTTTTTCAATGTCCTGCGATCGAAGCGCAGCGATTATTGCATGATGATCATCCCAGGCGGGGTTGGATGGCGCGTTGTCGAGCCATCGGGCCCGTGAGAGGCGGCGCAGGGCATCACTTACCCCCTCGATAATAAATGCATTCTGACAAAGGCGGGCCAACTGGAGATGGAATTGTGTTCCGGCATCATGCATCGCCTCTTCAGAGGTATCACTGGCCTCCACTTCGAATAGGGCTTCCAGGCCATTTAGTTGTTCTTCCGTGATCCTGCTGGCTGAAAGTTTTAACGCGGCCACTTCCAGCACTTCCCGATATATACACAATTGTTCCACTTCACTGACATCGATCGGTGCCACCGTCCAGCGTATTCCATCACGGCATACCAGCCCCTCGGACTCCAGCTTTTGTAATGCAGCACGTACCGGCGTTCGTGACGCGTTAAACGTCGCTTCAGCCCAGCGTTCCGTAAGTCTTTCTCCCGGGCCCAGCTCCATGTTGAGTATCAGTTTTCTTAATTGGTTTTCAACGTCTGATGCCTGGCTCATGACGACAATGTCCTCCTGGATTGACAGTAAATTGCGCAATCGATATTGTATACCAGTTTGGTATACCAAAAAAGAGTGCTTTTATGACCCAAATTTATAACAGGTTTTGGCTGCGAAACCTGATCGTTTGCTTTATTGGCTCGTTCTCAACCGTCTTTGCTATGACCCTGATGCTGCCGTTTTTGCCCTTGTATGTCGAAGAGCTTGGTGTTCGTGGACATGCAGCTGTTGTCCAGTGGTCTGGTGTGGCATTTAGCGCAACTTTTATCACTGCCGGGTTGATCGCGCCCGTCTGGGGGCGACTGGGTGACAAGTTTGGACGCAAGTCGATGCTTGTCAGAGCCAGCCTGGGGATGGCGATGACTGTTTCGCTTATGGGGGTGGTGACAAATATCTGGCAACTCGTCGGACTGAGGTTGTTAGTTGGTCTGGCCGGGGGCTATTCATCCGGAGCGACCATTCTCATCGCAGTCCAGGCTCCCAGAGAACGTGCCGCGTGGGCGCTGGGGATTGTTTCATCCGGCGTAATGGCTGGTAATCTTGCGGGCCCACTTGCCGGGGGATGGCTGCCGGGGCTGATTGGTATCCGCTCCACGTTTCTTTGCGCCGGTGCACTGATATTTCTGGCTTTTATCATGACCCTCTCTTTCATCCGCGAAGAGGTGCCAAAACCCGTGGATACTGCAGCCAAAACGCGAGTGAGCTGGTCGGAACTGCCTGCCCGCTCAGTGATTATCTGCATGCTTTGCACGGGCCTGTTACTGATGCTGGCCAATATGTCGATAGAACCCATTATTACAGTCTATGTACGCACCTTAGTCAGCGATGCCTCTCAGGTGACAAAAGTAGCGGGATATGTGATGGCTGCAGCGGCCCTGGGAAGCATTATTTCCGCCTCCTGGCTTGGGAAACTGGCAGACAGAAAAGGACATATGTTCATTATCACGCTGGCACTGGCTGCGGCTGGTTTGTTGCTGATCCCACAGGCATTTGTCTCATCAGGCTGGCAGTTGATTGCTCTGCGCTTCCTTATGGGGCTGGCGCTGGGTGGGTTACTGCCCTGTATTGCGGCGGTGATACGTCATCGCGTACCAGAAGGAATGGTAGGCAGCATCCTCGGCTATTCGGTTGCCGCGCAGTTCGCAGGCCAGTTCATCGGGCCGCTGCTCGGAGGGGTGGTCGGCGGTCATATAGGAATGCGAGCTGTGTTTCTGGCAACCAGCTGCATCCTGCTGCTGGGCGCGGCCTGGAATCTCAAAATACATCGCCAGTCAGTTCCACACTGACTGACTGCTCTATCTTTCACCTGTAAATTGCGGAGATCTCATGACAACTCAACTCAATAATATCCATAAAAACAGCGCATTGCTGGTAATGGACTTTCAGGCGGTGATTCTTAATCACTTTCTCCCGCAAGATCGCGCTGGTGACGTTATTCGTAATACTGCATCGCTGATAGCCTCTGCACGCGCCGCAGGCGTACCCGTCATCTACATCAGTGTTGGATTTCGTCAGGGCTATCCTGAGGTCAGCCAAAACAACACGATTTTCTCGGCGATCAAAAACAATGGAATTTTCATAACCGGCAGCGAGGGTGCGGCCATTCACACTGCTGTTGCACCGGCAGAAAATGAGGTCGTCATCATTAAACGCCGAATTGGTGCTTTTTCATTTACCGATCTCGAGATGATTCTTCGCGCGCAAGGCATCGAAACCTTGATCCTTGCTGGTGTCACTACCAGTGGCGTGGTGCTTTCTACAGTCGGGCAAGCTTTTGATCTGGATTACCGTCTGGTGGTTGCGAGTGATTGCTGTGCCGATCCGGACCATGACATCAACTTGTTTTTACTCGAAAAAATCCTACCTCAACACGCTATTGTGGCCCGTTCATCTGCAATATCAGACGCCTGGGCATAAAAATCTGAGTATTTGGCCGTCGCAATAACCACAGGTTACCAGTGATATCTGACCAGGAACGAGCTTAGTTCAGCAGACCCAGGTGCTCGACAAGGATTGAACTACCGATGGCAATCAGTACCACGCCGCCGAGGATTTCTGCCCATTTGCCGAACTTCGCGCCGAGAAAACGGCCCAGCAGCATGCCGCTGGCGGCCATCACCGTGGTTGCGGCACCGATTGCCAGTGCCGTCACCACGATGTTCACCTGCAAAAATGCCAGGCCAACGCCCACGGCCATCGCATCAAGGCTGGTGGCAATGGCGGTCGTCACCAGCAACCAGAATCCATGGCGGCGCGGTGCCTCTTGCGGCTCGTCAGTTTCTTTGCGGATGCCTTCAACGATCATACGAGCGCCCAGCACAAACAGGAGCGTAAATGCGACCCAATGATCCCAGCTCATGATGAATTGGCTGGCAGCAAGACCGATTCCCCAACCGATAACGGGTGTAATGGCTTCAATAACGCCGAAGATCAGGCCGGTGCGCAGCACCTCTTTGAAAGGAGGGCGGTGCAGTGAGGCACCTTTACCAATGGCGGCGGCAAAGGCATCCATCGACATGCCAAAGGCCAGAATGATCACAGCATAAAAGCTCATAACTGATTCCCGGGTGTGCTTTCAAATCGGGGAAAGCGTGAAGTTTTTTAAGAGGTCGCTATCGTGCCACAAAACAAGAAATAAAAAAACCTTAAAATTCAAGATGTTATAGCTATGGCTAAGTTTGATAGCCAAGGCTATAGCTGCTGTCGAATTAACCTTATCGATAGTGACACTGCATAGAAGGACGGATGCAGCTAAAACCTTAATAAACGCATAAGCCATTGCTGCTTTTCACTCACGCGGTGAGGTAGAGTGGTATTTCCCATTATCCGCATCTCTTGCTTCTTCGCAGATAAGGTTGCTGCCGGGTTAAACGTGTTCCAGTTAAAGGCAAAAGGACTCGCATGATCTACTGTGCGGGCAGAAATGATAAGTGAGGGAATGATGAGAGACTTACTTGAGCTGATTGCTGACTTTTTTATCTACTGGCCAACAGGAAAGAAAGGAAAAACGTTAAAGAAGAAGAGGTCCTCAGATCTGCAATATCGGCCTGTTTGTAAGATTGTACAGACGGAGCTGACGCGTGAGAACGTCAAGACGCGGGGCGAAACGTCCAAAAATTGATGCTCCGTTGCTTATCGACAAAGGTCCGGGAAGCCTGTCATGCGTACCTGTGCTATACCGGATTATCAACCCTGATTGACATTTTCCTTCTCCTTCGGAGAGGGAAAATGGGGTCAAGATCTTCAGATTAATCCATATTCAATTTTTTTGAATTATATCAGCAAATCCCTCAGCTTTTCCTCGCCGCCCGACAGGTCTATTCTCTCTCACATCGAGGCACAACGCCTCACCGACTAAACAAACTTCTGAGGAAATGACCATGAAATCTATCAAAACTTTCGTTGCAGTTGCGGCCCTGTCACTGGTTTCTTTCGGCAGCTTTGCCCAGAGCATTACCGCTTCCGCTTCAACCCTGGACGGCGCAGAAGCCAAAATCGCCGCGCAGGCAAAACAGGCAGGTGCTTCCTACAAAATCACCGGCGCACGCGTAGACAACGGTGCTTACCTGTCAGCGGAACTGACTAAATAAGGTAATAATTAGCAAGATCACAGTTATCGCACTAATTATCAATAATGAAACGATAACTGTAGTTATTATTACTTTCATCGAAGGCGCACAGCCTTCCAACCAGACAAATTAAGGATTAAGACCATGAAAACTATCAAAGCACTGTCAATCGCCGCTGTAGCCGCTCTTTCCCTGATGTCAGCAGCCAGCTTCGCGCAGAGCATCTCTGTGACCTCTTCAACGCTGGACGGTGCGGAAGCGAAAATCGCTGCACAGGCAGCTCAGCAGGGTGCACAGTACAAAATCACTGAAGCGAACACCAATAACCGTGTTCACATGACCGCAGAACTGTACAAATAACGGATAGTCGTACAGTGAAGTGCCGGGAAAGGTCGCCATAGAGCGGCCTTTCTTGTTTTTGTATGCCGCTCAACGGCAAATCAACAGTTCCTCCACACCAGCAATCAGCGCAACTTCTGCCGTGTTTCCCCAAGCATACTGAAACAGCAGGGAGTTGAAGCCAATTGACCCGTTACATTATGCTGGCAACATTGCCAGCGTACCCGACTCAGGGCCGCCTAACCTCCATTGTATAAAAAGGTCCTTATGAACAAAGGAATGCTTATTTCACGCACCACCCTGCACAGTGAAATAGCAGATGCTATCCGGGAGATGATCGTCAGTGGTGAACTGGAACCCGGTGACAGAATCCCGGAAAAAGATCTCTGTGAACGGTTCGGGATATCCCGCACGCCGTTGCGGGAAGCACTTAAGGTGCTGGCGACTGAGGGCATGCTGGTGTTGCTGCCACAGCGCGGTGCGCGCGTAGCGACCCTGACCGATGAAGAACTGAGTGAACTGTTTCCCATCATCGCCAGCCTGGAAGGACTGGCGTGTGAACTGGCCTGCGTGCAGATAACTGACGAAGAAATGGCGCATATTGAACAGCTGCATGCCGATATGCTGCGAAGCTACCAACAGCAGGACAAGCTGGAATACGCACGCTTAAATCGGGAAATCCATCTCGCCTTATTCGATGCCGCACGCAATCAATCGTTGGTGACCTTCTACCGCAATCTGGAACAACGTATCCGTAATATCCGCCACACCGTGCGTCAACTGCCTGATGACTGGCGGCTGGCGGTGCAGGAGCATGAGGAAATCATGGTTTGCCTGCGCGCCCGTGAATCCGCTCGTCTGGCGCAAACCATGCGTCAGCACGTGATGAATACCGCCAACGCGGTCCGTAATGCTGTAAACGCCAGCCGACTCACTTCCGAGTAAAGATTGACGGCGGGGTCGCTCGCCGTCAGCACATCTCTACGACTTTCCCTGACTTTGCCGCCTGGGCATGCTGCTGCCTTTTGGCAATATGAATTCATTATACATTATTAATTTTCGTTGACGAAAACTTCACCAACGATTCATTCTGACGTCCAGCGCTTACGTCATCTGTTCCCGTTGGTGCATGGGAACAGCCAAATTCACATTTGATTGCAACATTTGGCCTGGCACGGAGAAACCATGAAACCCTATCTGCCCCTGTTCACCGTATTCACCCTGGGAATGCTCGCTTTGCCGGTTGCGGGCGAGGAACTTAACGGAACACTGAAGAAGATTGCCGATAGCGGAGAAATCGCCGTCGGGCATCGCGATGGCGCAGTGCCTTTTTCCTATTACGATGACAAGCAGCAGCCAATCGGCTACGCGATGGATATCTGCGGGGCAGTGGTGGATGCAGTCAAAGCCAAGCTGAACAAACCCGATCTGAAGGTTGATACGATGGCCGTGACCGGTGCTACGCGTATCCCGTTGCTGGCCAATGGCACCATAGACATGGAATGCGGCACCACAACGAACAACGCGGAACGGCAAAAACAGGTCACTTTCTCCACGACGTATTTCGTTGCGGCGGTTCGCATCATGTCCAAAAAATCGGCTCCGGTGTCGGATATGGCCGAACTGAAAGGCAAAGCGGTGGTGACGTTGGCTGGCACTACCAGCGTCAAGATCATCAACGATGCTAACAATGCTCAACATCTGGGGATGCGCATTCTATTGGCGAAAGATCTGGCTGAAGGGATGCTGACGCTGGAAACCGGTCGTGCTGCGGCTTTCATTTTCGACGATGTCTCCCTGGCGGGCGCTCGCGCTACAGCCAAATCTCCCGACGACTACCAGATCTCTGAGCAGCCGTTATCAGTAGAACCCTATGGCATCATGCTGCGCCGCGACGATCCGCAGTTCAAAGCGTTGGTGAATGCTGCTATTGAGGGGCTGTATAAAAGCGGCGCTATCAACGCCATCTATGACAAATGGTTTACCCAGCCGATTGCCCCGATGAATGTAAACATGAACTTCCCCATATCGGCACAGTTGCAGAAAGCCATCGCTAACCCGACCGACGATCCAAACCCCGAGCTGTATCGTTAAGCCGTAAAGTGTGGGAAGGAAATACACATGAACTACCACTGGAACTGGGCTGCCTTCTTTGATGTGTCACTGGACGGTGCACATAGCTGGTGGGAAACGCTGGTCATGGGGTTGGGCTGGACCGCTGCCACCGCGGTCGGTGCTTTCGCCATTGCGTTGCTGCTTGGCTCGCTGGCTGGTGTCCTGCGGAACTTACCATCACGCGGGCTGAACGGCATGGGCAGTGCCTTCGTCGAAGTGTTCCGTAATATCCCACTGCTGATGCAGATGTTCCTGTGGTACTTCGTGTTGCCGGAAGCATTGCCCCGTGCGGCTGGGGATTGGCTGAAGCAATTGCCAAATGCCCAGTTCTACACCGCGGTATTATGCCTCGGTTGTTATCACGGTGCGCGCATGGCGGAAGTGGTGCGCGCCGGGCTGGAGAGTTTGTCTAAAGGCCAGCGCATGGCCGGGCAGGCGTTGGGGCTGACGCTGCCTCAAACCTATCGCTATGTCCTGCTGCCGGTGGCGTATCGCATTGTAACCCCCGCCATTACCTCAGAATTTCTCAGCTGTACCAAAAATACCTCAGTGGCGCTGGCGATCGGCCTGATCGAGCTGACCGGCAGCGCCCGTGCCATGCAGGAAAACACATTTCAGGTCTTCGAGGCGTTCAGCGTCGCTACGGTGTTGTATCTGCTGCTCAATATGGCGATCGTCTTCGCGATGCGCGGCATCGAAAAGCGGGCGGCGCTGCCGGGCTTTGGAAAAAAAGGATAGGTTATGCTGTCGGGATTTGACATTCAAAGCATCGTTAGCGCGCTGCCCTATCTGTTTATGACAGGTATGCGCTTCACCCTCAGCCTGACACTTTGTGCCACGGTAATTGGCATTGTGTTCGGTACTGCTCTGGCCATCATGCGTCTGTCCCGCTTCCCACTGCTGGTGATGCTGGCTTCCAGTTACGTCAATCTGATGCGTTCATTGCCGCTGGTGCTGGTGATTTTCTGGTTCTACTTCCTGGTGCCTTACCTGCTTCAGTGGCTCACCGGTTCCTCGTTTCCGGTCCGGGTAGATCCGTTCTGGTCATCGGTGATTACCTTTACCTTGTTCGAAGCCTGCTATTTCTGCGAAATCGTTCGCTCGGGAATCCAGTCGTTGCCGCGAGGCCAGAGCAGTGCCGCGCTGGCACTGGGTCTCACCCCCGCGCAGTCTCTGCTTTACGTGATATTGCCGCAGGCGATGCGCAACATGCTGCCGCTGTTCCTGACGCAAACCATCATTCTTTTTCAGGACACCTCGCTGGTCTATGTCCTCTCGATCACTGATTTCCTCGGCGCTGCCGCCAAAGTAGCCCAGCGCGACGGCCGTCTGCTGGAGATGTACCTGTTTGCGGCGGCGGTCTATTTCCTGATCTCTTACGGCGCTTCGTGCGGCGTGCGCTATCTGCAAAAGCGCATCTCCATCGTGCGCTAACGCGATATTTCAACCTGACGGATGTTTCGATGACTGTACCCCACAATAATGATTACGCCCTGCATGCTAACGATCCTGACGCTCTGCTGCGCGAGTCGGCGGCACGAACGGAAACGTTGTTAAATGGCCGTATTGTGCTTTATGCCGGGGCGAACCTGCCCAGTCCGGCAGCGATGGCCGCCTATGCTCCAGGGTTAAGCGCTTATCCGGCGATGGGGCCCGCTTTCAGCAAGGAGCAGCCAGATACCGGGCTGGTTTCAACACTGGAAGTCGCACTGGAGCAAGAAATCAATGGGTTGCTTGGTTCTGCATGGGCGGAAACCCGATTGCCCAATTGCACTACCGCTAATCTGGCGGTATTCCACGCTTTCAGCCAGCCGGGCGATTTGCTGCTGGCCCCGGATGCGGCCCATGGCGGACACCTGAGCCAACGCCGCAACGGTACGCCTGCTCTGGCTGGCTTGCGGGTGGAGGAATTGCCGTTCGACGCGTCAAACTGTTGTCTCGATGCGGTAGCGGCAGCGGAACAGGTCCGTCAACGACGACCCGCCATGGTGATGTTGGGGCGCTCTGTCATGATCACACCCGACGATGTGGAGCCAGTAGTAGAGGCGGCCCGTGCAGTCGGTGCCATCACGGTGTTCGATGCATCTCATGTGCTGGGCCTGATTATCGGCGGCGTATTTCCCAATCCGCTGGCAATGGGCGTCGATATTCTGACCAGCTCCACCTACAAAACGCTGCCAGGTCGACCGCACAGCATCATCGCCGGACGTGATGCCGCACAGGGGAAACACTTAGCACAACTCATCGGACAGCGGTTGATTGCCAACGCCGATGCAGGCTGTCTGCCGTCATTGCTGGTCACGTTGCAAGAAGCCCGTCAGGAAGGTGTCGGTTACGCTCAGCAAATCTGCCGCAATACAACAGCCATGGCTGAGGCATTGCAGGGGTTTGCTGTGACGGTCACCGCGGCGAAACCCGGGCAAACGGCTACCCACCAATTGCTGATACCCATGAGCGATGTAATGCCAGCCAGCGCGGTGATTGACCATCTGGCCCGTCAGGGTGTGCTGGTGGGTACCTGCAATGATCCCCTGGCTCCCGGTAGATTCGCCCTGCGAGTGGGCACCCAGTTTATGACCAGACAGGGATGTGACGAAAAGGATTTCGAGGTATTTGCCCGTCGCCTGGCGGCGTTATTGGTGCGCGACCCGGATGGGCGTATGGCTTGTCTTCCTGAAAACGGATAAACGGCGTCCCTTCGTTGGTTGTGAACCTCCGGTGAGAACAACATGGTGGTTTATCACCGGAATACACAAATACTCATTTACTCAAAAACTCATGGAGACAGGCATTTAGCGGTAGAGGTAGCTGCCAATCCCCACTAAAGTGACGATGTCACTTTTTGTTGCGGTCACTGTTGGCCGATTAGCCGTATTCATTGTCCATATACGGATACTTTGCACCATCCGGCTTTCTGTATTCTGTGACGACGAGACCTTGTCTGTGTCAAAGGAAAATACATGAAAACGCATCGTCAGATTGTCGTTGACGCCTTAACGGAAATTGTCAGCAACCCAATACATGATGAAGTGAAAATCGCGTCATATTTTTCGCCTGCCTATCAGCAATATGTTGATGGCAAGCATATGGATTACCGCGATTTCATCAAACATATGGCAGTGCTGAAAACGTTGACGCATCAGATGCAGGTAACAATGCTAAGCATTGTTTCTGAAGGAAACAGGGTCTGCACGCATCATCGCGTTAAGGTTGAAAAACACAATGGTGCACGCAGCGAAGTGGAGGTGATGGCACACTTCACGTTGGCAGCAGATCGGATTGTCCGATGTGATGAATTAACCCGTCAGATATCCGGTGATAAGCGTGATCATGATTTGGGCAGCAGGATCTAAGCTGTCAACGAAGCCTTGCCCATCATTTCATCATTGCAATGATGGGGCGGCGGAATGAAACATTAGTCAGTCCTGCCAGCGCCATTCAGGCTGACTGAGATGTTTGGCAAAAAAGTCCGACAGTGCTTTTACCTTAAGCGGGCGGCTGCGCGATGTCGGGGTAACAAAGTAGAGCCCTCCCTGGGTCATCGACCACTCATCAAGCAGATGCACCAGTCTCCCGTCTTTCAGATACTCAGCGGCAATAAATTCAGGCAGTTCGGCGATACCCAACCCCGCCAACAGCGGCGGCAGCAGCGCGTCGGAGTTGGTTACCCGCAACGGGCCGTTCGGCACAATATCTTCCTGCAAACCAGACGAGTGGCTAAACCGCCACACCTGGCTTCGTGCCCTGTAGGCATAGCTGAAGCACTGCCGGGCAGACAACTCACGCGGATGCTGCGGCATACCGTGTTGTGCGAGGTAAGCCGGTGACGCCACCAGATACTGCGTCACCGCACACAGCCGGCGTGCGACCAGTGAGGAATCCGGCAGCGACGCAATACGCAATGCGGCGTCAAAGCCCTCCGCGATCAGATCGACTGACGCATCGGACAGATGCAGATCCACGCTCAGTTCCGGGAACTGGCGAATAAGTTCTGGCATCAGGGGGGCAACCCACCGCAGTCCAAATGACATCGGGACGGCCAGCCGTACCTGACCGCGTGGTTGTACTGCCAGATCGTGCGCTTCGCTTTCCATTTCTTCCGCCTGGCGATACATCTCCGAGGCCTTGGTAACCATGCTCTGACCAAACTCCGTCAGAGCCAGCTGGCGTGACGTTCGGTTAAACAGCCTGCCGCCCAGTCGCTCCTCAAGCCGTGCCACAGCGCGGGAAACGGTCGGTACGGATACGCCCATCACTCTGGCCGCAGCAGCAAAAGAACCTTCCTCTGCCACCTTTGCGAACATCGCGAGTCCTTCAAAATCGGGAAATTTGTTCATTTCAAATTTGCAATGATGAGTTTCAAATCATTCTATTTTGAAAATCACCTTTCGTCGATATGCTTTTCACATCGCGATGACAACCGTTGTCGCCCGGGACTCAGATTCGGGTCATTAACGCATTACAGGGATAAAAAATGAAAACCAACCGCATCGCTTCAACACTGTTTGCTTCCTCTCTGTTACTGGGAGCGGCCAGCGTCGCTGCACCGGCCTTCAGCGCCAGCCAGCCGCCGCTGGTCACGATTTCCGGCGTGGATCATGCCGGGATTAACGTCCCGGATTTGGATAAAGCCATCGCATTTTTCCAGACCACTTTCGGCGCGACACTGGAATCAGACATCACCCCGGGAGCCATCCCGGATGCGTGGAAAGCGGCTTTTAACTGGCATCAGTCCAGTGAACTTAAGCGTTTTGTCATGATGCGCCTGCCGGATGGCACCGGTGTGGAACTCTTCCAGTATCGGGGTGAGTTAATCGGTCATGAGCGTCCTCATCAGGATGATGACGCCGCGACGCACATCGCGCTGAAAACGCATGACGTACAGACCAGCTATGCAGCCATCAAGCAAGCCGGGCTGAAAACCCTGAACGAGCCAGTGACAAACGCCGATGGCACCCAGTGGTTTTACTTCCTGACGCCGTGGGGCTCGCAGATTGAGCTGGTTGGCAAAGTGAAAACATCAAACTGACAGGACACTGAGATGAAAAAGATATTTACCCAAGGCTTACTCCTGACCGCTTTGCTGGCAGGCACCTATAACGTATTTGCGGAGAACACCACCATGAACATCACCACCACTGAGACGGTTCCTGCGGGTTTGCAGCAGCTGATTGATCGCCACTTTGCCATCTGGAACAACACCGATGCCACTGAGCGGGCGAAAGGTTTTGCCGGTGTCTATACATCTGATTTTTTCGTTGCCGATTACGACGGACTGAATAAGGGGGCGGAACGCGTGAATGCCGCCATCAGCCGAGTGCAGTCAAAACACCCTGGTTTTATCTTTACCCCGGCTCCCGTCGAGTGGAATCACGGCATTGCCCGTGTGACATGGGGCTATGGCCCGAAAGATAACCCTTACCTGGTGCGGGGGGAAGATGTCATTACCGTCAGCGGCGACAGGCTGTCGAGCGCCCGTGTTTTTCTCAGCAAATGATGCAGTACGGGCAATCATTATCAATTATCCACCTGTGTGAAGAGTGTTTTTCTGATTAGTGCGTTTTTCCGCACTGATTAAAGACGTTACAGTGCTTGCCGGACGTAATAGCCGGGTTTTCACTGTAATTCATTGATTAAAAATTAATATTAAGGGGTTACACCATGAGTAAAAAACTTTCGGACAAAATCGCGTTAGTCACAGGCGGCAGCTCAGGTATCGGCTTGGCGTCAGCGCAGGAGCTGGCAGAGCAGGGCGCGACAGTGTATATCACGGGCCGCCGCCAGGAAGAACTCGATGCCGCAGTGGCCTTAATCGGGCCGTCAGCAAGAGGGATTCGTGCTGATGCCTCGGTATTAAGCGACCTCGATACTGTGTTTTCGACCATCGCCAGCGCGTCAGGCAAACTGGACATACTGTTCGCCAATGCGGGTGGCGGCGACATGATGCCGCTGGGCAGCATCACTGAAGAACACTTTGACCGTATTTTCGGCACTAACGTGCGTGGCGTGCTGTTCACCGTTCAGAAGGCGCTACCGCTGCTGACAAATGGTGCTTCCGTGATTCTTACCGGTTCAACAGCCGCGACGAAAGGCACCGCCAACTTCAGCGTTTACAGCGCAAGTAAGGCTGCGGTGCGTAACCTGGCCCGTTCCTGGGCGCTTGATCTGAAAGACCGTGGTATTCGCATCAATGTGGTCAGCCCTGGACCGATCCGCACGCCAGGCCTGGGAGGGCTTGTCCCGGAAGAACATCGTCAGGGGCTGTTTGACATGCTGGCCGCTGGCGTACCGCTGGGTCGCCTTGGTGAACCAGAAGAAATTGGTAAAACGGTCGCGTTTCTGGCGTCTGACGATGCGAGTTTTATTAACGCGTCTGAAATCTTCGTTGACGGCGGACTCGCTCAAATTTAACTCGTACACCCGCTATTTAATTACTGCTCCGAAGCAATTTATACGCTTATCGGCCGCATAGCCTTGCGTCATAAATGCCAGAATGAATGTTCGATGTACGTTAACCAATTACGGTCGGAATTTATTTATGGCATGACGTCAGGCGGGAATAACCTGCACATCATTAATGGAGAATGACCATGAGCTTTATTACTACATCTGACAAAACCCGTATCTTTTATAAAGACTGGGGTGACAAAAATGCCCAGCCAGTTATTTTCTCACACGGATGGCCACTCAGTTCTGATGCATGGGACGGGCAAATGCTCTTTCTGTTGCAGCAAGGTTACCGGGTAATTGCACACGATCGTCGCGGACACGGTCGCTCAGATCAGCCAGCTTACGGCAATAATATGGACACCTACGCCGATGACCTGGCAGCCCTGCTGGATGAGCTGGATATTAAAAATGCGGTGCTGGTGGGTCACTCGACCGGGGGCGGTGAAGTTGCTCACTACATCGGTCGCCATGGTGTAGGCCGAGTGGCTAAAGCCGTACTGGTGGGGGCGGTGCCACCGGTCATGGTTTCAACGGCACAGTGGCCGGAAGGGACTGATATCTCGGTATTTGATAACATTCGTCAGAGCGTGATGGATAACCGTTCAGACTTTTATCTCAACCTGGCGATTCCTTTCTATGGCATGAACCGGGAGGGTGTGGCGATCAACGAAGGTCTGCGCCTGAGCTTCTGGAATCAGGGGATGGCGGGATCGATTGTCGGCCAGTACGCCTGTATCAAAGAGTTCTCTGAAGTGGACTACACGGAAGACCTGAAAAAGATTACCGTTCCGGCGCTGGTTATTCATGGTGATGACGACCAGATTGTCCCCATCGCTCATTCAGGCATCCTTGCGGCAGATATTATTCCCAATGCTGAGTTGAAGATTTATGTCGGTGCGTCACATGGCCTGGCAGCAACGCATCAGAACCAGCTTAATAATGATCTTCTGGCATTTATTAAATCCTGAATCAGGAATGCTTACTACCTTATCCATCGATAGGGTGGTAAGCGTATTTATTTAAATGCATTTGATTTGCTATCCCCACAGGTTACAAGCCCCGCTATAAACGACTTAAAAATTCGAGACAGAACTACGAACCATGGTTAAAATGGACGCGCTTACATCATTTAAAAGCAAAATTTTATCGGGATGATAACCTGGCAGGGTATAAAAATGAGAACCGCTTCCATTCTTTTCGCTTCAGCTTTGCTATGCCTTTCAGCTACACAAGTACAGGCAGAGACCGGCTCCGGACTTCCAATGAATCAAGTTTATCTGGGAGCAATCCATCTCCCGGATTTCAATGGAAGAGACAGTCAATACGCCAGATTTAAAACAAGAATTACCAACGAAATGAAGACCGGACCAAATTTTGCGGGCCACTATGCCATCGTGACTGTTGGGTGCGGCACCAGTTGTAACTTTTCCTTTGTGGGGGACGTAGCGACAGGTCAGGTCTACACCTTTCCTTATGGCGGGGAACAATACTACATGCTTCAGTTGCGATACGGGGTTAAAGATAACTCTGTATCGGTAAGATGGGTAGAAAACGAAGTATGTAATTCTGACTACATTAGCTGGAATGGTCATGAGTTCACTTCTACTGGCAAAACTGTCCTCGGGGCAAGAGAAAAGTGTGACTATTAACGCGTAGTGATCACTCCCCTCTCCGTATCCCTGTTCAGAGAGGGGGAAACTTTTCTGCTCCCTTCTGTCGCATAATATTCATTCAATATTTTTGAACTCTATCAGCAAAACCCTCAGCTTTTCCTCACCGCTCGACAGGTCTATTCTCTCTCACATCGAGGCACAACGCCTCACCGACTAAACAAACTTCTGAGGAAATGACCATGAAATCTATCAAAACTTTCGTTGCAGTTGCGGCCCTGTCACTGGTTTCTTTCGGCAGCTTTGCCCAGAGCATTACCGCTTCCGCTTCAACCCTGGACGGTGCAGAAGCCAAAATCGCCGCGCAGGCAAAACAGGCAGGTGCTTCCTACAAAATCACCGGCGCACGCGTAGACAACGGAGCTTACCTGTCAGCGGAACTGACTAAATAAGGTAATAATTAGCAAGATCACAGTTATCGCACTAATTATCAATTATGAAACGATAACTGTAGTTATTATTACTTTCATCGAAGGCGCACAGCCTTCCAACCAGACAAATTAAGGATTAAGACCATGAAAACTATCAAAGCACTGTCAATCGCCGCTGTAGCCGCTCTTTCCCTGATGTCAGCAGCCAGCTTCGCGCAAAGCATCTCTGTGACCTCTTCAACGCTGGACGGTGCAGAAGCGAAAATCGCTGCACAGGCAGCCCAGCAGGGTGCACAGTACAAAATTACCGAAGCGAACACCAATAACCGTGTTCACATGACCGCAGAACTGTACAAATAACGGATGGTCGTACAGGGACGTGCCGGAAGAGGTCGCCGCAAGGCGGCCTTTTTCGTGTTGCCTGTACGGCAGTGATGAATTTTCCCACCATCAACCTTGCCTACCCACTACTCGATCCTCGTTCAGTTTTCTCGCGGCCACCACTTACCAGGGCTGAATACCGGTGAGATCCGTCGCTACCCTGCCTGTGCAATGAGGGCGGGTATCCGCTCAGGTTTTGAAGCCGCAGTCCTCGCTCATGGCGCATACGCGAACCCCCGCAAATCGTAAGGATCAGAGATTTTTTACGCTTTATTGATAATGAAATTGTAAATCACTCTCATTATTGTTAGTGTTCGTATCAAATTCTTACAACTCTTATCTGACATAACAGATCCTGGATACAGGTCACGGGTTTTGACAGTCATGTGCCAGTAAAACTCGCCAGAGGCAGATATTGGGCAGTGCATTTAGGGGCAGGGAAGGTTTTGCTGACATCTGATTATTCTGTGAAGTCGTCAGGTACGGCTGGGTTTTTGACTCAGTCGCCTTGGTTCTCGCATCGCAAAGCCCTCTCAGTTTGTTCCTCGGTTGCGGCACATCTCTTGCTTTTGGTGTTACTGGCGAGCTTCCGTAACGCACCCTTGCCGATAAAGAACGAGGCGGGTCATGCCGGTAATCAAATCTCCGTCGTAAATTTGAATCAGGCGATGTTGCCGGTTGTTGAGCCGCAGCCTTCTTTACCAGAACCGCAGGTGACGTTGCCCAAAACCGTTGTCGTCAGCAAGGCAGAGATTGTCGTTGAAAGGCAAAAGCCCGCCACGCAACATCCGCCGGTAAAAAAAGCCATGACGACAGAAAACCAACCTGTCAGGCCGCGCCCGGTGGTGAAACCCGTGTTACAGCCAGTAACCACGGATATGCAACGGCAAGCGGAACCCGCACCACAGAAAGCAATATCTGAGTCGACGACCGCCACGGTTACCTCTGGCAGTGGTGGCGATGCCGCACCGGGTGGTGAAAGCACCTCCGGCCATGCCGCGAAGGGGGCTGGCAATGCAACTACGTCCAGGGTTCGGGTGCTGAACCGTCGGGTCAATTATCCTGCCCGCGCTCGCTCAATGGGCGTAGAAGGCCGGGTGAAGGTGCAGTTCGATATCAGTGCGTCTGGAACAATAAAAAATATTCAAATTCTTGCTGAAGATCCTGCGGGTGTATTTAGCGGCGATCTGCGGCGGGATATTACACGCTGGCGCTATGACATTACTGGTGAAGTTAAAAACCAGATTGTTACCGTTATTTATAAGTTAGATGGGCGTATTCAGGTCATAAACTGAGTTTCACTTCTGGGAAAATCATGAAAATAGCAGGTTGTATTATTATACCGCTTAGCATGTTTGCTATGCCATCGGTAGCGGAAACGCATGCCGCAATTCAGGACGTAAATACCACCACCGAAGAATCTGGCACTGAACAGCCGGAGGATTCCGGTGATACCATTATTGTTCGCTCTGCGCCAACCAGCCAGACCATGGGCACGCAGGTGATTAACGCCGAACAAATCGCGCGTTATCCGACCGGTAATGGCACCATTACCGAATTGCTGAAACACAATCCAAATGTGCGTTTTGCAAACAATACCGACTCCAGCAATAACCCGGGTGAGATTGCGCCGGAGAATGTCTCGTTTCACGGTGAGAAGTTTTATAACAACAACTTTATGATTGACGGTCTGTCGAACAATAATACTGTCAATCCGGGCAGTAATAATGGTGATTTGACCGCTGATCCCGATGGTTACAGCCCGACAGACCTCCCCGCAGGGGGTACGCAGTCGTTCTGGATAAACTCTGAACTGCTTGACAAGCTAGAAGTTTTTGACAGCAATGTCTCTGCAAAATATGGTGATTTCACTGGTGGCGTAGTTGATGCACGTCTGAAAGACCCCTCCCTTGATCGTGCTTCCGGCAGAGTTTCATGGCGTACTACGCGTGACAGCTGGACGAAATATCATATTGATGAATCAAAGCGTGAAAGTTTTGAAGAGGCGACTGACCTGTCAAATCAACCAAGATTCACTAAAAATTTCTACTCGGTCAGTGTTAACCAACCTTTAAATGACAGTGCGGGTCTCATCTTCTCGTATAACAGGCAGGAATCGAAGATCCCTTTTTATAACCCCAATATGAATATGTGGACCAATCAGGAACGCATTGCCGAAACTTATTTATTGAAGGGAACATGGTTTGCGGAAAATGGGGATATTTTCCGACTGACCGGTATGTACGCGCCACATGAATCGACTTATTACAAAAAGGAGATGATGAATGGCGGTTTTACCAATAAGGGTGGCGGCTATAGGGCAAATATTGAATGGGAACATTTCGCTCCTTGGGGCAAAGTGACCAGCCTTGCAGGCTATCAATACGAGCAAAACAAGATCGAGCATGCAGCAGATTCTTACCAGTTATGGTATCGCTACAATACGAGTCGGAACTTCACGTCGGATGCAATCACCTGGGGAAGCACCGCTGCTGGCTCTAATGCGCAGTACGGTTACATCGGCGGATACGGTACGTTTGGTACCGACAAGTCCACCACCACATTAAAGCAGGACGCAGAATTTAATCCTTTCTCTGCATGGGGCATCACCCATCAACTGGACGCGGGCTGGCAGACAGACTTTTATCAGGCGCGGTATCGCCGATTCAGTGATGTTTCCACCAGTACCGGCACCCCGACCATTGACACCAGCGTTGTTTGTACATCTGGAGATGTCTACTGCATTGACGGTGAGCAGTATATTAAAAACCGCAGGGTGTATCCGGCACGCAGTGTTGAGGGTAACTACACCAATTACGCCCTCTACCTCCAGGACAGCATGCTTTATAAGCGTCTTGAAATCACGCCGGGAGTTCGTCTCCAGTACGATGATTTTATGAAGAACCTGACGTTAGCTCCCCGTTTTGCTACATCGCTGGATGTCTTCGGTGACCGTTCAACACGTCTGTTTGGCGGTGCCAACCGCTACTACGGGCAGAACCTGCTGGCCTACAAATTGCGTTCGGGGATTAGCGAGTACATTGCTCAGACACGTACCAGCGCGAACAGTGCCTGGGTCGGAGATACGTCCAAATACAATTCATACGATTACGATATCTCCGATTTGAAAACCCCTTACAGCGATGAACTGTCTCTGGGGCTGTCCCAGCGAGTGATGGACACCGTCTGGACCCTCAAATGGGTTAACCGTAAAGGCCGCGACCAGTTCGGCCGGGACAGCTACACCGACTCAAGTGGGCAGAAATATTACATCCTGAACAATAACGCGAAAACGGAAGGGAATACCTGGTCGCTGACAGCGCAACCTATCAGCCCGTATCACTTTAGTGTGGCAGATATCAGTTGGGAACTGGGGGCCAGCATCGTCAGGAATAAGTCCAGCTCACAGACGTATTACGATCAGTCGGACAGTGATGACAATATGGTCATCATTGATGGGAAGTTGATGGAAAAAGGAGACATGAAGGCGCTCGATTACAACACGCCTTGGACCGCCTTTATCAATGTGAATACCTTCTTCCCGGCGATCAATCTGAACTGGAGCCAAAACATCGGTTACACCGCGGGGTACACCGGTTATACCACCTCGTCTATTGCCTGCCCTTCGGGTAACAGTGCCTGCGGCAGTTATGAAGGCAATGCCAGCCTGTACCAGAAAACCAAATATGACGACTACTTCACCTATGACTGGCGCTTCGCCTGGTCGCAGCCCACTTTCCAGAATCAATCTGTAGAGCTGACGCTGGACGTGTTGAATGTGTTTGATACCGCTATCGAAGCCAGTCAGACCACCGGCAGCTCTGCCAAAACCGTGACCTACAAAACCGGACGGCAGTTCTGGTTTGGTGTCGCTTATAACTGGTAACCCTCCACGTTGCCTCCGGCGGAATGCCGGAGGATTTGTGCTGCGCGCTTGCAGCACCCGATCTTATAAGGAAGAAACATGTGTAAACGCAGACGTTTTGCCGGGGTTACACTCTTGCTGCTGGCCTTATCTCAGCCAGCATTGGGTGAAGAAGTGAAAACAACGCTGCCGGTTGTAACAGAAGGCGTATTGGCTAATGGGCTTCAATACACCCTGGCACCGATCAAATCCGATGCCGGACGCATTGATGTCCGACTGAGCGTGGAGGCCGGATCGCTTGATGAAACCAACGATCAGTCAGGTGTGGCGCATATGGTTGAGCATATGGTGTTTCGCGCCAGCGACGCCTGGCCGGAGGGGGTGTCGACGGCGCTTGCGCAGCAGGGGTGGTCGCGCGGTGCAAATTATAATGCGGTAACCAATTACGAACGCACCCAGTTCATGATGAGCCCGCCTGATGGGGTAAAAGGGTTAGGTTTAGCCTTACAGGCACTGGCGCAGATGACGGCGCATGCACGTATTACTCAACCTGATCTGGATGATGAACGCAAAGTCATCCTCGAAGAGTGGCGGGGAAAGCTGGGTGTTGCAGCCCGGATGAACCAGCAGCGCATTGCGGCCCTGCGTGAGGGTTCCCGCTATCCTGACCGACCGACCATCGGGCAAGTTGCATCCATTGAGCATACCCCGGCAACCACGCTGCAAGCGTTTTATCAGCGCTGGTATCACCCGGCCAATATGCGTCTCCTGATCATCGGTGATTTCGAGCCAGAGAAAGTGAAAGCGCTGATTACCCAAAATTTTGCCGGATTACCAGCCATCACTGTTCCGTTGCGGCAGGACAGCGATTACAACCAGCAACTGAAAAAGCAGCTGCGGGTGATCCATCTGCAGGATTCGGAAAGCGGCGGCAGTCAGGTTTCGTGGGTAAACCGCTTTGATGAAAAACAGATGCAGGGCACCGCAGGTTATCGGGATCGGTTGATCAACCAAATCACCCTCAGCGTGCTTACCCGTCAGCTCAAACGTCAGCAAAATGCCCTGCCAGACTCGATTGGCAACATCGTCGCGCGGAAATCTGAAACCGGCCGCTCTACCGTGGCGTTTGGACTGTTTGTTGATGTGATGCCGGGTGACTATAAGTTGGGCCTGGAAACGCTGATCCGTGAGCGCGAACGGCTGATACGTTTTGGTCTGGATGCAGACGAAGTTGCAGATGTGAAAAGTGATTTATTGGATGCGGCAACGCGTTTGGCGGGCAAACCGGAAAACCGGACGTTCACTGACTGGGTCCAGACGCTGGCGATTGCCTGGCAGCAACAACAGCCATACGTCGACTCTCAGCAGCGTGGTGTCCGTGCGCTGGCTGAGCTCAAGACCATCACCAGCGCGGATATTAACGCACGTCTGAAAAAGTGGTTACAGGCACCGGATCAAGTGGTGCAGTTCAGCGTTCCCGGACGGGTTGTCTACAGTGTGCCATTGCCTTCCGAGATTCAGCGGATGGTCACGCAAATTTCCACTGAGTCATTAACGCCTACAGTGATGGTAAAGACATCTGCTTTGGCACCCTTGCCGGATCACGATACTTCGGGTAAACGCACCTCCGTGAAAAATTACCCGGCAGAATCAGTGCAGGAGTGGCAGCTCAGTAACGGCGATCGTGTGGTCTGGATGAAAACAGCACCGGCAAAAGGCCGTCTGTGGTTCGAAGCGCAGAGTAATGCTGGCTATCTTGGTTATGGGCTGAGTGCCTGGCAGGCGCAATTAGCGACTCAATTGTTGAGGTATGGTGCCCCGACGGGTTGGAACGAAGATGACTATCGACGCTGGAAGCAGGACAAGGATCTTTCGCTGAGTGTCAGTCAGCAGGAGTACAACCTGGAGATCCTCGGAAATGCGCCTGCCAGTGAGCTCAATACACTCCTGCATGCTTATCAATTGCTGCACACTGATAATCATATCGATCCTGCTTCAATCAAAAACAGCATCCTGACGTTTGCTCGCCAACAGGTCATGCAGGACAGCTCTCTTTCTTCTCAACGTCAGAAAGAAGTGACCAATCTGCGTTACGGCAGAGCGTCGTTCGCGATGCCGGATGAAGCCCAGCTTTCGACTCTCAGCGCTGCAACGCTGGCTGAACAGTGGAAAAAAATCAGCGCTGCGCCTGTGACCTTCTTTGTGATGGCCGACCTGCCTGAAAATACGCTCCGGGAGGCGGTTGAACGCTATCTGGCAGGTATTAAACGTGGCGTTCCCTTACCCGCCGCACCGTATGTCGCGTTGCCTGGGCATCGTGAAAAAGTCAGTCAGCTAAACAGTGAACCGAAAGCTGATGTGACGTTATGGAGCTACAGCGATGAAGTCTGGTCGCCGGAACGCGCAGTACAGGTCAGCATCGCCGAAAATCTGGTTACCCGGCATCTTAAAAAGGTACTGCGCGATGACGCCCGGGGTATCTATAACCTGAGATTTAGCACGGTGCTTAATGACAGAACTAACAGGATTGAAACCGAACTACGGTTCAGCACCTCTCCTGAGCGTGCCAGGGAGTTGGCGTTACTCGCCCGGCAGGCATTTGAACATGCTCAGAGCCAGATCAATGATCGCACCGTGAAAGAGATGAAAGCTTCATTCCGACGTTCACAAGCCTTATGGCAAACCTACGACTTTATGACTCAGCGCCGGCTGATACTCAGCTACCGCCATTTCAATAATCCAGGTTATCTCTCCCGCGTTTCATCACTGGATAACGCCATTACCACTGACGGCGTTCGTGCGATGGCATCGCGTATCTACAACCCGAAAAATCTGGTGATTTACACGGTTCTGCCGCAAGAGAAGAAATAATGAATAAGAAACTGGCCACGGTGTGGCAACTGAGCCGGGCGTTCTGGGGCGGCAAGCAGAGCTGGAGTGCGTGGTTAATTCTGGCGGTGATCCTGGGTCTGGGGGGATCGATCGTCTGGCTGAACGTATTGATCAACGACTGGAGCAAATCCTTCTATGACGCGTTAGGAGAGTTTAATGGCTCAAAGGTCTACAGCCTGGTGAAGGAGTATTGTGTCTTCATCCTGATCTATATCGGCGTGTTCGTTTATCAGGACTGGTTTACCCGGCTGCTGATTATTCGCTGGCGTAAATCGCTGACGGCTCAGCTGGTGGACAGCTGGCTGGCGAAACAGGCTTACTATCATCTGTCCCTCACCGGAAAGGTTGATAACCCGGATCAGCGTATTGCCGAAGACATCAACTTCTTTGTCGATAAGACTATCAGCCTGCTGGTGTCGTTCCTGATCACCAGCGCTCAGTTGTTCTCGTTTGTCTGGATTCTGTGGAAGCTGTCGGGCGTTCAGACCTTCACCCTGTTTGGACAGGAGTGGGTGATTAAAGGCTACCTGGTCTGGGTCGCGGTGCTTTACACCCTGGTGGGCAGTCTGGTGACGCACCTGATAGGTAAGAAGTTGCATGGGCTAAACTATCAGAAACAACGGGCCGAAGCTGACTTCCGCGCAGCCTTGTTACGTAAGCACGATAACGCTGAGCAGATCGCGCTGTATCAGGGGGAATCCTGGGAGAAACAGCATCTGAATCGTGCCTTTAGCGCTATCGCACAAAACTGGCGCGCATTGATGAACGGCGAACGTAACCTGGGCTTCTTCACTACCGGTTACACCCGGATCAGCCTGATTGTACCGGTGTTTGCTGCGCTGCCATTGTTTATGGCGAAAACGATCACCCTCGGTGGTCTGATGCAGGTGCGTTCTGCCTTTGGTCAGGTTCATGGCGCTTTGAGCTGGTTTATTCGTGTTTACAAAGCGCTGGTGGAGCTGTCGGCCAGTATCTCGCGTCTGGAGCAGTTCTGCCAGGCGATCGCGGCATGTCAGAACGGCAAGAATGCCAATCCGGCTGGCGAAATCGTCGAGGTTGATAAACTGACGGTAACCACTCCGCAAGGGAAGGCGTTGCTGTCAGATATGCAATTCCGTTTTCCCGTCGGAAGCTGGAGCAAACTTTCTGGTCGCAGCGGTATCGGCAAATCAACCTTGCTGAGAACGCTGGTCGGTGTCTGGCCCTGGTTTGAAGGCCATTGGCAGAGCCAGCAGGGCAAAAGCCTTTTGCTTCCCCAGAGGGCTTATATCGGACAGGGTACATTGCGTGAGGTGCTGTGCTATCCGCAGCAGCCTGACCCTGATTCGGAGAAACTGGCCCGCTATCTGGCAGATACTGGCCTTGGGGAGTGGAGTGGGGCGCTTGATAAGCAACTTAACTGGGAACAGGTTTTGTCAGGCGGTCAGAAACAGAGGCTGGCATTTGCCCGGGCATTGCGACTGAAACCAGACGTACTGTGGCTGGATGAAGCGACCAGCAGCCTGGATGCTCAGTCGGCGCGTGAGATGTTGCTACTGCTGAAAACCCGGCTGCCAGATTGTACAGTCATTGCAATAACACACCAGACCGATATCGACGGACACTTTGGTCAGCATCTCAATCTTGATAGCGTAGCGGCAGGGAAATAGCACTGCGTCACCGCCAGGTGGAGTGGATTAAAACATGCTCCGCCTGGTTCGCTACCAGAAATACCAGCGCCATTCAGCAGCCTTATACGGTGGTTATACGTTTTTACTGGGTTATTCAAAAGGGTCAGGCTGCGTTAAGCCTGTGAGTTATTGAAGCAGAGTCGTGTTTGTCAGCGAAAAGATGGCACGCCATACTCAGTGCCCTCTTTGAAAGGGAACTTATGTTGTCACTGTTCACAGCTTAACATTTATTCAGTTTTTTTGAACTCTATCAGCAAAACCCTCAGCTTTTCCTCAGCGCTCGACAGGTCTATTCTCTCTCACATCGAGGCACAACGCCTCACCGACTAAACAAACTTCTGAGGAAATGACCATGAAATCTATCAAAACTTTCGTTGCAGTTGCGGCCCTGTCACTGGTTTCTTTCGGCAGCTTTGCGCAGAGCATAACCGCTTCCGCTTCAACCCTGGACGGCGCAGAAGCCAAAATCGCCGCGCAGGCAGCCCAGCAGGGTGCACAGTACAAAATCACCGAAGCGAACACCAATAACCGTGTTCACATGACCGCAGAACTGTACAAATAACGGATGGTCGTACAGGGAAGTGCCGGAAAAGGTCGCCGCAAGGCGGCCTTTTTCGTATTCACAGCGACTGTCTACGGGAACAGGAACACTCCACTGCCATTTTCGAGCATTAATCGCTTATGGATTTTCAGGTCAAAAAGTCACGTGGTGTCGAGCCCAGTATCGAACGAAAAGCCGCAGTAAAAGCAGCCGGACATGAAAAGCCGAGTTGGTAGGCAACCTGTTTAATGGGAATACCAGCGGAAAGCAAATCCAGGGATACACAGATCCGTGCCCGCTGTTTCCAGGTTCTGAAGCTGAAGCCAGTATCCTGGATAAACAGTCGAGAGAAGGTACGCTCCGACATGGCTGCAATGTCCGCGAGGTCGCTCATTGAGGCTGCCCAATGATGATGAATAAGTAACTCTGAGGCGGCATGCGACAGACGCTCGTCCTGCGGCATCGGAAGCTCGGCTGCGAGATGGTCTGTTTCACTCAGGATCTCCATTAACAATAGAGCCATCGCCCTCTGACTCGTGCTCCGATATTCGGGACTGAACAATCCGGCGATAAGCTCTTTCACCAGTGGTGTCGCCGTGATGACATGCACATCGTTGCTCTTGATAAAACTTGTGCATGCTTCAATAAGATTGCGGCTGAAGTAAAGCGTGCGAAGTTCAGTATGCGAAAGCAAGCTGTAACTGTGCTCCTGAAGTGGTGGGAGCCAGAGGGCACGCTGAGGAGGGATTACCCATCGCTTCTCTTCCGTTTCAACCAACATAACACCCCGGGTCGCAAACAGGAGCTGCCCCTCGATATGATAATGCGGGGGATCCACCTCTCCTCGTTTATAACTTTTGGCGAGTGTTGACCAGCCTATCGCTTCATCATGTCTTGGCGCTTTAGCTACATTGTTTGGCATTTCAGATTACAACCCTGCATTTATGATTATCCTGCTCACGATGTCCAGATCGGTTGAACACCGATATTACGGACAACTTAAGCAACGAACGCAACCTCCAAATTGATTCATCTTCATCTGCAAAGAGATAAAAATATGGCTTCGCTTTCTACTGACTCCGATAATTCTTCAGCGATAACGCCCGTCAAAACGTCAGAGCCAGTCCAGGGGTTTTTAATCACTATTGTGGGAGCAACAGCCCTCGCACATGGCTGTAATGACATGATCCAGGCTGTACTGCCCTCGATCTATCCCATGCTAAAAGCGAGTTTCACGCTCACTTATGCGCAGATCGGACTGATATCGTTGGTGTATCAGATTACGGCTTCTTTGCTGCAACCCTGGATAGGACTCTACACCGACAAACATCCCCAACCATTTCTGTTGCCGGCGGGAATGGGGGTCACTCTGTTGGGGATTGGGTTACTCGCTATTGCCAGTAATTTCATGATGATTTTGACTGCCGCCGCGTTAGTTGGGGTCGGGTCCTCCATCTTCCATCCTGAAGCATCCCGCATTGCTCGTATGGCTTCAGGTGGGCGATTTGGAACCGCTCAGTCTGCTTTCCAGGTCGGTGGGAACGCGGGATCTGCATTCGGACCATTACTGGCGGCATTGTTGATAATCCCTCACGGCCAGTTGTCCGTGGCCTGGCTGATGCTTTGCGCGCTGGTTGCCATTGTTATTCTGACGAAACTCAGTCAGTGGTCAGCCCGTCATGGTCATGCGCATATGAAACGGCATGGTAGTGCCGCACTGCAAAAACTGCCAAAAGTGAAAGTGTTACAGGCCCTGGTAGTCGTCAGTATTCTGATGTTCGCTAAATTTACCTACATCGCTTCACTGAGCAACTATTTCACATTTTATCTTGTCCATCGTTTTAGTTTGCCTTTAGAGCAGGCCCAGATGTGCTTGTTTGCATTTCTTGCCGCCGTGGCAGTTGGAACATTCGTAGGAGGGCCGGTCGGTGACCGTATAGGCCGTAAGGCCGTTGTCTGGGTTTCATTTTTGGGGGTCATTCCGTTTTCCCTGCTTTTGCCCCACGTGGATCTTATCTGGACGATCGTCTTAACAATCCTTATTGGTCTGATTCTGTCTTCTGCTTTCTCAGCGCTTGTTGTTTACGCTCAGGAAATCGTCCCCGGCCGTGCCGGTATGGTTGCCGGAATCATGTTTGGTACGATGTTTGGTATCGGTGGACTTGCCGCAGCAGGTCTTGGAAAGTTGGCAGATATGTATGGCATTAACTGGGTATATAGCTTATGCGCCTTCCTGCCGTTGCTGGGATTCGCCACTCTCTTTATGCCGAATACAAAACAAAAGCGTTAATTCAGACCGCGCTCCTGCAAGGTATCTAAACATCATGTCGAAGCGATCGCGGTGGATTAACGGCAGCGCGTAATCTTCGGGCTTAAAGAGGTCGCCGTGAGGCGACCTCTTTCTTTTTGCCTGCACCTCTTTCGTCACCGAGCACAGGCATTCGCAGCAACGTAAATGCTATGCCTGAACCTAAAACCCGATATTCACGCGCACCATAATCATCTGTGAACGTGTTTGCTGCTCATCCAGCCCGAGCGTGCCCTGGTAGGCGATGCCTGGCGTGATATCGTGCGGCAGCAGAAAATCAAGGCCAACACCCAAAGCCAACGTCTGCGTGCTCTGTTGATAGAGCGACATGCTCCAGGTATCGTTGCCCACATCGGCATAGCCGACACGTGCTTTGCCGTTGTCATTCATCAGCTGCGAATACTCAAGGCGGCTCTGGAGTTTCACAAAGCCCCAACTGGTCGGTACGCTGTGTTCGCCGCGCAGACCGGCGGTCGTCACAACTTGAGCAAACGTTTGAGGTGCGAAAGCCAGGTTGAATAGCCCGGCATCGGATTCGGCATAGCCATCCAGCCAGGTACGGTAGTACTGAATGCGTGCGTAAGGTGAAATGAGGCTGCTGACCGTGCGGAACTCATAACCTGAGGTTAGCGAACTGAACACCTGGCGACCTGAACGGCTGCCACGTGCAAAAGCATCCGATTCACTCACATAACGTTTGCTGTCGAACTCAAGACTGCTATAGCCCAGCAGCCCATCAATGAAGAACGCATCCGGGTGCCAGCTGCCATAAAGGGCGGAGCTGATTGACCGTCCGTTTTCCCGTGAACCGGCGTCACCAACGTCACTCACGTCGCGGCCAAAACCAATCCCCATCCCCGCAGTAAATGAGGGGGTGAATCGATAATCGCTACCGGTGGTGATACCCACCAGGGTATGGCTGAAACGCACCGCATCGTCTTTATCACTGCCAAAATCGATATAACCGCCGGTCCACCAGGACAGGCGATTGTCCTCGTTGCGCGCGGTGAATGGGTTTACCGGAGATTGCGGTTGTGGGTGCTCTTCCTGATATTTACGCTGCTGCTGCCAGGCACTGGCCCACAGGTCTTTATCTGTTTCGCGTTCAGAGCGACTGGTGGGCATATTGAAATGGATGCCATTGTGACCGGAAGGGAGACTGACACCGCTGTGCAGTTGTTCCAGCCGGTCATTAAAGTTGCGTATCTGTGCTTTAGCAAAGTTCTGCGCTGCCTGTACCTGTGCGCTGATCAGACCAATCACATCGGCATCGGTAGCAGGGTTGGGTCTCGCAGCAATGGTCAGCGTCACGGTCGCTGGCTGGGTCGTTCCTGTGGAGCTGGTCAGTTCATAGCGCAGTGCAACGGTGCCGCTCGCCTGGGCTGCGGCGGTAAACAGTAACTGATACGTTGCCCCCGAAGACTGGATAGTCGCTGAACCGAGGCTGCTTTGTGGTTGATCGAGCAAACGCGCACCCGTGAAAGGCCCGCCTGTTGCACCCTCGACAAGATTTACCTTCACTGACTGCCCGGCATATAACGAGGCACTGTGATCAGCAGCCACAGGTGCCGCGGCGTTAATGGTCAGCGTATAGGCTGACTGCACGCTAGCGGCGTTTGCATCCGTTGCGATGAGGGTAAAGGGGGCCGTGCCTGCAGCGGTTGGGGTACCTTTCAGTTCGCCATTCGCAAAAGTCAGTCCCTGAGGTAATGAACCGTTTAGTTGCCAGCTGTATGGAGTGGTTCCGCCCGAAACGCTGAAGGTCTGACGGTAGGCGGTTCCCACCGTCGCTGTTGGCAATGTACCGCTGGCAGGTGACATTGTCAGGCTGGTGGCCGTCACCGTCAGCGATACCGTCGCTTCCTGGGAGGTTCCCCAGGCGTTGGTTGCACTGTAGGTAAAATTGTCGCTACCGGAATAACCACTCACCGGGGTGTAACGGATGCTGGTGCCAGAAACCAGCGCCGTACCGTGACTGGCCTGACGGACAATCTTCAGGCTGGTGACGGCACCGGCGATTGCCAGGGTGATGCTGTTGTCGTTACTGCCTGAATCCACTGTTGCCGTGACGTCGTTTGCAACCGGCGCAGTGCTGCCTGCGGTGACATTCAGCGTGTAGTTAACCGTGCTGCTGGCACTGTTACTGTCTGTTGCTGTGACCTGGATGCTGAAGCTGCCGGTCTGAGTCGGCGTGCCAGAGATAACCCCGGTACTGCTGTTCAGTGTTAATCCTGTTGGCAATCCCGTCGCGCTCCAGCTGTAGGGGGCGGTGCCGCCCGTGGCCGTTAATGTCTGAGACCATGCGCTGTCTGTTGTGGCAGCGGGAAGAGCACCGGCCGCAGGGGAGAACGTAAATGTGGGTGCCGTGACAGTCAAGTCAACGGTGGCATTCGCGGAAGTCCCCGCGCTGTTGGTCGCATTCCAGCTGAAACTGTCGCTGCCCGAATATCCTGCTGTTGGTGTGTAGGTAATGCTGGTGCCCGAAGCCGTGGCTGTGCCATGTGCGGGTGCCGAGGCGACCGAAACAGAGCTTGCCGTGCCGCCACTGGTGGAGAGGCTTATCACGTTATCTGAGCTGTTAGCCGCGACATTGGCGGTACTGTTGTTTGCCACCACAGCAGCTTCCGCGCGCGTGACATTCAGCGTATAGGATTTGGTTGTGGCGTCTTCAGCCGTAACCACGATGGCAATGGCAGTTGAGGCCCCTGCCGTCAGGCTAATTGCAGGGGAAGCTGAACCTGAAGTCACAGTGGTGCCATTCACCGTGACCGTTGCATTGGCATCGGTGGTGGTCGGGGTAACGGTGATGGTGGATACGCTGTTGGCTACCGATGCGCTATAGCTGGTGGTGCCGGCACTGAAGGAGGGAGAAAGTGTACCATCCGAAAGTGACAGGCTGCTTAATGTTGCATCGCTGGAGGGGATTGCTGCCGTACCGTTGCAGGTAACAGCAAAATTGCTTAATTGACCATATGATGAGGTCAGCCTGAGACGAACACCATCGGTTGAGAGCGTACCCACTGTATAACTCAACGTCACGGTATGCGCAGAGTTGCTGGTTGACTGTGAAGCCGAGTAGACCTGGAAAACGGTTTCCTCGTAATCAGTCAGACCAAAACCATCGAAGAATAATTCGTCGCTGTCATATGCGCTGCCGCTATCGGTGACTGAGACTGTGAGTGTATCGCCAGCATCAAACGCTGATGCAGGATAAGCATTGGTGTTGAAATTCAGTGACGTCGAACCGGAAAGCGCATTCAGAGCGATACAGCCGCTGGAAAGCGCAAAAGCAGAGGAGAGCGTGGACAGGAACAGGATGAGAAAAGCAAATACACCCCCAACCGCCCGCTGCAGTATGTAAAAGTAACGCATCATCATTTACCCTGATAGGTTAATATTTATTATATTAAATAAGATTAATCTTATTTGATGACGCTACCATGGATGAGGGTGATCTGATAGATGGGTGTGGCGCTTTTTTAGGGTTTATTTCATGGGATTGCAGAAGGTGGCATGCCTTGCTGGCAGGCATGAAATAACTGTGGTTAATTATTTTGTCTTATGTTTTTGGCCGATTATGCAGTTGTAAATTTTATCAGTTAACTTGAGTCTGGAAATCTATTGCTGCTTATCCGCTTTTAGTTGGATGTTATCACTGCTAATCAGGGTGAATGCAGTGGGTTTTTATGAACAATAAAAACCATCAACAATGGAATAAGGTTTCAATTTGGAAGGGAAATTATATTCCCCACCTTAACTGACCAATATTTATTCAATTTCGGCTCGCAGGTATGGGCGGCTCGTCAGCTCCACTCCGCACACCTGCAAAGCCGGTCATCTCCACCGAAACGCAATAACGCGTTTTGGGTCTACCGGCCAGGGCTGATAGCGCCTCATGCCTGGCGCTTCAGCAACAGTGCATAAGTCTTTTATCAGCGCCCTTTTTATGTTTTCCTATTCGTATTCATCGCAATAAGGACATCTGCATGAAAATCTACTGGACACTCAGAAGTATCCCCGAGCTATCACAACTCTCATCAAAAGAGTGTGGCAAACGCTGGAACGACATCTATACCTCAACCTTTCGGCACTGGGAAACATGGACCGGGCTGTTACTCTGTGCACTCTTATCCGGCGCAGGCGTCAAATTATTTGGTTTCCCGGGTGTTATCGCCATGGGAGCGATTGGCGGTTTTGTTTACGGTCAAATTGTCATTCACGTTGCCCGCAAATATTACAGACAACGTTTGCTGGGTGAACCAGGCTGAGCCTTTTAGTAAATGGTCAAAATCCGACAGGAACAACAGCCAGAATCAGGGAACTGATATGAAGCATTATGTGATTGAATTCGTCTTTAGCGCCGTATGCTTTTCCGTGTTTTGGGGTGCGGCCATGTGGTTTGCGCAGTGGAAAAAAGCAGGGATTTCATCCCGAAAAGCGCTTTGCATATCGGTAATCTCAGGTCCGCTTTTCGCATCCGGAGTTTTTCTTCTGAGGTATATCAGGCACCTTTTTTAACACAAAAGTGCTACCGTCACCCTCTACGCCCGACCCGTTTCGGGCTATATCGTAAAAAATTGCTCTTTGCTGGTGTCGTCAGGTGCTTTATGATTTATGAATCTTTAAACAATACACCATGTATCGTAGGCATTTAATTATTGAGTCATTTTATATATGGATGTTTACCGTGTCTGGCTGAGAATGTTGACCAGAAGGTGAGTAGGGAGAGAAAAGTGAAAATAAATTATAATCCACCGGCGCTTGAAAGTTTAGATATCTTAGGAATCAACCTGAATCCATCTTTGATGAAGATGTTAGGTATTCATTTCGAAAAGATAAAGATCAGTAGCGACCTATACAGAAAGGTATATGAATTTTATCATGTGAATGATTTTTTTTGGAAGTCGATCTATAACGGCATGTATAGTGATCCTTTAAACGCTAGTGGTGAGTTAAAGAAAGAAGAACATTATGGCTTAAGGTTTTCTATTGTAAAAATAAAGGGTGGTGATTGCAAACACGAATACTGGATAAAGCAGTTTTCAGAAAGGCGTGCTCACGAAAATTTAAGAGGAAAATATCATTGTAATGAAGAGCAAAAGAAAAAAGTAGAAGATTTAAGAGGGAAAGGTGATGAATACTATGATTGCTTTGATATTGTTTGTTATTTGATTGACAATCACAAAAAAGACATTATTGAAATAGAGGTTTGGGATAATGATGAGAATTGTCAGGAATTCTACTTTCAAAAGGCTTTAGATACACCAATAATATTTCGTAAGTCTACTGGGGCAGATTGATTTGATGATTATTTTTTGGGTGTAAAGCAATCAATGCAGGAGCATCAGCATGAGCACCGAGAATATCTCCGACATAATTGGTGTATGTTGAACGACAGGGGGCAATTCTCGTTTGTTAACTTTCTCAATGAGAATTCCAGTTGATTATACGAATTGGACCCGGGTCTCCTTCATCTAACATGACCAATGTACTGACTAAAACATTGGCACGAGCACGAGGGCCAAGCCGTTCCTCCCGCTCCCATCCATTAATTTCTAATACGTTAATGATGCGAGACACATCAACCAGACATCTTATTTTATATTCAATTCCATCCATGCCGTAGGCTTTAGTCAATTCATTAAATCTGGTTACAGCCGCGTTATACCCTCTTGGTGGTGTTAAACCTGCCAGAGCGAAGAGAGATTTAACTTCAGGAAAAGAGATGTTGCGTAACAGTTCAGACGTGGGCATTTCTGGCCCCCATTTTATCAGGCCGATGCCCATCAGTTCTTCAATAATCGCTGTGTCCACAAAGTCTTCATGCAACACCGTACTTCCCGTATGCTGTGTCAGATACCAATGAGCAGCCTCCTGAGAAACACTATTCATTATATCCGCAAGTGGGTCACGACGTGCCAGTGAGCCTCTGAGACCGAACTCCTCATTGACAAATTCTCTGGGAAGCCAGGGTTCCTCTACTTTTTCAAGGTATTGGTCCAAAAGTGGCCAGCGGATACCGCATCGGATGGCTTCGAGAATAGCTGGCCAGCGTGAGGAAAAACCGGACTCATAAAGAAAGGACGAAAGTGCCTCTTTAAAGAAGGTGATACCTTCCTGATAGCGAGCGAAAAGCTCAATTTCGTGATCAGCCAGGTTTATACAGAATGGCGTTAACGAGGGTGCTGGGCGAGTAGGCAAGGGTATCTTCTTCACAAAAGAGTGAGCCTGATATGGGGTCTCACGGAAAATAAAATTTTTCTGGGGCGGCCAGTTTTCAGGCCACGGATTGCAACGTAAAACGGGCGGACAGGACTTCAAAACGTTTGCTATTTCAGGAGAGGGAGTGTGTGTTTTCGCGGAAAGAATCATCTCCTCCACTTCTTCAAGAGATTTTAACGCGTCAGCATATTTAATAAGGCGATCATCTATTTCGATTTTATAGCGAGCTAACTTATCACACTCATTATGTATTCGTGTCTGAACCGGATGGGACTGTATATCCCACCCTGAGTATTCTTGAGCCGCGATAGTGGCGGTATCATTAAGCCAGCGCTGAACCAGACGTTCCTGAAGAGGAATGCTGGCTAACCTGTGTTCGACAGCTTCACGTGCTGCCATTGCCCGGTCATATGCAAGACTCAGCGCAATAACGAACGGATCTTTTGATTTTGACATGACGTTCTTTCCCTCCCTGACGGACCGACTTACTCCTCGTTGGTGAGTGTAATCTGATCTCTCGTAAAGTGCCTGTCGTGATACTGTATATCAATCAAATGATCACCTTTCTTCGCTCGAACTAAAATGAATAGGTATGTTAAACCGGTGGGCCAGCAAACCAGGACACGACCAGAAATAGCAACAGGAGCGCACAGATAAGCCCGACATACAGCAAGATCGCGTAGAACGCCAACGTACTTCCACCAAACAGCATGGCACCACTGACACTCCATGCGTTCTCCTTTCGAATGCCACCGATAAAAGCGCAGAGCAGGGCAATAATTGCCATACCAATCCCTGCATTGTCGAGCAGAGCATCAATATCAGGAGCGCGTTTTTTGGCAGTTGCGGGTGGTTCTTCTCCCTTCAGGCCAGCAATAATCCCCGTTTTAACGGCAGAGACTTTGTCTGCAACGATGTGTTCAAGTGACTGTGTGGGTGAAGTGAAAGGGCCTGTGGTGAAATGGAAAACGCTGAGCATCAAAGCCACGGCACCTAAAAGCATGCCCGCTGAACTCCATTTATTTTGCGATAACGTGCTCATTAACCCTCCCTGTCATTCCAATAGGTTTTGTCGTTAAATCAGAATCTTTCATTAGCCTGTCGCATATTAATCCAAGCATGTTGATATCATACCGTACTCACCTGTGGGATTTTAGAAAGTTTGTCCTGATTATTAATATGCGAAACAAGTATCGGAGGTGAATTATATGCCTGGACAATAATATGTTTCCGGTATTGTGGATTTTGTCCGCATTTTTCTATATCAGATGATTCCCATAGACAGGTTTCTATCATTGGTCTATCCATTCAGTTCACCCTATTTTTCCTTTTAGAGAAAAAGGCTTTTCCGCATTTATGCAATAACATCGTGATTCAGGAACAGGACGTTTACTCATGAAATCTCTCGTCGAAGTATATGACTTACAACAGCAAGTAAAGCGTAATTTAAGTCAAAAGAATTACCAAAACCTTGAGCGGCTGTTTGCACCGTTGGTGGGGCCGGATCTGCATAAAGTGTTGCAAATTCAGTTCCTGTTTAACCCTCAGGTTGAAGAGGCGAATGAAATACTGCAACAACTTCATGCCTGGCAGCAGGAAATGCCGCAGAGTTATTATCCTTATGTCTTTATTGCCGGCTTTTGGTATATGACCGCTGCCAATGAGCGTGGGATACAAACTATGGACCGCGTAACTCTCGCGCAACGCCTGCGATTCAGCATTGCCAACGACCAGTTTTTTTACTGGGCGTTGAAAACTCTTGAATTCAATCCTGAAAGTGTTGTGACCCTCAACAAGTTATTAGAGGCATCAGGCCGATTTGGTATACCTGACTGGCTTGAGTTGCCAGTCAATCAGCCGATTAGCTTCACCTGCGCGCATTACGATGGGGAGGCCAGAGAATATATATCTTCATTTGCAGGATATAGCCTTCCAGAGGGAGCGATTAACATAACGCTTTCGACACCAACTGCTGATGAAATGAGCTTCATTCCACTCTATTGGTTGAGGCACATTCTGATAACGGCACCTGAACATATTGAGTCAAGAAAAACGATTATCAGGTTTCTGTCGCCAAGATGGTATGGTGATGAAAAGTATGAAAAAGTAGATCAATTCCTGGCAAGCGATTACTGCTCAGGTTTATCTGCTTTCCAGATAAAAATATTGCATCGCGAGAAAGAATATGACCGGCTAACGGCATATAACACGCTGCCATCAATCAATCTTCGAAAAGCGCTGGAAAAGAGTGAGAAGCATTTCGCAGAACTGGTTAATGACCACCTCAGTGACGAAGAAGACTCTCTGACCCGGTTCGAATATATTGATTTCTGTTACCATATTCTGACGACTATGCCTGACGATCGTCAGAATTCGAGAGATGCATTGGTACAAAGTATTTATCAATCATTGCATGACATTGTCAGACTGGCTTCACCCTGGATTATTTTCTATCGGGCCACTGAGGTTTTCAATGTCCTGTTCTCAATGATGAAGATTTATGAGTTTGAAGATAAGTTGAATGTCTTTGACAACCTCTCCAGACAAACGCGTTATCGCAATCTTACATCCCCGTTGGAAGTTTTATACAGCGCCCTGGCGGCAAACTTTCCCTTATCTGACGTTTTCCTTGAAACTCAACGCGAAAGTATTGAGCGTTATTACATTTCCGCAGAACGCAATCTTGATTACGGTATGTTCAGATTGCACATTTTCATCCTGAGTAAGATGGGCTATGCTGCTTCGATAAAGCCTGTAATTGAAAAATTTGCCACTGAATATCGTGGGGTTAACGCATCCATACTGTGTTATGAAATTTATCACGGTAACACCCCGGGTCTTGCACAAATGTTTTCGGTTAATACGAATATCGATAAATCCAATATGTTCCTTGATATTGCCGTGCAGCGAAGATCTTCACAGGCGATGTTGATTAAATCGCGTGATTTAGAGACTTTGATAGAAGGTAACGATAATCCCTCAGTGAAGGCAGAATTAGCCATTGAAAGAGAGAGATTGTTAAAACTCAATATCCAGTCGGGGGATGCATTATCACAGTATGATTATGCATGTAGTTTAATTGCATCCAGTGATGAGAAGCAGATTCGCCAGGGGTTGTTTATTGAGGCCCCCAAAGTATTGCTGCAAGCGCGTGTAAGGTTGGATCAGTTGGCCTATATCGCCTATCTGTATGCTTTTTGCGCATTTAATGCTCGGGGTATGGATAAAAATCTATTTGTTATGGATTTCTGGATCAAACAGGCGATGCAATGGGATGCAGATCCCAACTACTGGAATTTCCTTCAGAAGGTCAAAGAAGGGGTTGCCTTAAGACCTTTGTATAATTACTACGTAAAAAGGTCTAAAAGTAAGATTTCTGAGGAAATGAAAAACATTATGGAACATGTGATTCAATAAAGGGGATTAGCCGATGTCAGTCGTTTTCTTTGTTATTTTCGTAGCAGTAATGTTCTTCTTCGTCAGGCCAAGGCTCCTGAAGGCACAAAAACAGGCTACCACGGTTATGTTACCAAGAAAGAAATAGTCCCTGACCGTAGCCATCGTATCACAGGCATCCGGGTAGTTACTGTTAACTGGCGGGCCCTTTATTGGTAAGGGGGCTTGCTGGTTACTTTACTGACGGATGCTGCTGACCACGTTCGGCCAGAAACTGATTGAACGTCTGGCATGATGAAGCGCTGTCTGGAGATTTTTTTAAATCACTGACGCTCGACAGTTGTCGTGCCACAACATGAGTTCCTGGTATTGGCCACTCTCTGGCTGACCGGTAAAACCGTTAAGTGGTTTTGGATACGGCTGGTGAATTTTCGTAAGTTGACAGCAGTGATGCCTGTAGCTCCCCACTAAGTTCGGAAAAAATCAGAATCATTTTCGCAAGATTCGGGTCAGCAGCATAAAAACAGGCAAGGGGAAAATTACCTGATCAGCGTTCGGCAAATGATGCCATGATTGCCGCAACTGCATACCGACATGACATGACTGTCGTTACCTGGAATGTGAAAGATTTCGAAGAATTAGGCGTTAAGTTGCTTAATCCGTGGGAGTGGCATCCGTAAAGCCTTTGCAGTGTTCTGTATTTAAGGTTAATTAAAAGAATTGTATCAATTTCCCCCACACTTTGGCATGCTGTCCGGTTGGGTTGTTCCCGGCCGCTCACGCGCTTATCGGTTGGGGATTTCTATGCCATATCAACGTAAACATCGTCCTTTTACTTCCTTATCCCGACGCAGTCGTCGTCGGAAAGTTATTCAGCTTAAAAATCGCATCCATCAGGAACGCCATCGCTGTGGCGGAGTATTCTACGACGAGTGTGATTTCTCCCGTTATGGAGAAGGTTCGGCATATGTCTGGGAATGGAGTGACATCTTTTTCGTCGGGTTAGCGCCTGATGTTTTCTGGAATGCCGAGATCATCACTGCTGAACTGGCTTTAAGAGATGCGATAGAGTCTCGTACTTTTGAGAAAGCTTCTTCTCTGTTGAATGAACAGGAGCGTCAGCAGGAATTTAGAATGGAGACTCGACCCAATTTCAATGCGAAAGGGAAAATTGTCAGTCACACACTGATTAGGCAGCAAGAGCAAGAATATTCGATCTTCGATGGTCTTACATTTTCGCAGTATGTCCAAAAGTGTGAAGGGGAAATGACTCGCGATGTTCCCATTATCTGCCGGGGATATCAGTACTTACCCGGATATGTGTATGGGCGGGGGCTTCGTATCATTGTTGATGCTCCTTCATTAAGCCTGCAGGTTATTGAAGCAGCGATAGCTGATTTTCGTGCACGAGGTGAGGTCGAATGGTGTTCTGCAGAACCCGTAGTATTTAAACCATAGCTGCTGAGCTCGGTGTTCAGGCATATATGCCGTTAAAAACGCAGGGACTCGCATGATTTGCCTTGCTGGGTGCTAACCATATTGCCAGACAGCTGTTGAACCAGTATGACTCCAGTCCCAGTCTATCACCGACATTAATTCTGGCTCAGTTCCGGAAGGGCAGTCAGTACGGCAGCGATGACTGGCAGCGGTTCTGCCGGGCCCATAACCTGTCGCCGAGCATGAGCCGTCGCGGCAACTGCTGGGATAATGCGGTAGCAGAATCGTTCTTCAGCTCGCTTAAAAAGGAGCGCATCAGAAAGCGGATATACAAAACCCGGGACATGGCCCGGGCGGATATCTTCGATTACATTGAAACGTTCTACAACCGGACCCGGCGGCACAGCCATCTGGGTGGCGTCAGTCCGGGGGCCTTCGAAAAGGCCTCGTCGTGAGGACAGAGACTGTCTGTGGAAACGGGGTCACTCCAGCTAAGCCCGGAAGATGCTGAAGGGAATGTGGTTAATGAAGCACGGGTAGAGCTATCGCGTCTGCTGCCTTTAATGAAAGTCATGTTTGTAGCGTCAAACGTCAACCTTGCAATAAGGTTACATGAATACTACTAATTGGTGGTATTCATGTGTATTTGACGGGTTTTGCGAATTCAGGTATACATGAATACTAAACTTATGTGGTATTCACGGGAACTTATCGATGGACAGAATGACTGCTATTGAACGCTTTAACGCCTTCGATAAGAAAGGGCGTTATGTCTTCACTACTCGTGATCTGGCCAAAATTTTCCATGAAGACAGTCCTAAGACATTGAATGCAGGACTGAATCGTCTGGTTAAGGATGGCATCCTTTCTCGAGCCATTCGTGGTGTATATGTTTACGCCCATGCCAGAAGTAAAGATGCCTACACACTTGAGCGCATTGTTCTGGCACTGCGCCGGGGAGAGTATAACTATCTCAGCCTCGAATCAGCGTTATCAGCGTATGGTGTCATCTCCCAAATCCCCATTGGCCGCATCACGGTGATGACAACCGGACGCTCAGAAGAACATAAAACCCCTTTCGGGGTGATTGAGTTCACCCATACTAAACGTTCTCCTGAACAGATTTTACGGGATACTTATATGGGGGACTCGCCGCTGCGGCAGGCGACGATGGCAGCTGCAGCAAGGGATTTGCGCCGTGTCGGGCGTAACACGCATCTGATCGATGAATCGGAGTTGAACCGTGAATCAGAAAGTTAATTTTGCCGTACTGGTCAGTCAGGCGATGGAGTCCGCTGAGCTTGAAGGTCTACGGAGCGTGGTGGAAAAAGAACTTTTGCACTACGACATTCTCTACTGCCTGGATAATGCCGGTTTATTACAGGATCTGACTTTCCAGGGAGGGACCTCATTAAGGCTCTGTTATGGTGGTAACCGATTCAGTGAGGATCTGGATTTTGCGGGTGGAACTGAGTTTTCCGGTTCACATCTCAAGAACATGAAAACCTGCATTGAAGATTATCTGGGAACGCGTTACGGATTAGAGGTCAGCGTAAAAGAGCCAAATGAGTTACGGCGGGAGCCGGGCTATGAGGATATTCGTATTGATAAATGGCAGGTATCCGTCACCACCTCCCCTGAAAGGCGTGATATGCCAAAGCAGCGTATCAAGATTGAGATTGCAAATATTCCCGCCTACACGAGAGTGCCGATGGGACTATCACGTAACTATACGGTTCTACCTGATGGCTATGCTGACACGCTTGTGATGTGTGAAACGCTTGATGAAGTGATGAGTGACAAACTCATTTCCCTGGTCGCCACAACAAAATATGTCCGCTATCGCGATATCTGGGATCTGCCGTGGTTACTCCAGCAGAACGCGGCCTATGATATTGAACTGATTCGCAGGAAAATTCAGGACTATCGGATCCCAAACTACAGGGAACTTTTAAAGCTTCGCCTGGAGAGCATTGACCAGACGGTCAGCGATGGACGGTTTGAAGCAGAAATGCGGCGTTTTTTACCGCAGACAGTTTTTGACAGAACGCTGGGGCGTGCTGAATTTACCGGTTATCTAAGTAACAGGCTCAAAACTCTGTTAAGTTCCTTACAAAAGGAGCTGGAAGGGGAGGGAAGAGGGAATCCATTTCTGATGTGAAAAATTTACTCTGAATACTGTGGAAACCGCCGACTGATTCGCATATTCAATTCCAGCAAAGAGTGGCTCTCTACTTTGTAATTAGTTACAACAAACAGAATGATTATGATCAACTACAGGCGCGCTACCTAACCGCTGATGCCCCTCTCCACCAAAAGTCAGTGCAAACCTCGTACATAATTCACTGTTAAGCGAATTCGGCTGGGTGTCTGGGCAGGGATTTATTGGTTGTGTAATGTATGCTGTAACTATACCCATGTTAATTACAGTTTGAATTTCCCCCGCTAAAGGTCAGCAGTTACCTGCCGTCTTTGTCCCGGAAATCACGAATTATCAAAGCACACTTGCCTTTCACAACACTCATCACAACTTGGTGAACGACAAATTAATTCACCCTGTGCATGCAAACAACGCTGGCGGTAGAAAAACTTTTTCCAGCGCATGTTTTTATCATTCATCACTACCAGCTCAGGAAAGCAGTCACTCATCAGTTGCCGCAGCTCGGCTCTGGAACTCAGACCCAGATCTTCCCAAAGATGGTTAAAAGCCAGCGAGACGCTGGCAATAATACAGTGCATCGGCTCTGCGTCTGGCTGCATATATTCCGCCAGCCATAACGTCAGTTGTTGCTGCTCATCGCTGCGCGTGGCGATCAGTTCACTCATGAGTTGATGGCGCATCTGCGTATCTGCTGGAATTAACGGTTGCCGGGCTGGTAGTGGCAACTGCACCCACTGATGCGGAGAAAGTCCCATTCTCTTTGGATAACTACCGCATCCCTGAAGATAGAGAGATACCAACCGACGTAACCAGTCTTGTTGTGCCGTCATGCAACCCCCTTATTACGCAAGCTCAGGGATGTTGTCCGCGCACGATAATCCTGCCACCAGCGATCCAGGGCTTCCGTTACCGGTTGCCAGGCATCATCTACGCAAGGTTGAATACCGCGCGCTTCGAGTTTTTGCCAGGGCGTATACCCCATCCGTACACAAAAAACTGCCTTTACATCGGCCAGTAGGTCAAAAATCGCCGCCATGCGCGCTTCGCTGTCCGGTTCAGGTTCACAGCTGTCGCTGCCGTGACAGTATTTTGGCGTGAAACGCTGATTCACCAAGACCACCCCAGCCGCAGAAAGGCTGTAGATATAAAACCGCTCGGCATGACCAAAATGGTTGTCGATCACATCCCCGCGTTGCGAGGCGACAGCCACCAGGCAAGCCTCTTCCTCATCCGATTCTCCCCGGGTCGCAATGCTGGCATGCAACTTCGCCCGCTGAAACAACACAGGCAGCCAGGGTTGCGAAGCGGATTCGGGTTCCGGAATCGCGGCAAACTGCTGGCTACGATCTTCTCCCAGCATACCAATCGCATCCGCCCGGCACTGATGACAGTGCGTCATCTGCGGGATGATCTCGCCACAGCGTTGCCTGACTGCGGCGACCATCGCCGCATCAGGTTCCGGTTGCCCGTTCAGGCCAAATACCGTGCCATGTTCGGGGCGTGCAATCAGCGGCATGATGTTATGGATAAATGCGCCACTGGTTTGCAGCAACTGGCTGACATCGGGTAATGCATGCTCGTTAATACCGGGGATCAACACCGAGTTGATTTTCACCAATACGCCTTGCGATGTCAGGCGGCGCACACCTTCCAGTTGTCGGGCGATCAGAATTTCACCTGCTTCACGCCCGCTGTAACGCTCGCCATCCAGCCACAGCCAGGCATAAATTTGCGCCGCAATGTCGGGGTCAAGCGTGTTAATGGTGACCGTGACATGATCAACACCCAGTGCCACCAGTCGATCAGCCGCATCAGGCAGCATCAGGCCATTGGTGGAGAGGCATAATTTCAGGTCCGGAAACGCTTCACGCACTTGTACAAGGGTGCTAAAGGTACGATGGATATTCGCCAGCGGATCGCCAGGTCCAGCGATACCCACCACCGATAATTGTGGGATCGCGGTCGCCACTTGACGAACTTTAGCAACCGCCTGTTCAGGCGTGAGCAGGGTAGAGGAGACGCCCGGTCGCGATTCGTTACTGCAATCAAACTTGCGATTGCAGTAATTACATTGCAGGTTACAGGCAGGCGCGACCGGCAGATGCATTCGCGCGAAACGATGGTGCCCACTGCGTGAGTAACAGGGATGTGACGCAACTTTACCCGCGACCAGATCGGTCAGCGTCTCACGGGTCGGTGCCTGGCAGGCGGTAGAGGAGCAGGAAGTCATGGCGTTACCTTGATGATGTAGTCTTAAACTGCCTGCTGCAATATATGTACCGTTTGCCACCTGGTTAATACGATGAAATTAAAGCACTTTATTCAGCGAGCCGCGCCAGGCTTTGTTATATTCGCCACCTGTAGCTGACAATGTGCAGATCATCACAATGTGGATCAGATGCGTGGCATGGTGATATCCATCGTCTGGATGCGATAGGCAACCTGACGTGGTGTCATCCCCAATAAACGCGCCGCTTTGGCCTGCACCCACCCGGCTTTTTCCAGCGCAGCGATCAGCCGCTGGCGTTCATCAAGATTCTGATCAAGCCAACTGTCCTCGCGTGGTGCGCTGACCGCCAGCGGTTTCGGTACTGTTTCCCGGTGATTGAACAGGATCACCTCACGATCAATTAACCCGCTATCCGACATCACCGCCGAACGTTCCAGACAGTTTTCCAGTTCGCGCACATTACCCGGCCAGTTGTAACTCAGCAGCAGGCGAATTGCCCCTTCACTGATCCGCAGAGTGCGGTGCTGGTGTTGCCCGATTTTGCGTACCAGAAAGTGTGCCAGTTCAGGAATATCATCCTGCCGTTCACGCAGCGGAGGAAGAGAGACCGGCATCACGTTCAGGCGGTAATACAGGTCTTCGCGGAAATTCCCGTTGCGTACCTCTTCCTCCAGGTTGCGGTTGGTCGCGGCGATGATCCGTACATTGACCTGAAGGGTTTCATCACCACCGACCCGTTCCATTTCTCCTTCCTGTAATATCCGCAACAATTTAGCCTGAAAAGAGGCGCTGCTTTCACCAATTTCATCAAGGAAAAGCGTGCCACCATCTGCCAGTTCAAAACGTCCTTTTCGCTGACGCACTGCCCCGGTAAACGCGCCTTTCTCATGACCAAAAAGTTCACTCTCAAGCAGGGTGTCGGGCAAAGCCGCACAGTTAAACTTCACAAAAGGGAAGGTGGACCGCGGGGAATTATGATGAATGGCGTTGGCAATTAATTCCTTACCAGTCCCACTTTCACCCCGCACCAACACCGTGGTATCCCAGCGTGAGACCTGCCGAATAATGTCCAGTGTCTGCTGCATCGCCGGGCTCTTTCCCACCATATTTTCGAAGCCGAAGTTGTGGGCAGGAACACAGTTGCGCCCCTTGGCGGCGGCTATCACTGCCGGACGTGGAACGGAAGGAAGTGGTGATGACAGCAGGCGCACCGTCTGCGCTACCAGATTGGCGACAGTTTCAAGAAAGCGGGTACAGGAGGTGAGCCGTGATTCAGCCTGCGCCATCGGTTGGGCGGCCAAAACCCCAATCGGTTTTGAGTCTGGCCCCATCAGCGGCACGGCAATGAAGGGCAGGTTGTAGTCGTACAATCCCAGGCGATCAAGGAAACGTGGGTCATCTGCCAGTCGCGGCAAAACCAACGATTGCCCCTGAGACACCACCGTACCAACCAGCCCCTCTCCGATACGATAACGGACTTTCAGGCCATCGGTCAGTTGTTGCACGTCGGCCTCCGGTAGCGCCGCGATGGTCAGCAGGTCCTGTTGACTGTCGCTCAGGCAAATCATGCCATGCTGCATAAATGCATCATTATGCAGTACGTACAACACGTCCTGTAATGTCCGATCTCGCTCCGTCGAGCGACTCAACACCACGCTAAGGCGTTGCATCGCGGTAAACTGTTGGGACAGATCAAAACGCCAAACCCGGTTGTCGGATTCAAATTGCTGGGTCATTTGGCACCTCCGGTCAGTGAGGCAAATAACGGGAAACGCAAGGTCAGGCAGGACCCACCTTCAGGCGGAGAAGTGAGCTCAATCGCCCCACGATGATGGGCGACCAGAGTCTGAATCAGCCGCAGCTCCATCCCTTTACCCGGGGCGTTTAATGCATCAGCGCTATGGTTGTAGCGCACATGCTTCAGCGGGACGTTGTCGCATAAGTAAAATGCCAGCCAGCCCTCTTCTTCGTGGGCATACAACTGCGTTTCCAGCACGAAATTCGGCACTTCAGCGGCCAGATCTAAAGTGCGATCCAGCCATAAACTGAGACAGGCGAGTACCTGTGTTCGCTGGCCGAAACACACCAGCTCAGGGGCACCCTGAGTCACCTGCAAGCTTCCCCCTGGCTGGTAACGCGTGTGATAAAGGGCGCGCAGGTCGGCAAAAAAATCCCTAAGAGGCCACATGGTCGCTGGCTCAAGATCCAGAGAAGGGCGACAGCGTTGCAGACGCGCCATCGCTTCTTCACCTTCATGCCAGGCCGAATTGAGCGCTACATTGCTGTTGTCACCATTTAAACGACGAGCAGCTGCTAACATATTGATGGGGCAATTCAGCTGAATTAATGCGGCATCAAGGGAATCACGGATCGCCGCCAGCAATTTACCGGTGGTCATATGTTGTTTGAGTCGATCGAGCCGCCCCTGTTCCTGCTGTTGCTGCTGCTGGGTGTGATCGGTGATCACCACCAGCGTTCGGGCGAGGCCGTTATCAATAAAATAACGGCTGACTTCCTCGCTGACACCCGGCAGGGTCCAGCACGTCACCCGGAGCCAGCGCACAGTGCCACACAGCACCACCGGAGTCACTGCTCCCTCGGCAAACGCCTTTTTCCGCGCAGAAAAATCCAGTTCAGTCAGCAACTCTTTGCCACCACAATCGGCGCATAATGTCTTATAAGTCAGGTTATCCATAATCACCTGATCCTGTTCGTCCACCACGACGACAGCGGCTGGAATATTATTCAGCACGGCTTCGGTTAACGTCATTTGATTGCGCAGGCGTTGTTCCAGCGCATAGCCCGTGCTGATATCACGCTGCATCGCCAGATAATGTTCCAGCTCCCCACAGGCATTGACGACCGGGGTGATATCAATTTCCACTAAAAACAAGCTTCCATCGCGACGGCGGTTAATCAATTGCCCACGCCAGGGTTGCCGCAGATGCAGGCAACGCCACATATCCTCATAAATTATCCGTGGGGTTTGTTTACTGGCCAGCAGCCGTGGGTTTTGTTGCAACAGCTCTTCCAGCGGATAGCCCGTCTGACGGCAGAACGCCGGATTGGCGTAAATGATACGGGCCTCAGCATCCGTTAGTGAGATAGCAACAGGTGCCTCTTCAACAATGGTCAGAAACAGCCCGGGATGTTGCTGAGAAAGCCCTCGTGCAATGGCTTGCGGTTCAGCGGCATCCATCATCATATTCTCAGTCATCACATCCTCCGGAACTCAGGTTATTTGTGTCGCAGTTATGACAATTTGTGCCACCTGTCGACATTTGCCGCAGCGGTGGCGACCTGTCGAATAACCATGCAAACACTAAGCCTTAAGCGGTAGCAACTCGCCCTAACCTTGATCCAGATCGGTTTTAGCCGCACATCCCTCATGAAATTGCCAAAAAAGCTTCCTGCCGCGACAGAAAGCGCGCCTGAGATGCGTCTCAGCTGGTGCGTGACGGTGCAAAATTGTGCAACGTTTGTGCAGCCAGGATAGCTGGCACAGCATTCGCAACAGTAAAGAGGACCGATTCTTTTATTTCACAGGAGCGCGACATGGCGAACGTTGGTATTTTTTTTGGCACTGATACGGGTAAAACCCGCAAGATCGCTAAGATGATCCACAAAAAGCTGGGAGAAGCGGCAGATACGCCGGTGAATATCAATCGCATCTCTCTTGAAACTTTCCTTTCGTACCCGGTATTGGTACTCGGCACGCCAACGCTTGGTGATGGACAATTGCCGGGAATCGATGCGGGCTGTGAAGAAGCATCGTGGGGAGAGTTTATGGCACAGCTTGATGGGGCAAGTCTGAACGGTAAAACCGTTGCGTTGTTCGGTCTGGGCGATCAAAAAGGCTACCCCGATAATTTTGTCAGTGGCATGCGCCCGCTGTATGACGCACTAAAAAACTGTGGCGCACAAATCATCGGGCAATGGCCCAATCAGGGGTATGAGTTCACTACTTCAGCGTCGCTGGAACAGGGCGATTTTGTCGGATTGGTGCTGGATCAGGACAATCAGTATGACCTCACTGAGGAGCGACTTGACGCCTGGCTGGAGAGCATCAGACCGGTAATTATGTAGCCAGACCGTGCAATAAATCTCCACGTAGCCCTGAAGCCATTATCCTCTGCGATAATGGCTTTTTTTGTCGTCATTTTTCCAATAGCTGCTTCAGCCATTGCCGCTGCCATTGCTGTTGGTTTTGGCGAGTTAACAGCGAGCGCACTCGCGTCAATGCAGCTTCCTGTTCCATCGGGGCAGGCGGGCGAATCATTTCACACCACAACAAATGCCAGCCAAGCTGAGTTGCAATCGGCTGGCTGACGGCATTGGGTTTCATCGCAAATAACACCTCTTCCAGCTCAGGATAGAGTAAGCCCCGACCAATCCAGCCCATACGGCCGCCCTCAAGTGCACTGGGACAATGCGACCAGCGTTGCGCCAGCGAGCTGAAAGCCTGCCGGTTGTTTGTTATCTGTAGCCGCAACTGCTGCATCTGACGATGCACTGCCGGACCATCCTGATCTGTGGTCAGTAACAAATGCCAGCACAGTCGCTGCTCCGGGCGCATAAACTGCCCCTGATGCCGCCGGTACCAAGCCAGCACCTGCAAATCATCCGGCACCGGTGCCTGTTCCGCCACCCGTGCCAGTTGGATTTCCATCCGTGTGTGATGCTGAATAATCGATAGCCGCTCGGCAGCAGAAAAATCATGCGTTGAAAGGAGAGGAGAAAGTGACGTTGTCATGTTGGCAAGACAAGTCTCAGGAATGAGCTCCTCACCCGTCGCCCCCGCCACTGCATATTCCATCTGTCGCTGGCGTTGCCACAGCCGATTAAACTCCGCCAGTTGGCTGACGGATAAGGAATCCGGTTGGCACTGCCAGCGAGTTTGCGCCAGTTGCATCCGCGAGAAGCGTTCCCATAGCTCGGACATGACGATTATTCCTCCAACAATTTGATCGCGCTGGCAGGAACCTGAAACCAGCGTTCACCAAACATCACGGTATAGATCTCACCATGCTCCCCCTGGTCTGTGCGTTCAATGCGGCCCCGCGCGCCGGACCGCACGGCAACTTTCCCCTCCACCGTCAGGGTATGGCGACAGATCACACTGTCGCCATACTGAAAATGCCCGGCATGCCAGGCTGCTGTTGCGCTGATGATTTCCTGCTCGCGACAACCGACAATCATGTCGCTATTGAGGAAGTGGACCTGATAGATAATCTGATCCAGCAAGAAAGTCCCGCATGAACGCACAAAACCGGTACTGCCGCGCCGTACCAGTAGCTCTCCCGTGGCGTAACCGTACATGGTGCCGTCATTACGGATGGCACGGATCACCCTGACTTCATCGCCTAATGCGAATTTTGTTCTCATGGCTGGCCTCCTTGCGTGTAATGCTGATAACTCTCTGTCAGTAAACGTCGGGCCAGCAGCCAGGGTGCACGCGGTTCGTCTTCCAGATGATTTTGTAGAGGTACGTTGTCGCGTATCTTACGGTGAAATTCACGCAACACCGGCAGGCAACAGGGTTTCAGCAAGGTGGCATCATAATCAACGGCAAAAAACACAAAAAAGGATTCCGCCGTGTCCAGCGTATCAACGCCGGGTATCTGATAAAACCATTGCATATTAGATCCTTAGCGTTGGCACTGTTTCACCGCATAACTGATCATAAATGGCGATCAACTCGTAATCCTGCGGAATACGTTTCCAGCTTTCGGCAAAACGGCGGATCGCCGGTAGCAACAAATCTATTTGCAGTGTGTCGAGGGTATATCCCATTTTGCTGAACACGCCATCCACTGCCTGCCGCCCGGAGTGCTTACCCAGCACCAGTCGATATTCACGTCCTACCAGCGCCGGGTCGATAGCCTGATAACTCTCCCGATCGCGCAGTAAGGCAGCGACATGCACGCCGGATTCATGGGTGAAAACTTGATCGCCCACCAACGGATGCTGAACATCGATGGTACGTTGTGCCGCTTCAGCGACCTGCTGACATAGCGCCGGGAGCAGACGAAAATCGACGCCGCAGTCCTGCTCCAGACAGCGGCTGAGACCGAGTGCGACCGTCTCCAGCGCCGCATTGCCTGCCCGTTCACCTAATCCCAACACGGTCGTGTTCACGCTGGTTGCACCGGCCTGGACAGCGGCCAGCGTGTTGGCGGTTGCCAGACCTAAATCATCGTGCGCATGCATTTCAATCTCGAATGGCCAAATGTTACGCAGCGCGGTAATACGGGCAGCGGTGGTAAAGGGATCAAGCACTCCCAGGGTATCGGCAAAGCGCAGCCGTTGCGCACCAGCTTCCTGTGCCGCCTGCGCCACCAGGCGTAGATCGCGATCGCTGGAGCGGGAAGCATCTTCACATCCCACGCAAACCTTCATCCCCAACGATCGTGACAACGCAATGAGATCGGCAAGCCGCTCCAGTAAGACCGGCAGTGCCTCACGTAACTTGTACTGCCGCAGCTTTTCGGAAGTGGGCAGCGAGATATCGACCCAGTCCATCCCCAACTCCGCACTCTGGCGGATCTCATCAGCGTTCATGCGACACCAGGTCATTAAGGTGGCATCAGGCAGATGGCGGCGAACCAGTTGGATGCGTGCGCGCTCCTCTTCACCCATGGCCGGGGTTCCTACTTCCAGCGCTGTGATACCGGCATCGTATAACGCTTCTGCGATGGCGATTTTTTCACTGGCGCGAAACGCTACGCCAGGACTCTGTTCACCGTCCCGCAGGGTGGTATCGTTAATCAAAACTGTAGACATCGCCGTATCCTCCTCAGCCGTAGGTGGGCATAAATGCGGCCTGTTCCGGCGCAGGTTTGCCATCCTGCCAGTAAGGCGACAGCAGGCGGAGACGGGCAATAATGGCGGGCAACGTCTGAATGACGTACTCGATCTCTTTTTCCCGGGTATAACGCGACAGTGAAAAACGAATGCTGCCGTGCGCTGCCGTGTAGGGAATATTCATCGCCCGCATGACATGTGAGGGTTCAAGCGATCCTGAAGTGCAGGCACTGCCGCTGGAAGCCGCAATCCCGGCCTGGTTCAACAGCAATAAAATGGCTTCCCCTTCGATATACTCAAACGCCAGATTGACGGTGCCTGGAACACGCGGCTGTTCACCTCCCATCACCCGGACGGAAGGAATTTGGGCAATCACGCTTTGCTGGAGTCTGTCCCGCAACTGTCCGAGGGTACTCATTCCCGGCAGATGCACCTGCGCCAGTTCACACGCCATCCCCATACCGACGATACCAGCGATATTTTCCGTACCGGCGCGACGTCCCCGTTCCTGGTGACCGCCGCGCAGCAAGGGACGAAAACGGGTTCCGCGCCGGAGATAGAGACAGCCCACACCTTTAGGTCCGTGCAGTTTATGGGCGGAACAGGAGAGCATATCGATCTTAGTCTGCCCCACATGGAGGGGAATCTTGCCTGTCACCTGTACCGCATCACAGTGGAATAACGCGCCATACTCATGGGCCAGCGCTGCCATGTCCTCCACCGGAAACATCACCCCGGTTTCGTTGTTGGCCCACATCACACTGACCACCGCCACCCGCTGGCTCAACGCCTGGCGATACTGCGCCATATCCAGTGCACCTTCACTATCGACTGCCAGTCGATGAATCAGGTAGCCATGGCGTTCCAGATACTCGCAAACCTCCAGTGTCGCCGGATGTTCGACCGCGGTGGTGATGATTTCCCGTCTTTCCGGCTGTGCCTCCACCGCACTGTGCAGCGCGGTGGAGGTGGCTTCGGTGGCGCAGGAGGTAAAGATAATTTCACTGCTGTGTTCCGCGCCGAGTAGCGCCGCCACCTGCTGATGGGCGCGTTCTAACGCAGCGCGGGATGGCGTACCAAAATCGTGGATCGAGGAGGGATTACCGTAATGCTCGGTTAAAAACGGCATCATCGCTTCAAGCACCATCGGGTCAATACGGGTGGTAGCGTTGTTATCCAGATAAACCTGCTTCATATGCGTGTTCCCCTTTGATTAACGACGGTTTAAACCGCCACCACTTCCATATAACAACCGGTGCGTTCCATCAGTTTTTGCTGCAACCAGGCGAGGGTCATATCGGTCATCATGCAACCGCTGCAACTGCCGGTCAGGCTGACAGTCACGGTGTGATTGGCGACATTCACCAGCGACATATCGCCGCCATCGGCCTGGATATGCGGCCGCAGTTCGGTGATGGTTTCCATCACGTCTTGCCAGTGGGGATCTTTGGCAGGGCTGACCGGGGCAGTCATCTCGGGAGCGCTGGCGAGAATAGCCGCGAGTGCCAGCTCGATTTTTTCATGACAGGAGGTGCAGCCACCGCCCGCTTTGGTGTAGTTGATCACTTCCTCAAGTGTGGTAAGTCCGTTACTGAGCACGGCACGGCGGATGTGCCCCTCATCCACACCAAAGCATTTGCAAATCAACGCTCCTTCTTCGTGGTCATCGTCGAGGCTGAGCCCGCGATAGTTGGCAATTGCCGCATGCAGCGCTTCCTGGCCCATCACTGAACAATGCATTTTTTGTGGCGGCAGGCCGTCAAGGTAATCCGCAATTTGTTGATTGGTGACCTGTTCAGCTTCAGCAAGCGTGCGGCCAATAATCAGCTCAGTCAGAGCAGAAGACGAAGCAATGGCGCTGCCGCAACCAAAGGTCTGAAATCCGGCCTCCAGAATGGTTTCATTTTCCGGATCAACTCGCAGCATCAGACGCAGAGCATCGCCGCAGCTCAGCGATCCCACATCGCCAATCGCGTTAGCTTCATCCACCACTCGGGCATTGCGGGGATTGAAAAAATGATCTTTCACCTTCTCGGAATAATTCCACATGCTCTCAGCTCCCAGTACTATGACGGAAAGCGCCTTGGCGCATTTCCCCGCCGTAATAAACAGCGGGATATCACTAGCAAGCAAAAGCAGTACCAGAAGTAAAAATCGATAATATTCAGTGCAATAGTGGATTTTTCATAAAAAAACCGCGCTCAGTGTCGCGGTGATATGTGGGGTTTGTCACAGTTGTGTCAGAGAAGCGACTAGCGTATGTCTTTATCATCCCATTCTTTTTCCTCCAGCAATCGGGCGAAGCGCTCCGGGTCACGCTTCTTTTTACGCTGCTCTTTGTCGTACCAGTAGTGATGAATCTCCTGAAGCAATTCGCCAATGGTGGTACTCGCAGGCACACGCACCGCCCGCACGCCAATTTGCAGTAGCTGGCGAAACACCATCTCGCCGATTGCCACACAATACAGGGTGACGCAATCTTCCAGCGCGTTGATGCGACTGCTGATTTTCTCCTCCTGATGGCCTGAAAATACGGCAAAGTCAGCCACGCGCAACAGCATCACTTCATGTTCTTTTACCCCGTATACCACCAGGCGGGGGGTTGCACCAAAATGCTGGTCTACATGGAGGCAATCCGAGCTGGCAAAGGCCACTTTCATTGGCCACTCGTCCGCGCAGACGGTACTGAACTGCCGGTTAACATGGTACATGCTGAGCCCCCGGGCCAAATTGCTGGCGTAAAGGTGAACGCCAGGGGGAAAGGGAATGATGGTGCTGGCTCATCACATTAGCCAGTTCAAACAAGGTGTCACGGATTCCCATATACCCCTGACGCACTCGACGAAACTCGCCCAACCGATCGTAAATGGGAAAACCGGCACGAATCAGGGAGAGACCCGCATGCCGGGCCAGATCGGCCGCGTGAGAGTTTGCTACCAACAGGCTAGCCGGGTTGAGGCGTAGCAGATCCTGCATATCCTCCAAATCGCCAATGACCACCTCATCGACCGGTAAATGGGACAATCCTCTCTGGCTGACCGGCGCTATAATCGGGCCAGCGACCATGCCCTGGCTGGCGGCAAAATCACACCAGGCCGCCAGCAGATCGCCTTCTGCCGCCATGGCTATTGGCACGCCCTGAAGCCACATATGGCAGTCGATCATCGCATCCTGCAACTGCCCGCGTTGACGTTCTATCCAGCCTGGTACGCTGCGACCCGAGATCACCTTCAACTGGTTGATAAATTGATCGCACAACGCCAGTGTCATCAGATGCGGTAGGGTGATCACTTCACCACGGCTGCGCTGAGCCAGCAGGCTAGCGGCATGGGACAGCGACACACCAATGGCGAAGGTACACAGGCTTTGGCCCATCTGTTCGATGTGTGCGAGAGAGCTACCGCCTTGCGTCACCGGTGAGAAATCACCACTCGCCAGATGCCCATCCAGCGATAACGACAGATCCGGCACCATCACGGGTTGCAAACCAAACGCCTCGACGTAGCTGCGTAGTAACTCCACCTCGCCGGGCGTGACCAAATGACTAAGCAGCAGATTGACGCGTCGATTGCGCCCCACGCCCAGCGGTTTATCCGGGACCCATTGCTCGATCATACTTTCCACGACGGCACTGAAGCCATTCTCCAGTGAGCCGTAAAAATCAGGGGTATTGACCGTTAATAAGGCCACCCCTTTAAAGCGGGGGGACGCCTCACGAAACTGGCGTACTACGCGGGAAATGTCGCTACCCTGCGCCTCCGACAATCCGGTACTGAGCAATACGATGGCTTTCGGGTTATTGCGCTGACACAGCGTGTTCAGTGCCGTCATAATATTGTCGTCGGCTCCCATAATGGTCGACGTCGGGTCCATTGCGGTGGATTGCAGTGGGATAGGGTCATGAAAATGCTGGATAAAAAAGACTTTAGCGAAGGCGCTGCACCCCTGCGCGCCATGTACCAGCGGAATACAATGTTCAAACCCCATGCTGGCGAGGATAGCACCGAGCGGTTGCCCGCTCTTGACCGGACTGACAGCCAACGGTTTTTTAGAACGAATAATCTCTGCCATAACCTGCTCCTGCGGTTAATGCCACGGCGCGCGCGCATGGGTTTGTGACCATATCGGGCTTTCCAGCGTCTGGCACAATTGCTCCGCCAACGTAATGATGCCCTGATAGCCCGCATAAGCATGTTCACGTTCCTGATTGATATCGAGGAACGGCAAGCGCGCTTTGTAGGCGGTATACATATTGCGTCCACCGGCGATCATCATGTCCGCCTGATAGCGGTAGACCACATCAAGCAGGGTGCGGGCATTTCCTTCATCCAGCATCAAGGCATCGTCACCCATCAGCTCACGGATGCGTTGTTTATCCTCTTCGGTGGACTTGCGCGTGCCGGTGGCAACCACGGTCATGCCAAGATCCTGCAACGCTGACACTACCGACCACGACTTCACGCCACCGGTATAGAGCAACGCCTTACGTCCACGCAGACGTTCGCGATAGGGGGCCAGCGCCAGTTCAGCAGCCTGTTCTTCACGTGTAATCAATACTTCGGTGCGCTGCATCAGATCGTTATCACCGGTCAGAGCAGCCAACTGGCGCAGGGATTCCGAGGTCGCACGCACCCCGTAGAAACTGCCTTCAAACCACGGGATGCCGTAACGCTGTTCCAACGCACGCGCCACGTTGATTAAGGCACGTGAGCACACCAGCATGTTGACCTGCGCACGGTGCAGCGTCTGTATTTCAGCAAAACGGCCGTCGCCGGAAAGCGTGCCCAGCACGCGGATGCCCAACTCATCCAGCAACGGCTGGATATGCCAGAACTCCCCGGCAATATTGTATTCACCGATCAGCCCGATATCGTGACGATGTTCCGGCAGGAAAGGGGAGTTATCGGGCCAGGGAGCCGGCTCACGCCCGCCAATCACCTGCTTCACCATCATTTCACCGGCCAGACGATTACCGAGGTTTTTGCTGCCATAAAAACCGGCAACATCAATGGCGATCACCGGTACGCCGGTAGCCGTTGCCGCCGCCCGACACACCGCCTCGATATCGTCCCCTTCCATGGCCGGTACACAGGTGTTGTAGATAAACACCGCCGCCGGATGGTAACGATTGACGATATGGCGCACAGCATGAAATAAGCGACGTTCGCCGTGCCCCATAATCACATCCTGCTCATTTAAATCGGTAGTAAAGCCCAGCCGGTTTATCACCGCTCCCGAGCTAAAGCTGCCGCGATTATCCCAGGAGCTGCCGGTGCAACCAATTGGGCCATGAACCAGATGCGCCACATCAGCAATCGGCAGCAACGTAATTTGCGCACCATCGAAGGCACAGCCACCCGCCGTCGCCCCTGGCTTGGGCGCACTACAGCCGGACTTTTGCTTTTGGTTGTGTTCACAGGCAGGCTCATCCAGCAGTGCCAGAATCTCATTCCCCTTCATAATTACCTCATTGACTGATTGGGTTAGCTTAGCCGTTGCAAATCACAGACCAGTTAATGCGCATTGATTTTAAAAGAGAAAATGTTGTCACTTTTGCAACAAAGCAGACAATGACGGCAGGGACCTCACAAGACAGAACACTTCCCGTGAGGCCGAAGGTGGATCAGAAAACACGACTTTCCAGCGGATTGGTACGGTTGAGTCGTTTTGCCAGCCACGGAGGCAGTTGCCCGGCTAGCAGCTTGTTGATGTTGTCGCATTGGGTGGAAATGGCGAGTCCGGATGACACTTTCATCGGATGGATGTTATGGCGGATCAGTCTGGCCGCTGCGGGGCCGCCAATCGCCTCACAAAACAACAGCTGACAGTCACCCAGCAGTTTTGCCCGAACCTCATTTGGCTCCTGTTCCTGAGGCGCAGAGGGGTAACGACGTAAGCTATGCAACCAGTAGCCTTCATCATCAAAGCCGTAAATAAAGAACAACCGCCCCTGACCAAAATGACCATTGATCACCAGACCATCCTGCGAACAAAACGCCACCAACAATTGCGGCTTGCGCTGGGAACTGTTTTGGACACGCAGATGGAAGGGTAACTCACCGCGCAGGCAGGATTTAATCCGTGACCAGCGTCCGGGCGACATCAACACATCTTCAGCCGGAAAGAAGGCTTCAAGTTGACGCTGGGTGTAAGCCGCCAGGCGCGCAGGAGTTAACGCTTCATCCTGTTCGCGAGTCAGCCAAGTCATGATCTGCGCCGGTTGTAGCTCTGGCAGGCACTGAAACAGCGCCAGCATGCGCCAGAAAAGCACATCGTTGTCAGACATTATCCGCCCCCTGAATTTGTGCATCGCGACTGGCATGCAGGCTAACAGGAAAATTCGGCCGCCCCGGCTGAAGACTGACGTAATAGCAACGTCCACCCTCCAGCGCAACAGCCCCGCCCCAGCGTTCTGGTGTGTCATATTCGACCTGCGTCACCCTGGCCTCCAGATCCTGTTTGGCGATATAACAATACAAATCTGCGCCACGTTGGCGAAAAATCACCCTCGGCATCATCTCCCCCTGTAGCCCCGCCTCGGGCGGGGCGCATGATCATTAACGAATAAGGTCAAAGCCGTAATCGGTTTTGCCAAGTTTGATGGTGTCTTTGTCCACTTTTTCCAGCACCGCATTCACCAGCGTGGTCAGCATGCTCATGGCACCCTCATAACCCCAGGTGGTCTGGCGATGCAGATGGTGGCGATCGAACAAGGGGAATCCCAGACGGATCAACGGCACTTCAAACTGTTCGCCTTTTGCCAGGGTGTCGCGTTGGATGAATTTGGCGTAGGAGTTACCGATCATAAAATCCGGCTGACGGGTGAACATCAGTGAACGGAAATGCCACAGGTCGCAGTTGATAAACACCTCGCTTTCTTTGCCGTAAGGTGACGTTTCCAGCATCTTTTTCATGGCTTTCTGCCAGCGTTTGCTGCCGTTATGACACAGCACCACGGTGGGTTCACAGCCAAGCTCCAGCAGAAAACGGGTTAAGCCCATAACAAAATCCGGGTCACCAAACAGCCCGAATTTTTTGCCGTGCAGCCATGAGTGGGAATCCAGCATCATATCCACCAGACGGCCACGTTCCAGCGCCAACACATCGGGGATGGCTGTGCCGGTCAACTGGCTGACGGTCATCAGCAAGTCATCGGTAGCGGCCAGCCCCATTGGGATCTGCACCTCGGTCGCAGGTTGGTTCCACATCTCCTGCACCACTTTTTTGCTTTTCACCAGTTGCCAGGGCTGCAGCAACAACGTATCGATGGCATCGGGGGCCTCGCGCATCTCCTGCTGTGTGGTGCCTCCGGCATACATGTGGTAATGCCCATCAGCCGGGGTGTCCAGCACCTCGGAAGGATCGGACAGCAGGCTACAGGGCACCGCCATTTGCGCCATCATGCGTTTCAGCACGCGGAAATTGCCCAGATAAGTTTCGAAGCCAGTCACCATATTCAGACGGGGAATTCTGCCGGGTTGCGCCTCATGATCTGCCGTGAAAGTTTTGGCAAAACCTTCAAACATATTGTCCCAGCCGGTGATATGGCTGCCAATAAAACTCGGGGTATGCGCAAAGGGCACCGGCAGGCTGGCATCGACAAAACCGTCTTTCTTGGCGTTGGCGATAAATGCCTGCAAATCATCACCAATGACCTCGGCCATGCAGGTGGTGGAGACCGCGATGATCTCCGGTTTATACAGGATGCTGGCATTTTGCAGCCCGGTATTCATGTTGTTATTGCCGCCGAACACCGCCGCATCCTCAGTCATCGAGTCTGATACGCAGGCCACCGGCTCCTTAAAATGACGGTTAAAATAGGTGCGAAAATAAGCCACACACCCCTGAGACCCGTGTACGTAGGGTAGGGTGTTGGCAAATCCCAGCGAGCAGAGCACCGCACCAAGAGGCTGGCAGGCTTTGGCCGGGTCAATGGTTAGCGCTTCGCGTTTGAAATTCAGGGCTTCGTATTCGGCAGTGGTGGTCCATTGAAAGACCTCCTGGACCCGTGCCTGATCCCAGGCTTCTTCCTGAGAACGTTTGCCACTGAACAGTTTCTGGTATTCATCCTGTTCGAATAAAGGATGACAATTATGAATCTTATCAACAGTCTGGCTCATGGTATTCTCCTCCCGCGCCACAAATCGGTGAACTGACGGGATTGCATAAGAGATGTCAGGCGGACTTCAACCAGGGCGCTGTAAGCTGGCCCCAGGCGGGATTATTTAGGGTCATATCCATATCACGGGCAAAAATGGCAAAGCCGTCATAGCCGTGATAGGGACCGGAGTAGTCCCAGGAGTGCATCTGGCGGAACGGCACGCCCATCTTCTGGAAAATGTACTTTTCCTTGATCCCTGAGCCGATCAAGTCTGGCTTGAGCGCTTTGACAAATGCTTCCAGCTCATAACTGCTGGCATCGTCGAACAACAGCGTGCCCTCCTTCAGATCCGGCAAAGTACGGTCGTAGTCGTCGTTATGACCGAACTCGTAACCGGCGGCGATGATCTCCATACCCAGATCTTCATAAGCACCAATCAGATGGCGTGGACGCAGCCCCCCCATGTAAAGCAGCACTTTGCGGCCTTCCAGCCGTGGCCGGTATTTCGCGATGATGGCGTCGTTTTGCGCCTGATAGCGGGCAATCACCGCCTCGGCATTGGCACGAATCTGGTCATCAAACTGGTCGGCGATTTTGCGTAACGACTCAGCCACTTTGGTCGGACCAAAGAAGTTGTATTCCATCCACGGAATGCCGTGCTTCTCTTCCATATGGCGCGAGATGTAGTTCATCGAGCGATAGCAGTGCACCAGATTAAGTTTCACAAACGGGGTGTTTTCCATTTCCACCAGCGTGCCATCGCCAGACCACTGCGCTACCACCCGCAACCCCATCTCCTCCAGCAGGATACGGGAGGCCCAGGCGTCGCCGCCGATGTTGTAGTCACCAATAATCGCCACATCGTAGGGAGTGGTGGTAAAGGGTTGCCCTTCGCGGTTGTCCAGCACCCAGTCACGGATCACATCATTGGCGATATGGTGCCCCAGCGACTGCGATACGCCGCGAAAGCCTTCGCAGCGTACCGGCACCACCGGTTTGTTGATGGCCGTGCTGCTGGCTTTCGCCACGGCGGAGATATCATCGCCAATCAGTCCTACCGGGCATTCCGACTGAATACTGATCCCTTTGGTTAGCGGGAACAGTTCCTCCATCTCTTCAATCAATTTGGTGAGTTTTTTATCCCCGCCAAACACGATGTCACGCTCCTGAAAATCGGAGGTGAAATTGAGGGTCACAAAACTGTCGACCCCGCTGATCCCGGTAAAATAGTTACGGCGTCCGGCCCGTGAATACTGGCCGCAGCCAATGGGGCCGTGCGAGATATGGGCCATATCTTTGATTGGTCCAAACACCACCCCTTTGGAACCGGCATAGGCACAGCCACGGACGGTCATCACACCAGGTTGTGATTTGCGGTTGGAGATGATGCATTTCCCGACACTCTCCATTTCCGGGTCGGTCACCATCATGTGTTTACGGCGTTCCTTGCGCGTTTTTTCCGGGTAGATCTCCAGCACCTCCTGGATAATCTCCAGATTACGATCGGCTGTTGCATTGCTCATGGGCTATTCCTGTTAGTTCGCGTTCTCTTCCGCCGCGGTTTTGCCGATGATGCTGGTATCTTCCGCATCCATAATGCCGAACTCCATTAGCAGCTCTTCCAGCTCATCCATGGTGCAGGGCGTCGGGACGACCTTCATGGTGTTGTTGACGATCTTGCTCGCCAGGGTGCGATATTCATTGGCCTGCTTGCAGGTCGGATCGTACTCAATCACCGTCATACGGCGGATTTCGGCACGCTGCACGATATTGTCGCGAGGAACGAAGTGGATCATCTGGGTGCCGAGTTTTTCCGCCAGCGCGATGATCAGCTCATCTTCTCGGTCGGTCTGGCGTGAATTACAAATCAGCCCACCGAGGCGCACTTTGCCGGATTTGGCGTATTTCACGATCCCTTTCGAAATATTGTTGGCGGCATACATCGCCATCATTTCGCCGGAACAGACGATGTAGATCTCCTGCGCTTTGTTTTCACGGATGGGCATGGCAAAACCACCACACACCACATCCCCCAACACGTCATAAAAGACAAAGTCGAGATCAGGTACGTAGGCACCTTCTTCTTCAAGGAAGTTGATGGCGGTGATGACGCCACGACCGGCACAACCGACGCCTGGCTCCGGGCCGCCGGATTCGGCGCAGCGCACGTTGCCGTAGCCGATTTGCAGCACATCTTCCAGCTCAAGGTCCTCCACTGAGCCAACTTCTGCGGCCATTTCCATAATGGTGTTCTGTGCTTTGGCATGCAGGATTAAACGGGTTGAGTCCGCTTTGGGGTCACAGCCCACAATCATGACTTTCTTGCCCATCTCCGCCAGCGCAGCGACCAGGTTCTGAGTAGTGGTGGATTTGCCGATACCACCTTTGCCGTAGATGGCACATTGACGCATGGTCATCGTATGTCTCCTGTTGGTTTGGTGTGATTGCTCAGAAAACAGTGCAGAGAACATACCAGCCGTACCAGGTTGGATAATACATTGATAAATATATGTTTATTGTTTTCCTGCCGTCGCCAGACAGAACAAAGAAGAAACAATCGCCAGACCAATTGTTGGAAACAACACAATTACCCCGCACCCGGCAGTGGCCTGTAGCTTTGTGAGCTGTTCAACAGGTTGTCGGATCGGCTGTGCTGTTCCGCGCAATGCCACCCGCACTGTGCGACAGTGAAAAAAACCATCTCACTGTTTT